>NZ_LJCP01000014.1 GCF_001399755.1 Thiohalorhabdus denitrificans | reverse complement strand
GACCGAGGGCGAGGATGTCCTTGCTCTGCATGCGGGACCTCAAAACGTGGGGATCAGGGACAGCCCGAGACCGGGCACTCAGTCTCCGCAAAGACTATGCGAATTCCATTTGCGGCGTCGAGGAGCCGTTTTGGGTGGGCGGATGCCGAAGGGGGCGAGCGCGCCGGCGGGTTTCGAAGGGATGGGGGTGCGCCGCGGCGGGAGACCGGTAAGTCCTTCAGGCGGGGCGCAGGAAGTCGGGGTCCAGCAGCGGCTCGGTGTGGGGCCGGAGGAGGGTGTCGGGGTAGGTGCGCTCGGCACCGTTCTTGAGGAGGCCCGCCGCCCGGCCCTGCACGGGGAGCGGGCCCACGTTGCCCACCGCGTCGCTGTTCCCCAGGGACACCAGCAGGCCCAGGCGGGTGGGGGCGTAGGCGGCCGCCGGGGCGCGGCCGCGGGCCCGGTCGCGGAGCAGGGCGGCCATATAGCGGCCCTGGTTCATGGCCTCGGTGGCGGTGGCCGGGGTGGTGGATAAGGAGCCGTCCGGGGCGACCCGCACGGCGCAGTCGCCGGCGGCGAGGATGTCGGGATGGTCCGGGACGCGCAGGTGATCGTCCACGATGACCCGGCCCTGGGGGTTGGCGCCCAGCCCGGCCTCCTTCAGGAAGCCCGGCGCGCGGATGCCGCCGGCCCAGGCCAGCACCCCGTAGGGGAGGCCCTCGCCGCCCAGGACCGCCGTGTCCTCGGAGAGCCGTTCCAGTGGCGCTCCCAGGCGCACCTCCACGCCCTTGCGCTCGAGGATGCGCCGCGCGGCCCGGCCGTGGCAGGGCTCCATCTCCGGCAGCAGGCGGTCGCGGGGCTCGCACAGGAGCAGCCGGATGTCGTCCAGCGGGGCCCCGTGACGGTCGGCGAGGTCAGGCAGGCGGTGGGCCAGCTCCCCGGCGAGCTGGCAGCCGGTGTAGCCGCCGCCGGCCACCACGGTGGTCAGCAGGCGCCGCCGCTCGGCGGCGTCGGCGAGGGGCGCGGCCCGTGCGTAGGCCGCCTCCAGGGCGTTGTGCAGGTTCTCGGCGTCCTCGTGGGTGCGCAGGGTGTGGGCGTGCTCGGCCAGCCCGGGGATGTCCGGGGAAGAAGGCCCGGAGCCCAGGGCCAGCACCAGTGCGTCGTAGGAGAAGGGGCCGGCGTCCGTGTCCACCCGGCGGGGGGTGGGGTGGAGGTCCTGCACCGTGGCCTGGTGCAGTTGGATCCCCTCCAGGGGCAGGCGGCCGTAGTCGATGCAGGCCTGCTCCGGGGCGAGGGTGCCGGCGGCCACCTGATGCAGCCAGAAGATGACCTCGTGGCAGGGGGCGCGCTCCACCAGGTCCACCTGGACGCCCTCGGGGAGCTGTCCCCGGGCCCGCATGGCGTCGAGGTCCAGGGCCGTGCGCAGGCCGGCGTAGCCACCTCCCAGGATCAGGACCCGCATGGCGCTTATCCTTCCCCGGTGTTTGTGGAGCCGCGCGGCTCTTCTTCCTCCCGGGGCCCGCCCTCGGCGCGGGGCTCCCCCTCCCGGCGGCTACCCAGATGGGACTCCTCCAGGGGAACCTGCACCTCACGCGCCACCTCCTCCAGGATGCCGGAGAGGATGCGGGGGCCTACGGCCAGGCCGCGCAGGGCGTTGGCCGCGTTGTGGCGGAGGCTCTCCCGGGCCGGCCCGGGCAGCCAGGATAGCGGCGTGGCGGCGGCCTCCAGCCCCAGCCGGGCGGCCCGGGTGGCCAAGTCCGTGGCGTCCTGGAAGCCGCAGCCGGCCTCGCGCGGTTCCGACGACTCGCCGGAGGGGTGCTCGCTGCGGGGCTCGTCGGACATGTCGCTTCTCCTCGAAGGTAGGGGCCGCCCACCCGCGGCCTGGAGCTAGCCGGCCGGGGCCTCCCCGGCCGGCTTCCAGCGCCCGATGAAGCGGTGGACCACGGCGGCGCCCACGGCGTCGCCCCAGACGTTGGTGGCGGTGCGGAAGCGGTCCAGCAGCCAGTCCACCGCCAGCAGCAGGCCAATGCCTTCCAGCGGCAGCCCCACCGCGTTGAGGACGATGACCATGGTCACCAGCCCCGCCTCGGGGATGCCGGCGGCGCCGATGGCGGCGAGGGTGGCCGTTACGAACACAATAGCCTGCTGCCCCAGGGTCAGGTCCAGTCCATAGGCCTGGGCGATGAACAGGACCGCGCAGGCCTCGTAGAGGGCCGTGCCGTCCATGTTGATGGTGGCCCCCAGGGGCAACACCGTGCGCGAGGCCCGGGGGTCCACGCCGTTCTCCCGCACGCCCTCCATGGTCAGGGGCAGGGTGGCGGAGGAGCTGGCGGTGCCCAGGGCCACGAACAGGGCCCGCAGCATGGTGGCCAGGTAGGACAGGCCGCGTCCGGCCACCAGCCACAGGATGGCGAACAGCACCACGGCGTGGATGGCGAGGCCGGATACCACCGTCACCACGTGCCAGGCCACGGCCGTGAGCTGGTCCACCAGGGCGTCGCCACCGCCGGCCGCCCCCAGCCGGCCCGCCACCAGCCCCAAAATGCCCAGCGGCGCCAGGTACATGAGCCAGATCACCAGCTTCATGAGGATCTCGTTGAAGCCCTGGAAGAATGCGGCCACGGGCCGGCCCGGCTCGCCTACCGCCAGCATGGCCACGCCGAAGGCCAGGGCGAAGAGGATCAGGGGCAGGAGCTTGGTGTCCGCGGCGGCGGCCACCAGGTTGGGCGGCAGGATGGACTCGATGAACGCCCGGGCGTCGGCGCCGCCCCGCTCGGCGATGCCCTCGGGAAGCTCCCCGGCCGCCTCCAGGCCCGCCGTGGCCCCTGGCTGGATCCAGTTCACCATCAGCAGGCCGATGAGCACGGCGATGGCGGTGGTGGCCAGGTAGTAGCCCACCGTGACCCCGCCCAGGGCACCGAAGTGGCGTATGTCCCCGACACTGGCCACGCCGCTGATCACCGCCGCCAGCACCAGGGGGATGACCAGGATCTGCAGGGCGTTCAGGAAGACCGTGCCCATCCAGGCCACCGCCCCTACGGCGGGCCCGCCCTGCCAGCCGATGGCGACCCCGGCGAGCACCCCCACGATGATCCCGGCGAGGACGGCGACAGCGTGCTTGTGGGGCATGGGAGGTCCTCGGTGGGTTGCAAGGAGCGGACAGCCAACCGCCGCGGCCGGACACGGATGCGCGTGCTTTCGGAAGGAGTTAGGATAGCCGTGTCCCCAACCCCCGGACAAGCACGGAGATGGAAAGAGCCATGTGGACCCGTGTGTGCCTCGCCTGGGCGGTGGCGTTGCCGCTGCTGCCCGCCCAGGCGGAGGCGAGCTCCGGACCGTCTGCCCTGGACGCCGCCTCCTCCCAGCCCGCCGTGTCGGCGGTGACCCGACCCAAGACCTTCCAGCTGCGGGAGGAGGCCTCCCTGCGCGCGCGCCCCGAGGGGGCGGAGGTGGCCCGCTGGGAGGCCGGTACGCTGCTCACCTCCAGCCGCCGGTTCAAGGACTGGGTGCGCGTCACCGGCCACTTCCCCGAAGAGCGTTGGCGGCCCATGGAGGAGCCCCGCTGGATGCGCGCGGACCACCTGCGGGTCGTGCGCCCGTACCGCCCCAAGCGTCCCGTGGCGGAGGCTATCCGCGCCCGCACCTACGGGCTGGAGCGGGACGTCGCGGTGCGCGATCGGCCCCGGGGCCGCCCCGTGGCCACCTGGGCCGAGGGCGACCGGTTCACCGTGCGCCGGCGGCAGGGGGCGTGGCTGGAGGTGTCCGGCCACTTCCCCGCGGACCGCTGGGAGCCGGCACAGCGCTCCCTCTGGGTACCGGCGCGGGCGGCCCGCGACCTGAGCCCGCCGCCCGACATTCCACTCGCCGAGGGGGAGCAGCGGCGCATCGTGGTGGACAAATCCGCCTTCGAGCTGCGGGTCCTGGAGGAGGATCGGTCGGGCGAGGCCCGGGAGGTCTATGCCACCGAGGTGGGCCTGGGCATGGACGACTGCCTGCCGGAAGAGGAGGGCGGGCGGTGCTATTACACCGAGCCCGGGGACTACGAGGTGCGTTGGCGTATCCACGAGCCCGACGGAATCGACTGGTGCATCCCCGACTCCATGGCCGAGGAGGCCCGTTACGCCGAGGATGTGGCGGCGGGGCGGCGCTGCTTCGACGGGGTGCTCGGCAAGTTCGCCCTGAACATCGGCAAGAGCTACGCCATCCACGCCACCAACGACCCGGACAGCATCGGCCGCAAGGAGAGCCACGGCTGCATCCGGGTGCGCCCCGAGGCCGCCGAGACCCTGTGGCGCTACATGCGCGAGGGGGACCCGGTCACCATCCGTCCCTGAACGGTGGCCCGATCCTTTACTGGGGAAGGAGGCCGGGGGCGTACCGAATGACCAGGGTAGCCTCGACCCCGCAGTGCCTACCGCTCTTCCGGGGGTAGGGCCATCTTGCCCCACTTGGCAAGGGCGGCCCGCCGTTCCCGGGCTTTACGGCGCGCTTGTCCAACCATGGGCTTCAACTCCTCCGCCGCAGCCAACGAGTCCTCCACCGTCGCGGTCTTGCGGGCCTGGCCCGGGGCCGATGCGAATTGCGGCTTATGCGGCAGATCCGATTCATCAGGCTGGTCAGCCATTTTTATCTCCTCGCGTTTGGTGAGTCCAAGGAGTGGTAAGCGGCATAAAATGTGCAACTTTTAGGGTACTATAGGGCCCGCCTTCCGATTGGTAAACCCCGATTTTTCCCTTCAATTACGCCTCCCTACCGCATTTCCTCCCACCCTGTGTACCTGTTTGCCAGAGCCGTCTGAGCCGTTCGCGCAGCCCGGGCCTGACCATTGGAGCGGATGGGGTAACCCGCCCCCTAATCGGTGAACTTCACCATCCGGGTTACCTGGATGTCGGAGATGAACACCACGCCCGAGTGCTCGCTAAAGAAGGGCGCGAACCCTTCCAGGATGGGCTCGACCATGTCTTCCGGGACCGCGGCGATGATCATGATCAGCACGTCGTCCTCGTTGAACATCAGGTGGCCCTCGTGGAAGCCGTGGCTGCCCTTGCCCGAGAGGTTGTGCATGATGGTGTAGCCCTTCACCCCGGCGCGGTCGAGCAGGTCGGTGGCGAAGCCCTGGTGCTCCCCGCTCAAAATGATTTCGAGCTTCTTCAAGGGGCTGAAGTTGAGGTTATGCATGCTGCATGGCCTCCTCGGGGGTTGGCTGAGCGTGGACGAGTGGCTGGTGCAGCCATTGGCCGTCGTCATAGGTGGTCACGGTCCCGGTTTCGGGGTCGATGACGAGCAGCCGGATCCAGCCGTTGCGCACCAGATGCTTGACGGAAACTACGTTCTCCACGGCGGCCTGGGCCTGCGCCAACGGCGCCTCGATCACCGTGATGAGGCGCAGCGGTTGGTGGTAGGGCCGGCCCTGGTCCAGCACCGTCTGGGAGGGCAGGCCCGTGCGCAGGTCGCTGAGGTTGCCGGTCATGACCCCGAGCCGTCCGGCGACGTTGTGGTAGACCTTGCTGCCGCTGCCGAAGCGTTCGTTGTCCACGGTGGAGAAGTAGTGCTCCATGTTGATCCACTGGCCCACCACCAGGGGTCCGGTGAGGATGGTCTCCAGCAGCCGGCGCTTGGGGTCGATGCGGTAATCGTAGGAGTGGAGAAAGGCGCGCCCGTCCAGGGCCAGCTCCTGGGTCAGCGCCCGCCGGCCGATGATGAAGTAGGCGTTGCCGGACAGTCCCCATTCGGGGCGCACCTGGGACCAATCCATGGAGTTGCGCTGCGCCTCGCGATGGGAATCGCCCGGTTCGCCCTCGACGGCGGTGATCTGCAGGGTGGGGATGCGCTCCTGGGCGCACCGCCGGGAGGCGGCCCGCAGGCCGTTGTGCAGGCGGTCGAGATAGGCCACGTGCGAGGCGGGCATGCGGTCGAGGTCGGATAGCCGCAGCTCGTCGGTGGTGGTGTCGTGCAGCGCGGCCATGAACCAGGCGTCGTCGGGGATGTCGATGCCCTGTTCCCGAAGTGCATCCCGGACCTCGGGCTTGTTGGCCATCTGCGCCAGAACGCGGGCGTTCACCAGCCCGTGGTTGCCGCCGCAGGCGCCGCAGTCGAGCGCCGACTCGTAGGGATTGTTCTCGGAGGTGCTGCCGTGGCCCACCAGCAGGATGAAACGGGAGAATCCTTCGGTCAGGCCGATGGCGCGTAGGGCATTGCCGACGAAACCGACCTGCTCGTCGAGGCTGAAGCCGATACGCCCCAGCCGCTCCATCTGCAGCCGGGCGAAGGCGGGGTCGATGCGGTAGACCTCACGCAGGCGCTTGATAAAGGCCTGTTCCCCTTGGGCATCCAGGCCGAGCGATTGGGCGAGCTCGGGCGCCCGGTGCTGCTTGCCCATGGCGGCCTCGCGCAGCTCACGCACCATGGCGTCCGTGATGCGCTCCGTCTGCAGGCCGAATTCCTGGCCCACCGCCTGGATGATCACGGCCCGCTGGACCGTGCGCACGATGGAGTCGGCCTGCTCGCGGCTCAGCTTGTCCAGCAGCATGCGGGCGGGCGGCTTGTCCTCGTGCAGGTGCTGGCGCCAGCGGTTGTACTGCCGGGGAATCAGCGTCTTGCCGACCATGTCCAGGCCGAACAACAGGCCGATGGCCTCCACGGTGACGAAGGGGCTGACGATGGATTCCTTGAGCTCGTGCAGGGCCTTCTCGAGGGCGGTGACCGCGGCTGGGTCCTGTGGGGCCGAAACGGGCATTTCCGGCACCAGGTTTTTGGGCGTGAGCAGCACCGGGCACAACGGGGTTTCGCTGCCCTTGCCGAGCTCCATGAAGCTGATCGGCACGCCGAAAAAGCCCGCGATGCCATAGGTCTGATAATCCCCCGCGGCCTCCAGGTGCCGCCGGATCCGTTCCGAGCGGGTGTCGATGCAGAACAGCGCCTGGGCAAAGGGGCGTTTCTCCCTCGGCGCCGGCGGCGTCGGGTTGAGGTCCCGAAGCAGCCGGTCCGTGGCCTGCGCCTCCATGGCGCGCAGCCAGAGCATGCCTTCGTGGCGCTCGAAGGCATGCAGGGTGTCCAGCAGCCGTTCCAGCGCCTCCCCGGAGAGTTGATCGAGTGCGGGCGCCTCTCCCGCCCGGGTCGCCAGTGCCTGCAGCCGCTCGGCCTGGCGGTGCGCTTCCTGGTCGCGCTTGGCCCGGACGTAGTCGGCATAGATCCGCTCGATCCGGTCCGGCTTGCCGCGGGCCAGGGCTTTCTCCACCCCCGCCGCCTGCGCCGGCAGGATGGCCCCGCTGTGCAGCTCATGGCGCAGATAGGTCTCCCGGGGCCGATTCTCGATGGCCTGCTCGATGGCGCCGGCGGTGGTTGCCAGGTCCCTGTGCTTGCGCTCGCTTAGCAGGGCCAGGGCGAGGGTCAGGCGCACCGCGAGCAGGTCCACCAGGTCGCCGGGATAGCGCTGGTTCCAGTGATAATGCCGGGCATGGGAACGCCAGCGGATGAAGCCGGCCCAGCCGTGCAGCCGGACGAGCTCGCGGGTGAAATAGCCCATCCACCGCGACTCGGGCACCTCCAGCGTGCGCATCACCTGGGCGATCACCTCTTCCGGCCCATCGGCCTGCGCCAGGATGCGCTCGACGTGCAGACCACGCAGGGAAAACCGGCCGTTGCGGACGGCGAGCTGGCGCCAGGCCGCGAAAAAGCCCTGCTCGCGCCCGGGCATGCCCCAGACGGACTGGCCCTCGTCGAAGAAATCGAGGCAGCTCTTGATGACCAGCTCGTCCAGCTCCGCTCCGATCTCCGTGCCGTAGAGGGCGTCCACCGCCTCGTAGACCGGCCGTTCGCCGAGCAAGGCCGCGCGCAGCCCGTCGGTGATGGCCGCCGTCACGGGCCCGGCGTCTGCCGTTGGGGCGCTGCCGTTCAGGGTGGCCTTTACATCTTCCGGCCCGGCCAGCGTCCGCGTTCGCGCCACGGGCTGCTCGACCTCCGTGAGCAGAGCCATTAGCCAGCGCGGCAGGTCGATCCCCGGAATGGGGTCGCGTTCGGCGGCGAAGGCCTTCGCCTCGGCGGCGAGCCGTTCGCGGTCCACCTGCCCTGCGGTGAGATAGCGCTGATATTGGCACCTGGGCAGGTACCCCCGGGCATGGAACAGCTCCTCGCCCTTTTCCACGGCCTCGGGGAAGGGCAGGTGCTCCAGTCCGTGCAGGGGGTTGTGGTGGATAAAGGAGCGCATGGGCCAGAAGAAGGGGATGGGCTCCCCGGCCACATAGACCGTGGTTCGAATCTTTAGCTCTTCGCCCAGCGAGAGACTCATGGCAGGTCTCCTGACAGGAACAGGCCGCCGATGGTGAGTGCCATCAGGGCGGCGGCATACGCCCAAGCGGAGCCGGGGCCCAGGTCAGCGACTTGATAGTCGGGGGTGTCCGGCTCGGCTGGGCCGACCACCAGGCCCTGGACCATGCGCGCCCCGGCCCAGGTCCAGAGCAGCCAGATGCCGAGCAGGGCGAGGCTCGCTGCGGGCGTGCTGGGGACACTGGTCAGCAGCAGCGCCAGCATGGTGAAAAACGCCGGAAACAGCGGCAGCGCCACGCTGGCCAGCACCGTCCCCACCAGCACCCCGGAAAACCGCGGCAGGGTCTGGGCCAGTCCCGGGTACAGGCCCGTATAGGCGGCGCCGAAGCGCCCCTCCAGCCCGCCCGTGAGCAGTGCCAGCAGCGCCAGGGGTGCGCTTATCCCCAGGGCGTGCAGATGGGCGGAGCCGGCGAACAGCTCGCTGGCACCGGTCAGCCAGAGCAGGGCCCAGAGGGAGGTGGCGAGGAAGGCGGTCCACTGGCCCAGCTCGCGCAGGGCGAGGGCGCGGAAGGCGTAGAGCGCGGAGGTCGCCAGTGCCAGGGGCAGCAGCCAGTCCGGGGGCGGCCCGGCCGCCGCTGGCATGAGGGCCAGCCCGATCTGGGGCCAGATCAGCAGGAGAACGGCGCGCAAGGCGGAGTGGCCCACCCATGCGTACAGGGCGTTGAAGGCCGCGCTGAACGGAAACAGGGGCAGGAAAACCGCGGCCAGAAGATAGGTTGCCAGGGACATGTCAGACCCACCTCATCCAGACGTTGAGCCGGCCCGCTGCCGCCAGGAGGGTGCGCGTGAGGCGGGTATAGAGATCGGGCAGGTAGAACTCCCGGGAGACCAGGGCGTAGAAGCTCATCCAGGCCCGGGTCGCGTGGGAACGCCGGTGGTGGCCGTTGTTCTCCGCGTAGTAGGTGAGCAGCCAGCCCAGCACGATCAAGGCGGTGATGAGCCCGACGAGTAGGTCGAACCAGAACAGGTCGATCTCCGCGGCGGTGTAGATCTGCGCCCGGAATGCCTCGTCCGGATACAGGAACAGGTCGAAGGCGTGACTGATCAGGGAGTAGCCGACCACCACCACCGCGAAGGAGAAGATGCTCAGGGTGACCAGCCGCCACAGGTTCTGGGCCCCCATCCGGTAGGTGGCGAACAGCAGCTGCGCTCCGGTCACCCAGCCGAAGAACAGGAGCACGATGGCGCCCTGTTTCTGGAAGTAGTCGTGGGCGACCAGCCAATGGGCCACCACCAGGATGGCAATGGGAACGGCCAGCGTGATGGCCGCCATCAGCAGCCAGGGCAGGCGGGTCCGGGCCGGGCGCCGCTCCACGACGAACGAATAGAGCTCGTCCTTGGGCGCGCCGTTTTCCTGGCGCGCGGCATGGATGACCCCGCCCGCGCCGAGGAACAGGGTGCCCTTGAACAGGCCGTGGGCGATGAGATGGAAGATGGCCAGGGAGAAGGCGCCGATGCCGGTCTCCATGATCATGAAGCCCATCTGGCCCATGGTCGAATAGCCCAGCGACTTCTTGATGTCGTTCTGCGTGAGCATCAGTGCCGAGCCGATCACCGCGGTGACCAGACCGACGATGAAGACCATGTGCAGCACGCCGTCGGTGTGCACGAACACGGGGGCGAAGCGGTTAATGAGGAACCCGCCGGCGTTGACGATGCCCGCGTGCATCAGGGCCGAGACGGGGGTGGGCCCGTCCATGGTGTAGGGCAGCCAGGTGTGCAGCAGGAACTGCGCCGAGCGCGCGAAGGCCGCCAGCGCCACCAGCCAGCCCACCACCTCCGGAAGCGGCAGACCCAGGTAGGTATGCACGCCCGGATCGGCTGCCATGGCCGCGAAGATCTCCGGCAGCGACCAGGTGCCGTACGCCTGGTACAGCAGGGCCGCCGCCAGCACCAGCGGCAGGTCGCCGATGCGGTAGGTGATCAGGGTCCAGAAGGCGTAGCGGGAAGCGGAGGGGCTGCGGGTGTCGTGGCCGAGCAGGAAGTAGAGCAGCACGCCCACCAGGTGCCAGGCCACCAGGAGGGTTACCAGATCGCCGGCGGCGACCATGACGATCAGCGCCGCGGTCATCAGATCCAGCAGCACGAAAAAGCGGATATAGCCCGCTTCGTCGGCCATGTAGCGCAGGGAATAGACATGGACGATGAGGCTGATCCCGGCGATCACCACGGCCATCAGGGTGCTCAGGGGATCGAACAGCAGCGTGCCCCAGGCGCTGCCCAGGGTGACCTGCTTGGCTTCCATGCCGCTCCAAGCGAGGCCGAGGGCAACGGCGGCCAGCCCGAAGGTGGCTACAACGAACGCGGTGCTCAATCGTGCACCGCCTCGGCCCAGGCGTGCGGAAAGCACTTGGATCAGTCCGGCTGAGAGGAGCGGCAGGGCCGCGGCTGCGGTAATGAGCGCTTCCATGGTTCCGGACCAGCCCCCGGTGTGCGGCATTGGCCCTCCAGGCGACTGGAGGCAAATTTCAGCCATGCCGGATCGTCTTGTTGGCTCGCCTGCCGCCCCCCCGTTGGGTTAAGGATTCGGATGCGGCCAGCGAGGGCGTCGGGGCAAGTCTACGAAGAGGGGGGGATTAGAGAACAATCGATAAATCGAATGGAGTGTATTGCAAAAAGGCTATTCTTCCGGCGTTGCGGTAGCTCCTTCGGATCCCGGCGTTCGAGTGGGGCGCCCCATTTTTTGTCGGAGCGAACCAGACTCGGTCCAGCTCGCTTCCCCGCGAACCTCCCTGGCCCGGAAAAGCCGCCCTTCTCCGGACCAAGCAGGCACCGATGGGAAGATTGCACCGCGCGTCGGGCCGCCACCGGCTGCACCGGAAAAGCGGGTTTGCGCCTGCGCGGCTATGTGGGGTTGGCGCGCAGGTAAGGCTGGGGTATCAGGCGCTTATCCGCCGGGTCCTGGGTGACGGCCATGGTGAGGACGTCCGGGTATCGGCGGGAGAAGTGCTTTAAAACATCAAGGATGTGCTGGTCGGGAGTGGCGGAAGAAAAACATGGCGCGAAAGCCCGCTTGGGATCTCCCCCCGCCCCGCGCTTCTCCAGAAGCAGGTTGAGCAGGCTTTCCAGGGTTTGTTCATCCCCTTGGGGGCCCAGATTGGCAGCTAGCCGGCAGACGTACCAGTCTCCCTCGTAGCCAAAACTTTCCTGCACCCAAGGGCCTCGAACCGGATCCCCGTTCCCCATCTCACTAAGCGAAGTAACGGTATCCAATGGCGAGGGGTCCAGCCATAGCCCGAGGAGGGGGGCATCCGGCTGCCCCGATTGGGATTGGCGCTGGCGGTACGTTAAAAACAGACTCGCAACCTGAAAAATCCGGGCCAGGGGATTATCCGTATGGGCGACCACAAGCAGGCTCATGGCTGCGCTACCGAGCCGGGGACAACCGTGGGGACACAACTAGCTGCAGAAAGGTCGCCATCACGCCAGCTTTCTCGGGGTGCGCGCCGCCACATGCTCGAGATCGGCTGTGGACGATCCCTCGGCGAAAGGCCGTTCCTGCGGATCCCGTTGTGTGCCACCGTCCCTGCCGCCGCACCGGTAATGGATCCAGATGCAGTCCTCCGCGGAGGAATGGGTACCCCCATGGGTGAAAGCGTGCCGCTCGGGGTGCTGCTGAAAGTGGCTTAGGGCTTTGGGGTGGCACAAACGCACGCGCCAGGCATAGCGGTAGGGAGCCTCCTCCGCCGCCTTGCCCCCAACCACGTCCCGAACCCCGGGAATCCCGGCCAGGGTTAGCTCGCCTTGGCTGAGCCTCTCATCCATTTCGTTTTCAGACGCCCCCGGGAAATTGCACAGAAGGATCTGCTCGGCGGCCTCCCAGGGAGCGCACTGTGCCCGCACCTCGGCGGCCCGTCCGGCGGCTCCCCAAATGCGGAGGGCTTGTTCCGCCTGGGCGGACACGGATTCGGCCACCGGGTCTTCATCCTTGGTTGGGGCTCGAAACTCGAAAACGGCCACGCCGTGCCGGATCAACCGAAGGTACTGGTCTTCGGAGAGGCCGTTCCCCGCATCGATCCCCAGGGGTGCGTTCAACTCCTTGTGGATTCGCTTGACGCGGTCGTAATCGGGCCGCCCCTTGCCGGAGCGCTCGGAATCCCGCACGCCCAGGTCCAGCCACAATCCCTCAACCCCGCTGCCCTCGACAAACCTCTTGGCCTCGGCGGGAGTGGTGACCACGTTGGTCCCTGGCTCGGCCTCCACGGAGAGACCGCAAGCGTGGGCGAGCGCGGCTATCTCCTGGGCTTGCTGGACGCTCTGGGGAAAGCTTCCTCCCGTTTCCCGCACCCGTAGCCCATTGCATCCGAGGCGGATCGCGCTGGATGCAGCCTCCCTGTCGCCGGCCACCGCGGCCTGGATGCCTACCGGCACCTGGGCATCGCGGGCGGCCGCTTCCACGGCTGGTAAGAGCAGCTTCCGTCGGTGTTCGTCCGCCGCCTCGGGGACCAGTAGCACGGGGGCCCGGTAGGCCTCCGCGGCCGCGATCACACCAACCAAGGACTCGAGGTCCGGTATGGCGAATGCGCCCAGGGCGTATCCGTGCCGGTACGCATGGGTGCGCATGTCGTTTATGTCCGTAAGGGCCATGGTCAGCCATCTCCTTGCTGGGCTGGCCGTGTCTATCCAGGGGGATGTTGGCCAGTATCCACGTTCCGGAGCCGGTCGCCGCGCCGGGGAAAGTGAGGGCTTGCAATCCCGGTCGATATGGTCAAGTATTTTGGCTCGCCCGAGGCATAAATAAAATTCGTTCTGTCGATAGATGGCATAGGTAAATATCGATGCAATCAGTCGGAAAGGACCTAGCCCGCCGGGTAACCCTGCGCCAGCTCAAGATCTTCGAGGCGCTTGCCCGCAACCAGAGCGTGACCCGAGCCGCCGAGGAGCTGTATTTGACGCAGCCCACCGCCTCCATGCAGGTGAAGAAGCTGGCGGATGCGGTGGGTATGGCGCTGTTCGAGCAGGTCGGCCGCCAGGTCCACCTGACCGAGGCGGGGAGGGAGCTCTACGAGACCTGCATCGAGGTGTTCGGCAGCCTGGAGCGGCTGGAGATGCGGGTGGCGGATATGGAGGGGCTGAAGCGGGGCACCCTGAAGGTGGCGGTGGTGACCACCGCCAAGTACTTTGCCCCACACGTGCTGGGCCACTTCAAGCAGCGGTATCCCGGCATCGACGTCTCCCTGAAGGTCTCCAACCGGGAGCGGGTGCTGGAGCGCCTGGCCATCAACGAGGACGACCTCTACATCATGGGGCAGAAGCCCCTGGAAGGGCTGGAAGTGGAGGCCGTGCCCATCGCGCCGAATCCGCTGGTGGTCATGGCTCCCCACGGCCACGCCCTGGACGGGGAGCAGGCCATTCCCCTTGAGCGCTTGGCCGAGGAGCCCTTCATCGCCCGGGAGCCGGGGTCCGGGATCCGGGAGGTGACCCAGCGGCTGTTCGAGTCCGCCGGACTGCGACCGAATGTCATCATGGAACTGAGCAGCAACGAGGCCATCAAGCACGCCGTGGCCAGTGGCCTGGGACTCTCCGTCCTGTCCTTGCACAGCCTGAGCCTGGAGGGGACCGAGGGCCCGGTGACCGTCCTGGATGTGGAGGGCTTCCCCCTGGATCGCTATTGGTACGCGGTCTATCCCCGGGGCAAGAAGCTGTCGGTGATCGCCGAATCCTTCCTGGATTTCATGGTGGAAGACGGTGCGCGGGTGGCCAGGCAAATGGAGGACCTCCTGAGCTCTCTGCCCCACGCCTCCCCCGATACAGCTCCCCGGAAGCCCGACCTGGAAGGGGGCCGGTAGGCCCGCACTTAGCCGGGCCGTCCCATCGGGGCGGCCCGTTCTTGTCCCGCCCCGTTACTGCCGCCCTTAACGCGGTCCTCCTCCCCCCTATCCCGCTGGATGCCCGCCAGCCCGCATCTCCCGTGGCTGCGGGAAATTTTTGACCCCTCTATGCGTTTCATCGACGCAATCGATTGGAATCTATTTCGGCCGATCGGCTAGCTTCCTCGTCCGGCAACCAAACCGTGGCAAGCGAGGAGTATTCCGATGGCAAGCAAAACCTACGACGCTGGGGTCAAGGACTACGCCCAGATGTACTGGACCCCGGATTACGTCCCGCTAGACACCGACCTGCTGGCCTGCTTCAAGGTCACCCCCCAGCAGGGTGTGCCGCGGGAAGAGGCTGCAGCGGCGGTTGCGGCCGAGTCCTCCACGGGTACCTGGACCACGGTGTGGTCGGACCTGCTGACCGACATCGGGTACTACAAGGGCCGCGCCTACCGCATCGAGGACGTCCCCGGCGACGACGAGGCCTTCTACGCCTTCATCGCCTACCCCATCGACCTGTTCGAGGAGGGCTCGGTGGTGAACGTGCTCACCTCGCTGGTGGGCAACGTGTTCGGCTTCAAGGCCATTCAGGCCCTGCGCCTGGAAGACCTGCGCTTCCCCATCGCCTACATCAAGACCTGCATGGGCCCTCCGTTCGGCATTCAGGTCGAGCGCGACAAGATCAACAAGTACGGCCGGCCGATGCTCGGCGGCACCCTCAAGCCCAAGCTCGGCTTGTCCGCCAAGAACTACGGTCGGGTCTGCTACGAGGCGCTCCGCGGCGGCCTGGACTTCACCAAGGACGACGAGAACGTCAACAGCCAGCCCTTCATGCGCTGGCAGGATCGTTTCGAGTTCGTCGCCGAGGCGGTGCACAAGGCCCAGGCCAAGACCGGCGAGCGCAAGGGCCACTACCTCAACGTGACCGCCCCCGACCCGGACCAGATGATCGAGCGGGCCGAGTTCGCCAAAGAGCTGGGCATGCCCATCGTCATGCACGACTTCCTGACCGGCGGCTTCTGCGCGAACACCGGTCTGGCCAAGTGGTGCCGCAAAAACGGCATGCTCCTGCACATCCACCGCGCCATGCACGCCGTGATCGACCGCAGCCCCAAGCACGGCATCCACTTCCGTGTGCTCGTTAAGTGCCTGCGCCTGTCCGGCGGCGACCACCTGCACACCGGCACCGTGGTGGGCAAGCTCGAGGGCGACCGCGCCTCCACCCTCGGCTTCGTGGACCAGCTGCGCGAATCCTTCGTGCCCGAGGACCGCTCCCGCGGCGTGTTCTTCGACCAGGACTGGGGCTCCATGCCCGGCGCCATGGCCGTGGCCTCCGGCGGCATCCACGTGTGGCACATCCCGTCCCTGGTGACCATCTTCGGCGATGACTCCGTGCTGCAGTTCGGCGGCGGCACCCTCGGCCACCCCTGGGGCAACGCGGCCGGCGCCGCGGCCAACCGCGCGGCGGTGGATGCCTGCGTCGAGGCCCGCAACCAGGGCCGCGACGTGGAGAAGGAGGCCCGCGAGATCATGACCGAGGCCGCCCGCAACAGCCCCGAGCTGGCCGCGGCCATGGAGACCTGGGAGGAGATCAAGTTCGACTACGAGACGGTGGACAAGCTGGACACCAACTAGGCCCACCGCCGGCTCGACCCGAACCCCCCGTAGCAACGAGAGGAATTCGTCATGGCGATTTCGGACGAGATGCGGGACTACCGCACCAAGCAGACCATGGAGACCTTCGGCTTCCTGGGCTCCTTTTCCCAGGAGCAGGTCTACGATCAGATCGCGTACGCCCTGGAACAGGGCTGGACCCCGGCCATCGAGCACGAGCATCCCAGCGAGGCCTTCGATCGCTACTGGACCCTGTGGAAGCTGCCCCTGTTCGGGGTGCAGAGCCTCGACGAGGTGGTGGAGGAGCTCGAGGCCTGCCACCGGGCCTATCCGGACCACCATGTGCGCCTTGTCGCGTTCGACGACTACACCCAGAGCCTCGGCACGTTCTTCGTGGTCTACGAGGCCCGCGGCTGAAAGGCCGCCCAGCTAGCGCAATCCACTCGAAGGCAGGGGTGAACCATGGCCGACCCTGAAAAGCAAACCAGCCGGAGCGGGCGCGAGGCCGCCCGCGCCCGCCGCCGGGCCCAGGCCAACCGGGGCAAGGCGGACCTGGGGCAGCCCGCGGGACGCACCGCGAGCGGGGCCGCCGCCGGCAATCCGTCGACCGCCGGGGCGCGTTCCGCCAGCGGCGGTGGTGCCGCCACGGGCGGGGCCTCCGGCACCAGTGGCAAGGAGGCGGCCAAGGCGCGGCGGCGGGCCATGGCCGAGGGCGGCAAGGCCGCTTTGAAGGAGCAGGACCGCACCCGCATCGGATCCGCTGCGGGCGGGACCTCTGAGAGCGGGGGGGCGCCCGAGGGCGGCGCCGGCAAGGAAGACTGCGGCTGCGGCTGCAAGCGGGAAGCGGAGGCCGACGGCGAGCAGGCCCCTGCCGGGGCGATCGGCAAGGAGCGCGAATCCCGCTCCGGGGGCCGGGGCGGAAGCCGCTCCCGCGGTCGGAGCCGGCGGCCGGCGGCCCAGGCCCAGGAGTCGGCCGCCCGCACCATGGCCAAGGCCAAGCGCAAGGCGCAGGCGGAACGCGGCAAGGCCGCGCAGACGCAGGGCGCCCTGTCCCCGGCCCAGGCCGCCCGGAAGGCCAACCCGGAGATGTCCGGCCGCGAGGTGGCGCGCAAGGTGCGCGAAAAGCGCGCCAAGCAGGGCGGGGCCGGCGAGAAGCCCGGGTCCAGCCGTCCCTGCGCCAAGGTCCGCAAATCCGCCTCCGCCCGGACCGGCGGGGCGGAGGATGCCTCCTGGAAGGTGGGGGCCAGCGAGACCAGCCACGGCCAGTCCGTGACCGGCACCCAGACCGGCTGGTCGGAGCACCTGACCGGCGAGGAGCCCGGCAGCTGCCGCGCCGTCACCGGTACCGAGTACCTCGGCGCGGACATCTTCCGGGAGTTCTGCCACACCGGCCCCCAGCCTTCGGTGGCCAAGGTCGGCGTCAGCCAGACTGGCCACGGTCGCCAGATCACCGGCAACGAGGTGGGCCGGGGCGAGCGGGTGACCGGCAACGAGCCGGGGACCTGCAAGCAGGTGACGGGCACCGAGTACCTCTCGCCCGAGCAGTACCAAAGTTACTGCAACACCCAGCCGGCCCCCGCGCCGTCGGTGATGTCCCATGCGCAAACCGACCATGGCCTGGGGGTTACCGGGGACCTCCCCGGGCAGTCCGCACGGGTCACGGGCGGCGAGCCCGGCGCGGATCGGGCCGTTACCGGCACCCAGTACATGCAGCGCGGTCGGGATGACGCCCCGGACAAGGTCGGCAGCAGCCAGAACCTGGGCGGTGGCGGCATCACCGGCAGCCAGGTGGGGCGCAGCGAGCGGGTCACCGGCGACGAGCCCGGCTCCTGCCGCAACGTCACCGGGGACGATTACATCGGCCGCGAGCAGTACCGCGATTTCTGCGGCACCGAGCCCGGTCGCCCGAGCGAGGAGAAGGTCGGGGTGTCGGGCACCCTGGGCGGCCACCAGGTGTCCGGCACCATGACCGGCCGCAACGCCCGCGTGACCGGGGACGAGCCGGGTACCTGCCAGGCCGTGACCGGGACCCCCTACGCCGGTGCCGAGCAGTACCGCAGCTACTGCGATCCCCGGGAGACGCAGATGGCCGCGGCGCGCCAGGCCCAGGGCGGCGGCACCCCGGGGCCGAGCGCGACCGGGGATCAGCCGGGGCTTAACGGCAAGCTCACCGGCGCGGAGGACGGCGCCTGCCAGACCCCGACCGGAACGCCGTATGTGGGCGGGGACCAGTACGCCGAGGCCTGCCCGGTGCAGGCGGCCGAGCCCCACAGCCCGGACTACCCGCAGCCACTGGATGCGCCCTGGACGGATTTCAGTGTCCAGCCGCCGGCCCATGCCGCCGACGCGGAGCCGCAGTCTTCGCGAGTGACGGGGACGAGCTACGAGCAGGGCCAGATCACGGGCGCCTTCAGCATGGCCGAAGGCAAGGTGACGGGTACCGAGGGCTTCCGCCACGGCGGGTCGGGCGGCGCCGTGCAGCCCGCCAGCCAACGGTACGCCCAGCCGCAGCCCCCGCAGGGCCCGGCGGCCCGTGAGGAGGGCCGCGTGACCGGCGAGGGCATGGACGTGGGTCCCGCCATCACCGGCGACGACTGGGACCGCGGCGAGCGGGTGACCGGCACCGAGGGCACGGCGGCCCGCCGCAACCCCAGCCGGCGCGGCCAGGCCGGTACCGCCATGCCCATGGACTGGGCCCAGAAGCGCAACGAGGACGTGCCCCTGCCCGAGAGCCCGGTTACCGGCGGTGCCGGAAACACGGAGAAGGGCGCCGGGGTGACCTACTCGGGCGGTGCCCGGGGTTAGGCGAGGGAACGGGTGATGCCCACAGGCCGAAACCGCCACAACCGGTCCTCCACCCGCCGCCCCGACGCGGGCTACGGCCGCCCCATGGAGCTGCGGCCGGAACGGGGCGAGCCCCGGGCCGCCCCGGACCGCCGAGCCCGGGTCGGCGCCCGGGTCGCCGGACACGCCCTGGTGCCGGCGGGGGACAACGAGCGGCTGCTGGCCCACGAGGCCCAGGTGAAAGAGGCCTTCGACCGCATCGAGCCCTTCCTGCGGCGGCTGTCGGCCTTGCAGCACGAGGCGGATTTCACCGACCGGGCCCAGGCCATGGCCCGCGCCGAGCTCGGCTTCGAGCTGCCGCGGCGGATCCTCGACAACGCCTGGATCCAGCAGCTGGACATCCGCCACCTGTACGCCTGGTGCGTGTTCGAGACCTACCGGGCCTACGCCGATGACTTCTACCGGCACCAGCCGCTGGCGCCGGACCCGGCGGAGGCGGACCGCTTCCAGGCCTGGCTGCAGGAGTGTGGCTTTCACACGGTGGACGTGTCGCCCTGCTCGGACGGCCGGCTGGCCCATGTAATCCGGTACGTGCTGCGCCTGCCCCACGGCCTCGTGCGGCGCAAGTCCTTCGCGGGGGCCAACTTCGACGTGGAGACGAGCCTGCGGCGCTGGGTGGAGACCGAGCTGAGCCGGTACCGGGAAGGGGCGCCCAACACGGCCGACGCGCCCACCCGTTATCTGAAGATCGCCGTGTACCACTTCAGCTCGGGCGAGCCCGCCACCCAGGGGTGCGCCGCCCACGGCTCGGACACGGCGGTGGCGGCGGCCGCCGCCCGGGACCGGCTGCGGGACTTCCAGGAGGCCATCGAGAACAGCTTCTGCTGCGGCGCCTCCATCGACCTCCTGCTGGTGGGGCTGGACACGGACACGGACGCCATCCGGGTGCATCCCCCCGACGCCGAGGGGGAGCCCGACCCGGCGCGGTACGTGGAGAGCGAGGCCCTGTTCGACCGGACCCAGGGGCTGGGCGCCGAGGCGGTGCGGGAGCGCGTCGGCGAGGAGGTGGCGGCGGTGGCCGGCGGCAGCGAGCCGGGCATGCAGCGCTTCGTCGCCGGCCTGCTGGAGAACAATTTCGCCCAGATCGCCTACGTCCGGGCCAACCACGGCGGGCGCTACGGCGACATCGGCCACAACGAGCGCTTCATGGGCGTGGGCATGGGGTTCGAGGAGGTGCAGCTGCGCAACCTCACCTATTTCGCCTACCTGCAGACGGTGGAGGAGGGCGCGCCCGACCTGGATGTGGGCGTCAAGATCTTCTCCGGGCTGAATGTCGAGCGGGGTCTGCCGGTGCCGGTGGTGCTGCGCTTCGACTACCACGGCCAGGTGCCGGGGGCGCGGGAACGGGCGGAGGCCCGCACCCGCCGGGTGGCGGAGGCCCTGCGCGGTCGCTTCCCGCGCCTGGCGGAGCAGGGCCTGCTGCACACCCTGCTGGCCGTCCGTGACTGCGCCAGAAACGGAACGCTTGAGGTGATCGGCTCCTCGCTGGAGCCCACGGGGGAGACGCACTGATGAAGATCTGCCAGGTGGAGAAGCCGCTGGTGGCCACCCACCGCATCGCCGGCCTCGAGCACCGCCACCTGCAGGTGGTCCGGGACGGCGGCTCCCAGCTGGTGGCGGTGGACGCCATCGGCTGCACCCCCGGCGACTGGGTCATCTGCGTGGGCAGCTCGGCCGCGCGGGAGGCCGCCGGGAGCAAGGAGTACCCGAGCGACCTGACCATCGTCGGGATCATCGATTACTGGGAAGAGGGCGCCTGATGGACATCCTTCGGGTGGAGTCCTCCCTGGTTTGCACCCGCCGCATCGATGGTCTTCAGAAGACCAGTCTGCGGGTGCTGGCCAACGCGCGAGGCAAGCGCATGGTCGCCGTGGACCCGGTCGGGGCCCGCCCCGGCAACTGGGTCTTTGTCGTAGAAGGTTCCGCGGCCCGGTATGCCGCGGGGGATTTCAGCGTCCTTACCGACCTGACCATCGGCGGGATCATCGACTACTGGGACACCGAGCAGGCCGACACCTCCGGCGCTCCCAAGCAAAAGGTCGGCTGACACTCGGCGTTCGGCGAGGGTATCGGGACGGGATCTTCACCAAAGCCACAGGAGAGAAGAGCGATGGCGAGCGAAACCTACGGTATTGCGTTGGGCATGATCGAGACCCGCGGTCTGGTGCCGGCCATCGAAGCGGCCGACGCCATGACCAAGGCCTCGGAGGTCCGTCTGATCGGCCGCGAGTTCGTCGGCGGCGGCTACGTCAGCGTGCTGGTGCGCGGCGAGACGGGCGCGGTGAACGCGGCGGTGCGCGCCGGCGCGGACGCCTGCGAGCGGGTCGGCGACGGCCTGGTGGCGGCGCACATCATCGCCCGTCCGCACCGCGAGGTGGAGCCGGTGCTGCCCGCCGGCGGCGGCAAGGCCCTGGAGGAAAGCTGAACGCGCCCCCAGGCGCTTGCCACGGGCTGCTGTCCCCAGCGGGGGCGCCGGTGCACCCGGCGTCTCCCAAACGGGGGGCGGTGGTTCAGGGGCAGGGAGTATGACTTGCAGCGGGTGCCCGAAGGCGCCCGAACCAACGGGAGTGGAAAGAGATGGCTAGCGAACAATACGGCATTGCCCTGGGCATGATCGAGACCCGTGGCCTGGTCCCCGCCATCGAGGCGGCCGACGCCATGACCAAGGCCTCGGAGGTTCGGCTGATCGGCCGCGAGTTCGTCGGCGGCGGCTACGTCAGCGTGCTGGTGCGCGGCGAGACGGGCGCGGTGAACGCGGCGGTGCGCGCCGGCGCGGACGCCTGCGAGCGGGTCGGCGACGGCCTGGTGGCGGCGCACATCATCGCCCGTCCGCACCGCGAGGTGGAGCCGGTGCTGGGCCAGGGCGCCAAGGCCCTGGAGGCGTCCTAAGCCCGCATCGGATCCCCGGATTGGTCTTGCCGGAAGGCAAGTCGGCGTAGGGAAACCATGGGACGGAACCAGCCATGACCAACAGCGATCCCCGCGTTCCGGGCTTCCTGGGCCGCGCCTTGAGCTTCGAACTCTCGGCCGTGCAGCAGTACATGACCCACGCCCGCCTCTCGGAGGGCTGGGGGCTGGCCCAGGCCGCCTCCACGCTGCGCCAGGAGGCCCAGGAGGAGATGGGGCATGTGGACCGCATCGTGGCGAGGATGCTCGCGCTCGGTCTCGCCCCCAATGCCTCCTTCCTGCGTCCTGTGGCCGCCGGGCGGGACCTGGCGGAGCTCCTCCGCGCCAATGTGCGCCTCGAAGGGGAGATCGTGGGGCTGTACGAGCAGGCCTACAACCATTGCGCCCGTGTCCGGGATGCGGACGGGCGGGCCTTCTTTGGCGAGCTTCTCCGGGAGGAGCAGGAGCACGCCCGCAAGCTGGAAGGCTGGCTGAACGGTCTGTTCGATTCCGCCGGGGGTCGGCGGGCGGGCTCGGGAACAACAAGGAGGTGAAGCCATGAACGAGTACTGGAGCGAAATCCAGCGGCCTCCCCGCCTGGAGGCCCGGTTCGATTTCCCGGACTACGGGACCCTGCGGGCCTTTCTCGACGAGGC
Source organism: Thiohalorhabdus denitrificans (assembly GCF_001399755.1). Taxonomy (NCBI): domain Bacteria; kingdom Pseudomonadati; phylum Pseudomonadota; class Gammaproteobacteria; order Thiohalorhabdales; family Thiohalorhabdaceae; genus Thiohalorhabdus; species Thiohalorhabdus denitrificans. The sequence goes on along the minus strand of NZ_LJCP01000014.1, from coordinate 324,754 downwards.
CGCCGATTTCTCCGAGGAGCGGGAACTCTTCGCCGATATGAGCTTCGATCGGCATTCGGTACGGATGAAGATCCACCCGTCCTCGGACACGAGCGAGCTGACCGAGGCCGAGCGGGCCTTCGCCGCCGGCCTGGAGCAGCTGGCCCGGGATCGGCTGGCCATCGAGGGCTGAGCCCCGGCGCTCCGGGCGAGGGCACGGAACCGGGAGGCCTGTGGCCCCCTGGGGTTCAACCACGCAGTAGCGAGGGCTGCAAACCATGAGCGAGCAGGACAGCAACAAGAAAAAGCCGGCCGGCGCCTCCCCGCAGGGAGGCGGCGGCAAGGGGGGTGGATCCGGATCCGGCGGGGCCTCCAAGGGCGGGGCCGCCCAGAGCGGAGAGGCGCCCCAGGAGACCCGCAAGGCCGCCGGTGGCGGCGGGAAGGGCGCTTCCCGCGCTCGGGGACGGACCTCCGGGCAGCGGGCCGGGCAGGCAGATCCCTACCAGTCCATGCGCCGGATCCCCGTCCCGGACGCCTTCCAGGTCCACGACCGCGTGATGGCTCGGGACGCCTATCAGGTGGCTCCGCGGGTTTGGCCGGACTGATCACCAGCATCGAAAAACGTCGATGCCAGGCATGCAAAGGATCGATTAGCCAGCATACCCCCGGCCGGCCCTAGACTCCCTGCCTGGAATTCTCGGAGCCACGCATCGAGGTTCACCTCTTGCGGTAGCACCTTTCGGGGGTTGCGGAAATGACCTACAGCGCGTTGCAGGCCCCGGAGCTATGGCTCCTGCTGGCCCCATTGCAGATGGCCCTGGTCGGGCTGGTGTCGAGCCGCGTGGCCAACCGCATCCCACTGGGGATGGGACGCGCGGTGCAAGGGTCCGCCGCGCTGGTTCTGGTTTTCTGGATGGCGGCGGTTGGTACCGCCGCCAGTCCAGGTGGTGCCCCCGGCCTCCTTACCGGAGTGGTGCAGGCCGACCGGGTAACCCTGGTCATCCTGCCCCTCGTGGCCACGCTGGTGGCCATTGCCGGAGGGTTTAGCATCCGTTATCTGGCCGGTGAGGCCGAGCAGGGACGGTTTTTCCGTTGGTTGGCCCTGACCGCCGGCGGCTTCCTGCTTGCCGTGGTGGCGGGCAACATCCTGCTGTTCATGCTCGCCATGCTGGTAACCAGCACCTACCTGTACCGGCTGCTGACCTTCTACCACCAGCGCATCCGCGCCCAGATGGTGGCCCACAAGAAACTGCTGTTCAGCCGGACGGCGGACGCCTGCTTGCTGTCGGCCTCGGTGCTGCTCGCCTTCGGCCTGGGCACCCTGTCCTTCGACGGCATCGCCGCCGAGGCGCGCGCTGCCTCCGAGCTGCCGTGGCAGGCCACGCTTTCGGCCTGGCTGATCGTGGCCTACGCGGTGCTCAAGAGCGGTCAGTTCCCCTTCCACGGCTGGCTGCTGCAGGTGATGGAGGCGCCCACCCCGGTTTCGGCCATGTTGCACGCCGGCATCGTCTACAGCGGCGCCATCCTGGTGCTACGCACCCACGAGCTGCTGCTGGCCGAGGGCGCCGCGCTCACCCTGCTGGTGCTGGTGGGCCTGGTTACGGCGGTCATCGCCTCGCTGGCCATGCTGACCCAGACCGCCATCAAGAGCTCCCTGGCCTGGTCCACCGCCGGCCAGCTGGGCTTCATGCTGATGGAGCTGGGCCTCGGTCTGTTCGTCCTGGGCCTGCTGCACCTGCTTACCCACTCTCTGTACAAGGCGCATGCCTTCCTCTCGGCCGGAAGCATTGTCGATCAGCTGCGGGCCCCGGCCGCTCCGGCCAAAGGCAAGCCGGGCGCCGGTGCCTGGCTTTTGACCGTGGCCGGGGGGGCGGTCATCGCCTTCGGCATGGCGGCCATATGGGGGGTGACTCCGGCCAACGAGCCGGCGCTGATCGCCCTCGGCGTCATCCTGACTGTGGCCTCCGCCCAGCTCCTGCTGCCGGCCGGCAGCGGCCAGGTGGATGGCGGCTTCCTGGCGCGCCTGATCGGCCTGACGGTGATGGTCAGCGGCGCCTATTTCGCCCTGCACAAGGGGTTTGCGCACGCCTTCGCCGAGGCCTTGCGGCCCATCCCGGAGGCCGCCTCGACCGGGCAGTACCTGCTGCTGATCCTGGTGGCCGCGGCGTTCCTGGGGCTGTCCTTCTTCCAGAACGTGCTGATCCACCGGGACGGCCAGCCCTGGCTGCGGCGGCTGTACGTCCACTTCTACAACGGCCTGTACACCGACCAGCCGGTGGAGCGCTTGGTGTACCGGGTGTGGCCCGCCCGTTTCCGGAAATGAAGGCCAGTGATGGCAGCGGAGGGTGATCCATGACGATTCAAGAGGCGGGGCGCCCGACGGGGACCGAAACGGAATTTGACCGCGCGGTGGACGCGGTGTGCGACCGCATTCCGCCGTTCTGGCCGCTGGATGCCATGGTGGCCACCAACCCGTACCTCGGTTTCGTGGATTGGCCGTTCGACGATGCCGCCGAGTACCAGCTGCGGGTGCTGGGTCGGCCCCTGACCATGGACCGGCGGTGGCTGGCGCGGCAGCTGGACAACGGGCGCATCACCGACACGGATCTCGCCGAGGCCGGCAAGCGGATGGGCAGCGACCTGGAGCCGGCGGACGTGCGCGCGGCGGCCGCCAATCCGGCGCCGCCCGCGACCCGCTTCATGCTGTACTCGGACCTGCTGGACGAGCGCTACCGGCCGCGCTACTCGCGCTACGTCATCCAGCAGATCAGCTCCTTTTGCGCGGCCTATTACGACCTCGGCCAGGCCCAGTGGCCCATGCCCCGCTTCGGGGACTCCCTGTACGAGGCCTGGCTAGGCTATACCCGTATCGACCGCACCCCGGGCGAGATGGAGATCCGCACCGCGGCCTCTCTGGCGAAGCTGCCGGAGGCGCCGCGCGACGCCATCCGTTTCGTCCTGGAGCGCTTCGGCGTGCCGGCCGATCGCATCGAGGACTTCCTCTACCTGGCCCTGACCCGGGTGGGCGGCTGGGCCAGTTACCTGCGCCACCTGCGCTGGGAGGCGGAGCTGGCGGGCGGCCGCAACGACGACCTCGTCGACCTGCTGGCGGTCCGCGTGGCCTGGGAGTTCATCCTGGTGGACACCTGCGACCGCCCCGCCCGCACCTCCCTGTGGCTGCAGTCCCTGCACTGCCTGCCCCGGAAGCTGCGGCCCGCCCAGGCCCGGGCGCTGGAGGTGGATTGCATCCTGCAGCGGGCCCTGGAGATCGGCTATCAGCGCCGGCTGGTGGCCGGGCTGCGCGCCAGCCCGTCGCGGTCCCCGGCCCAGGCGGCCATGCCGGAGCGTCCGTTGGCGCAGGCGGCTTTCTGCATCGACGTGCGCTCCGAGGTCTTCCGCCGCTCGCTGGAAACGGTCACCAGCGAGGTACAGACGCAGGGCTTCGCCGGCTTCTTCGGGATCATGGCCGAGTACCAGCCCCTGGGCGCCGAACGGCCCAGGGCCCACCTGCCGGTGCTTCTGCCGGCGAGCTACCGGGTGTGCGAGGGGGCCGCGGGAGGGGGACCGGAGGCCTCCGACGGCCTGCTGAGCCGCCGGCGCGCGGCCGTGGCCCTGGGCAAGGCCTGGAAGCAGTTCAAGCTCTCCAGCGCCTCCTGCTTCTCCTTCGTGGAATCGGCCGGCCTCATGTATGCCCCCAAGCTGATTACCGACCACCTGGGTTTGACCCGGCCGGTGCCCGATCCCGAGGCCAAGGGCCTGAGCCGGGACGAGGCCGCCACCCTCGGTCCCGACCTGGACGGCCAATCCTGCCCCGGTGACAACGGCGCGGCGGGCCCGGCCGCCGGGATCCCGGAATCGGACCGGCCCCGGGTGGCGGCGTTCATCCTTAACGCCATGGGCCTGACCGAAGGGTTCGGGCGCTTGGTGGTGCTGACCGGCCACGGCAGCTCCACCGTCAACAACCCGCACCGTGCCGGCCTGGACTGCGGGGCCTGCGCCGGCCAGACGGGGGAGGCCAGCGTGCGCATTGCTTGCGCCCTGCTTAACGACCAGGGGGTCCGCGCCGCCCTGGCCTCCGAGCAGGACATCCAGGTCCCCGCCGAGACCTGGTTCGTGCCGGCACTGCACGACACCACCACCGACGAGGTGACCCTGCTGGACACTGGCCGGGTGCCGGCGGAGCGGGCCGAGGACCTGCACCACCTGCGCGGCCTGCTTGCGCAGGCGGGGGACCTGGCCCGCAGCGAGCGTCTGGGGCTGCTCCAGGACCGGCCGCCGGCTTCCTCCGAGGAGGCGCTCAAGGCGGTTCGCCGCCGCGGCGGCGACTGGGCCCAGGTTCGCCCCGAGTGGGGATTGGCGGGCAACGCCGCTTTCATTGCGGCGCCGCGCTGGCGCACCGCGCACCTGGCCCTCGACGGTCGGGCCTTCCTGCACGAGTACGACTGGCGGGGCGACGACGGCTTCGAGGTGCTCAACCTGATCATGACCGCGCCCATGGTGGTGGCCAACTGGATCAACCTCCAGTACTACGGCTCCACCGTGGATCCGGAGCACCTGAGTGCCGGAAGCAAGGTCCTGCACAACGTGGTCGGCGGCCGCCTGGGCGTCCTGGAAGGCAATGGCGGCGACCTGCGGGTCGGCCTGGCCAAGCAGTCCCTGCACGACGGTACCGACTGGGTGCACGAGCCGCTGCGCCTGAGCGTCTTCATCGAGGCCCCGCAGGCGGAGATGGATCGGGTCATCGCAGCCAATCGGACCGTCCACGACCTGGTGACCAACGAGTGGCTCCACCTGTTCCAGATCGCCGATGACGGCGAGGTGAGCCGGCACCTGCCCGAGGGTGGCTGGGAGCCCGCCCCGGCGCTGGGGGAAGAGGCCCCAGCCATCTAGCCAAACCCCCTACCGGTCGCCGAGCAGCCTTCCGCTACCCCGCCGGGTCGCGCCGGGGGCGAGCTGTGTGCGATGACCTGAACTTCAATGGATGACCAAGCCGCTGAGAGGACCCATGAAAGATCGTCTGGCAGGGATCCTGCCCTTTTTGAATTGGTTCCCCATGACCCGGGACAGCCTTCGCGGGGACCTGATCGCCGGCATCACCGTCGCCCTGGTGCTGGTTCCGCAGAGCATGGCCTATGCCCAGCTGGCCGGGCTGCCGGTGGTCTACGGGCTGTACGCGTCCTTCGTGCCCGTGATCGTGGCCTCCCTGTGGGGATCCTCCAGCCAGCTCCATACCGGCCCGGTGGCCATGCTGTCGCTGATGTCGGCGGCGGCGTTGATCCCGTTCGCCTCGCCGGGCAGCCCGCACTTCATTGAGCTGTCGGTGATGCTGGCCCTGATGGTGGGCGTGCTGCGGCTCGCCCTGGGCCTGTTCCGGATGGGGGTGATCGTAAACTTCCTGTCCAGCCCGGTGATCGTGGGCTTCACCAACGCTGCGGCATTGATCATCGGACTTTCCCAGCTCAGCAAGATCCTGGGTGTGCCCTTCCCGCGCACCGACTTCTACCTGCGGGATCTCTGGAACGTCTTTGCCCAGATCCCGGAAACCCACTGGGCCACCCTGGCCTTCGCCCTGGGGGCGTGGGCCGTGATCCATTTCGGGCGCCGCCTGTCGCCGAGCTTTCCCGGGGTGCTGGCCGCGGTGGTCTTGGCCACCGTGGCGAGCGCCTGGTGGGGGTTTGAGCAGAAGCGCACCGTGGCCCTGGAGCGGGTCGAGGCCCCCGAATTCGGGGCCGCGGTACAGCGCTATGCACAGCAGGAAGAACGGATACAGGCCTTTACCGACCGCCTGTCCCAGCTCAACAGTCAGCTCCGCAAGGAAACGGGCATGGTGGGGGCCGAGGGCCAGGCCAGCCGCTCCGCCCTGGAGGCGGAGGTCAGCCGGCTCAACCGCGAGCTGGCGGCGCTTAAATCCGCCAACAACGCCCTGCGCATCCGCCTGCACGAGTTCCAGCTGAGCCCGTCAGAGGCTGGTGGGGATACGGTGTTCCGGACGGTTGGCTCCGGTACGGAGGGTGGCTCCTGGCGCTTCGCCGGGGTCGAGGCGGGGGAGGTGACCCTGTCCGCCGGGGGCGCGGTGGTGGGAGAGATACCGCAAGGGCTGCCTGCACCGTCCATGCCGTCCCTGCAGTGGGATCTGATCCCGGCTCTGCTCCCTGCGGCTTTCGTCATGGCCCTGATCGGCTTCATGGAGGCCACCTCCATCTCCAAGGCCATTGCCGCGCGTACGGGAGAGCGCATCGACACCAGCAAGGAGCTGGTGGGCCAGGGCCTGGCCAATATCGCCGGGAGCTTCTTCGGCTCCTACACCGTTAGCGGCTCCTTCTCGCGGTCCGCGGTGGCGTCCCGAACGGGGGCCACCACCGGTCTGTTTGCCATCATCAGCGCCCTTGGGGTGGTCCTGGTCCTGCTGTATCTCACGCCCTATCTCTACCACCTGCCCCAGGCCGTGCTGGCGGTGATCGTGATGACCGCGGTGTTCGGTCTCATCCGGGTGAAGCCGTTGGTGCAGGCCTGGAAGGTGGAGCGCCCGTCTGCCGTCATCGGCCTGCTGACCTTCGTGGCCACCCTGTACATGGCGCCCGATCTTGCCAACGGCATCCTGCTCGGCGTGGTTCTGACCATCCTCTGGTACCTGGTCCGCACCATGCGGCCCCGCACAGAGATCGTCGCCCGCCAGCCCGATGGCACCCTGGGGGGCATCGAAGCCCACCAATTGGAGCCCCTCAGTCAGCATTTCGTGCCGGTCCGCTTCGACGGTTCACTGACCTTCGTCAATGTGGCCTATTTCGAGGACATGCTCCTCGAGGCCCTGGCGGATTACCCGGATGCCCGCGCCATCCTGGTTATCGGCAGCGGCATCAACGAGATCGACGCCACCGGTGAGGAAACCATTCGGGAGCTGGCCAAGCGCCTTCAGGACCGGGGGGTGCAGCTCACCTTCAGCAGCTTGAAGCAGCAGGTGCGCCAGGTGTTCGAGCGCAGCGGCCTGACCGAGCTCATCGGACCAGATAACTTCTTTACCGATAAGGAATCCGCGCTTAAAAATCTGCGCACAACCTATGCATGAGAAGCGGCGGCTTGTTATCCAGGGGCGGGAAGGGGCCCGTTCAGGCTCCCCATTTCAATAACGGGTAAACGGGAAAAGAAAAGCCCGGCACCTCGCGGTACCGGGCTCCTTACCGGGCCGGCGCTCCCGGTCAGGTGGTGAGGCCGGCGAACAGATCCGGCAGGCGCTCCGGCAGGCGATCCACGTGGTCCAGAACCGTGTAGCCGCCGGGGCCGAAGATCTTGCCCACGTAGTCGTCGGCCTCGCTGTCGAGGGTCAGGTTGTAGGTGAAGATCCCGCGCGCGGCCAGCTCCTCCACCGCCTTCTTGGTGTCGAAGCGCAGGTACTGCGGGTCGCGCTCGTCGATGTCGGCGGGCTCGCCGTCGCTGACCATGAGTACCAGCTTCTTGGACTGCGGCATGCGGCTCAGGTACTCCGCGGCGTGGCGCAGGGCGCCGCCCATGCGGGTGGAATAGCTGCCCTTCATGCCGGCGATGCGGGCCTTTACCTCGTCGTCGTAGGGCTCGTAGAAGTCCTTGAAGCGCTGGTACTGCACGTCGTGGCGCCCGTCCGAGGAGAAGCCGTGCACGGCGAAGGGGTCGCCGATGCCGTCGATAGCCCAGGACAGCAGGGCCGTGGCCTCCTGCGTCAGCTCGATTACCGGCCGGTCGGTGCCCGGCAGGGCCTCGTTGGTGGACTCGGAGAGGTCGAGCAGCACCAGCACCGCCAGGTCGCGGGTGTGGCGTTCCATGCGCAAGTTCACCCGGTTGTCGGGCGAGGCGCCCATGCGCAGGTCCACCATGGCCTCGATGGCCGCGTCCAGGTCGATGTCGTGGCCCTCCTCCTGGCGCTTCTTGCGCACCATCCCCTCGGGCTGCAGGCCGTCGATCATGTAGCGGATGTGGCTGGCCAGCCCCTTGTTCTCCTCGAGGATGGCGTCGAGGGCCTCGCCGTCGCCCAGGGCCGGCTTGCGCTCCAGGACGGTGACCCAGTCCGGCCGGTGGAGCTGGATCTGGTAGTCCCACTCCTGGTAGTGGTAGGGCCGGCTGATCTGCTCGCGGCCTTCTTGGTCGTTGATGCTGGTGTACTCGCTGTCCCGGAGGAACTCCGTCTCCAGGATGAGGATCTCCTCGGCGTCGTCGCCGGCGGTGGGCACGTCCAGCTCGTTCACCATCTCCATCACGCTGACCACCCGGCGCTCCTGGTGGTCGGCCGACTCGTAGCCCTTGGCCGCGCCCTCGTCGGAGCCTTCCTCGGCGAACTCCCAGCACCACTGGTTATCGTCCCGGTAAAAGGGCAGCAGTGCCTCGAGCTCGCTGGTGGACGGCGGCGTGAAGCGCTTGAACAGGCGCTTGTGCAGCTCCAGGCCTACCTCCCAACCGAGCTCCGCATGGTTGGGGTTGCGCTCCATGCGCTCCCGGAAGTTGGCCACCACCGCGGCCACGTCCTCGTCGGCCGGGTCGAACTCCGGGTCCAGGAAGGCGCGGATGGCCCTTTTGATTACCCCGGTCACCGTGTCGTCGCCGGCGTCGGCCTCGGCGAAGGGTAGCCACAGCTCATGCAGGCCCGGGAACTCCGTCGCCGCCCGGTGTTCCACCCGCGCGTCCTCGGCCAGGCCGATGAAGAAGCGCTGGGAGGTGCTGAGCTCCTGCGGCGACAGGCGCGTCGGCGTGTAGACCAGGTGCGCCGCCGCGTGGCTGGCCGCGGCCCGGTACACCAGATTGCCCTCCAGGCCCGCCACGGCGTCGTAGGCGTCCGGCAGGTGAATCACATGCTCGTCGATGTAGGGTCGGTAGCCCTCCCGGGTCTCGAAGTCCCCGGAGGTGGGGCGCATGAAGAAATCCCGTCCCCACAGCGCCCGCAGGTAGAAGTTCAGGCGGCGCTGCTGGTCGACGAACAGCACCCCGCGGCGCTCCTGCTGCAGCACCGCCTGGGAGTCGGAGGACTCCAGGGCGAAGTACTGCTGCTGGCCCTGGAAGTCCCGGGCGTAGGCCTCGGCGCCCCAGTTGGCCCAGCGCCGCAGGCCGCCCAGGGTCAGCCTGCCGAGCAGCACGTCCAGGTGCTCGAGCATGGGACGGAGGCCGCGCGGAGCCTTGCTGGACAGGCGGTGGATGAGCTGGAGGTAATCGCCCAACAGGGCGGCGTCGCCCAGGCGGCGGGCGGCCACCGGCAGGGTGGCGAACAGCAGGGAGATCACCTGCCCGGAGGCCATGGAGGAGAGCTTCATGGCCTCCTCCACGGCCTTGGGGATGATGTCCTCGCCCACCTCCTTGGCCACCGCGGGCGCCTCCTGGAGGTAGGTCTCCACCAGCTCGGAGCCCCGGCCCAGATTCTTCAGGGCCTTGGCGCCCTCCAGGTAGGCCCGCAGCCCCCCCGGCGACATGACCTGGGCGGCTTCGTGGTAGCTCGCCTCCAGGGTGTCCCGGATGTGGCTGTCCTCGGCCTCCAGAAGCTCCTGGTATTCGTCTAGATTCACGGTCATGGTTAGACCTCGGGTTCTTCAGTGGGAACCGCCAAGGACGCCAAGAACGCCAAGGCAGGCCCTTAAGAAAGCACGACCCTTTGCAGGCCCTCTTTCAGCGTTCGGGCATTGAAATTGATCAAAAGCCCTAGGCAAAGATCCATGGCTTTCAAGTAAGAAATCACTTGGGCTTTATGGATGGGGAGTAGCTTCTCCACGGCTTTCAGCTCCACGATTAGCTCTCCACCAACCAGAAGATCCAGGCGTCCTTGGCCGATACCATGGTTCTTATAACGGACCTCGAAGGCTTCCTGACGTCCGAACGGAACGCCCCGTTCGGTTAGTTCAATAGCGAGGGCCTCTTCGTACACCCCTTCCAGGAAGCCCGGACCGAGCCGCGAATGCACCTCTACCGCGGCTCCGATGGTTTCCCGGGCAAGGAAGTCGGCGCGCTCGCTGGGCTCCATACCCCGCCTTTGTCGTTCTTGGCGCTCTTGGCGTCCTTGGCGGTTGGCCCCGCCTAGAAGTAAGTCGTCACCGCCGCGTCGAGGGTATCCCGCATGTCGGCATCATCCGTGATGGGCCGCACCAGGGCCATCCGGCAGGCGTTCACCGGGTCCACGCCCTTGGTGATGAGCTGGCCGGCGTACACCAGCAGGCGGGTGGACATGCCTTCGTCGAGGCCGTGGCCGCGCAGGTTGCGGGAGCGCTCGGCGATGGAGACCAGCTTGCTCGCGGTGTCCTTGTCCACCCCGGTCTCGTGGGCCACCACCTCGGCCTCCACCTCCGCGTCCGGATAGTCGAAGTCCATGGCGCCGAAGCGCTGCTTGGTGGACTGCTTGAGGTCCTTCATGAGGCTCTGGTAGCCGGGGTTGTAGGAGATCACCAGCTGGAAGTCCGGGTGGGCCTCCACCACCTCGCCCTTCTTCTCCAGCGGCAGGGTGCGCCGGTGGTCGGTGAGCGGGTGGATCATCACCGTGGTGTCGGTGCGGGCCTCCACCACCTCGTCCAGGTAGCAGATGGCGCCGATGCGGGCGGCCACGGTGAGCGGGCCGTCGTGCCAGCGGGTGCCGTCGGCGTCGAGGAGGTAGCGGCCCACCAGGTCGGAGGCGGTCATGTCCTCGTTACAGGCCACGGTTACCAGCGGCCGGCCCAGCTTGTAGGCCATGTGCTCGACGAAGCGGGACTTGCCGCAGCCCGTGGGGCCTTTGAGCATCACCGGCATGCGGGCGCTGTAGGCGGCCTCGTAGAGCTCCTGCTCCTCGCCCACGGGGCGGTAGTAGGGTTCTTCGGTGATCTTGTACTGCTCGGCGTCGATCTCGTAGCGAGTCTCGTCGGTCATGGTCGGTTTCCTCGCTTCCGTTCCGGCGAATGGAAAGGATTGGGAGTTGTCTGCAGACGGACAGGGATGAGCACCCATTCCGTGCGCATCCGTGTCGGTCCGGTGGACCCTGTCCCCCTCCTGCTGGTCAAAAAAAGGCCCCTGGCCGGGCGGGCCGGGCACAGGGGCCTAATTACCGCGGGACATCCGCTTACTTCATCGGGCCCCGGTACACCACGAAAGCCGTGCCCTGGCTCTGCGCGAAGGGATCGTAGCCGACCACCTTCACGTGGTGCTCGGGATAGGCCTCATGGGCCTTCTTGGCCTCGCCCAGGACGGCGTCCACGTCGGTTTCGCCGAACATGGGGAGCTTCCACATGTACCAGAAGTGGTCCATGGCGTTTTCCGGCTCGGTGTGCTCGATGGCCGGCTGCCAGCCATTGTTGACGATGTACTGCACCTGGGTGCGGATCTCCTCGTCGCTCATCTCCGGCAGATAGGAGAAAGTCTCCATCTTGCGGCTGGAGGGGTCGGAGACCCGGGAGTCGTAGTTCTGCATCTCAGACATGGTTCAAACCTCGATTTCGGTAGCGTTCGAGAGTTGGGTGCGACGGGCCCTGATGGTGGGCCCGTGCCGCCCGGGCCGTCTTACTTGTGCTGGGCGTCCAGCTTGTCGACGGTGTCGAACTCGAACTTGATCTCCTGCCAGGTCTCCATGGCCGCCTTGAGCTCGGGGCTGTGCTTGGAGGCCTCGGTGAGGATCTCTTTGGCTTCCTTCTCCAGCTCCCGGCCTTCGTTGCGGGCCTTGACGCAGGCCTCGAGGGAGACCCGGTTGGCCGCGGCGCCGGCCGCGTTGCCCCAGGGGTGGCCCAGGGTGCCGCCGCCGAACTGCAGCACGGAGTCGTCGCCGAAGATGTTGACCAGGGCGGGCATGTGCCACACGTGGATGCCGCCGGAGGCCACCGGGAACACGCCGGGCAGGGAGCCCCAGTCCTGGTCGAAGAAGATGCCGCGGCTGCGGTCTTCCTCGACGAAGGAATCGCGCATGATGTCGATCCAGCCCAGGGTGGCCGCGCGGTCGCCCTCGAGCTTGCCCACCACGGTGCCGCTGTGGAGGTGGTCACCGCCGGACAGGCGCAGGATCTTGGCCAGCACGCGGAAGTGGATGCCGTGCTTGGGATGGCGGTCGATCACGGCGTGCATGGCGCGGTGGATGTGCAGCAGCATGCCGTTGTCGCGGCACCAGTTGGCCAGGCCGGTGTTGGCCGTGAAGCCGCCGGTGATGTAGTCGTGCATGATGATGGGCATGTCCAGCTCTTTTGCCCGCTCGGCACGCTTGTACATCTCTTCCGGGGTGGGCGCGGTCACGTTCAGGTAGTGGCCCTTGCGCTCACCGGTCTCGGCCTCGGCCTTGTGGATGGCCTCGGCGATGTAGCCGAAGCGATCCCGCCAGCGCATGAAGGGCTGGCTGTTGACGTTCTCGTCGTCCTTGGTGAAGTCCAGGCCGCCACGGAGCACCTCGTAGCAGGCGCGGCCGTAGTTCTTGGCGGACAGGCCGAGCTTGGGCTTGAGGGTGCAGCCCAGCATGGGGCGGCCGTACTTGTTGAGCAGGTCGCGCTCCACCTGGATGCCGTTCGGCGGGCCACCGCAGGTCTTGGTGAAGGCCAGCGGCACGCGCACGTCTTCCAGGCGCAGGGTGCGCACGGCCTTGAAGCCGAACACGTTGCCCACCAGGGAGGTGAACACGTTCACCACCGAGCCTTCCTCGAACAGGTCGATGGGGTAGGCGATGAAGGCGTAGAACGCTTCGTCGTCGCCGGGGACGTCCTCGACCTTGTAGGCGCGACCCTTGTAGTAGTCCAGGTCGGTCAGCAGATCGGTCCACACGGTGGTCCAGGTACCGGTGGAGGACTCGGCGGCCACGGCCGCGGCGGCCTCTTCACGCGGCACGCCGGGCTGGGGCGTCACCTTGAAGCAGGCGAGAAAGTCGCTTTCCTTGATGGGGTAATCCGGTTCCCAATAGGTTTCCCGGTAGTCCTTTACCCCGGCCTCGAACTTCTTACCCATGGCGCTTCTCCTATCATGGGGTATGTGGATTCGGTCGGGCGCCGTTGGCGCCCGTTTCGGGGGTGCCGGCCCGATAACTGCGGATAAGTCTAGGGCGGCGGAAGAATAATTTGAAATCGGGATTTTTTCGGGTAACCATAACTCTAAGGTTATCCAAATCCCCGCTGCCCTATCCCGGGTCAAAAATCAATATGCACCTTACTCTTCGCCAGTTACAGGTCTTCGAGGCGGTGGCCCGCCACCTCAACTACACCCGGGCCGCCGAGGAGCTGTTCATGACCCAGCCGGCGGTTTCCGGCCACATCCGGCAGATGGAGGAGGAGGCCGGGCTGCCCCTGATCGAGCACGTGGGCAAGCGCCTCTACCTGACCGACGCCGGGGCCGAGGTGCAGCGGGCGGCCCTGGACGTGCGCCATCGCCTCGAGGATCTGGAGATGGCGGTGGCGGACCTGGCGGGCATGGTCCGCGGCCATCTGCGCCTGGCGGTGACCACCACCGCCAAGTACTTCGCCCCCCACCTGCTGGGGGGCTTCTCGCGGCGCTATCCGGGGGTGGAGATCCGCCTAGAGGTGAGCAACCGGGAGAACGTCCTGGAGCGCCTGGCGGCCAACGAGGACGAACTGGCCATCATGGGCCGCGTGCCCAAGGGCATGAACGTCACCGGCACCGCCTTCACCGAGAACCCCCTGGTGGTGGTGGCCCCGCCGGAGCACCCGCTGGTGGGGGAAGGGGAGATCACTCCCGAGCGCCTGGCCGAGGAGCCCTTCGTGGTCCGGGAGGCTGGCTCGGGTACCCGACTGGCCATGGAGCAGTACTTCGCCGAGCGCGGTCTGTCGCTGAAGGGCAGCATGGAGCTGGGCAGCAACGAGACCATCAAGCAGGCCGTGATGGCCGGGCTGGGGCTGTCGGTGCTCTCCTGGCACACCCTCTCCCTGGAGCGCACCACGGGCCGTCTGGTGGTGCTGGACGTGGCGGGCTTTCCCCTGAAGCGCCACTGGTACGCCGTGCACCTCAAGGAGAAGAAGCTTTCCGTGGTGGCGCGGACCTTCCTGGACTTCCTCACCGAAGAGGGAGGGGATCTGGTGCAGCAGGTGGCCTCCGGGGAGGTTGTCCCCGAGGCCACCTATGAGGCTGGGAGGTAGGGCGGCCAGGCTTGGTGCGCCCCGTATTGCCGCAAGGAGTACCTGCCCGCATGGGGGCGGGAGTGCATAACCGCCGTGGCTTAGGTCAAAGAATAAGGCGTTGGGTGTTCGCGCAGTGCGAGAAGGACTACGGCCGTCCAAGGAGAAACACGGTATGGGCAACGTCGTTGAAGGACCCTGGACCCGTGGGTGGCGCTGCCCCACTTGTGCACGTCCGGCCCCCCTGCTCCTGCCCAATGGTGCCTGGAACCGGACTCGCCTGCAGACAAAGGCCTACGTACTGGATGATCCTTGGGTGCTTTCCGAAGCGGAGCGGGAAGGAGCGCTAGGGGAGGTCGAAGTGTGTCTGTCGTGTGGGGAATCCATTCCCTATCTGGTTGGGAGCCTCGTGGTCCCTTATGGGCAGCAGGGGGTGGTCCTGGGTGGGGAGGGGAAAAAGGATACCCAGATCATAGGCGGCATCCTGCCTTCGGCCCGTGTCAACCGTTCGGGCATCATCCTCTTTTTCGGGGATGCCGGGGACGGCCCCTACCTGGTCAGCCGCCAGGCGCTGGCCGCCTTCACTACCGGACGCCTTACATCGCCGGATCGCCGAGGCGACATTGCCGAGGGCATGTGGCGGCTTTACCAGGATCGCCTCCGGTGGCTGAATCGCTTCGGGGGCGACCAGACCAATTAGAAGCCCTCACCGGCGCCAGCCAGGGCTGCGGGGCAGGGCGTTGCGGAGGCCTTCCGGGTTACAGAGGCAGGCTGGTCCGCAGGCGGCGGGTCTTTTCCAGCATGCGCCAAGTGGAGCGGTTGTTGTTCAGGCGCGGCACCTCGTTCAGGGGGAGCCAAAGCACCTCGTGGGACTCCACGCTCCCGGGCACGGGAAGCCGATCGTCGATCTCCACGAGGAAGCGCACGTCGAAATGGAAGTGCTCGGGGAAGTGCGCCTGGGCGGGGATGACGTGGTGGTCGAGGTCGAAGACGGTGCCGTCCACCAGGCGGATCCGGTCCGGTTCCAGGCCGGTCTCCTCGGCCGTCTCCCGCAGGGCCACCCGCAGGATGTCGGCGTCCCCGTCGGCGTGGCCGCCGGGCTGGAACCACCGGTCATGCTTGCCGTGATGCAGCATGAGCGCCCGGTCGCGGGCCGGGTTGACCACCCAGGCGGACCCGGTCACGTGGCCGGGCAGGAGGTCCCGGTGGAAGCAGTCGGGGTGGTCGAGAACGAAGCGCCGGGCGCGGTCCACGAAGCCGGCCTCTTCCGGGAAGTGGGTACGGTGGCTGTCCAGCAGCGTAAGCAGCTCGCGACGATGCATTGGATCCCTATCCCGGTCAGGTCCCCGCCGGCCGTTCCACGGCGGCTATGGCGGCCGCCGCGGCTTCGTCCACGTCGGCCTCGCTGCCGGCCAGGGTCAATCGGCCGAAGGCGCCGACGGCCCGGACGTCTATGAGGGTAATGCTGGCCGCCTTCTCGGCCTGGTTGGCGGCGTAGACGATGTAGCCGGCGGGCTCCGTTTCCAGGATGAACATGCTCTGCTCCGGAAGGATCATGGAGCCGCGCCGGTCCTGGCGGTTGATGAGCACCGTGTGGTCGGGGGTCATACCGCGGATGGTCTCGCTCCAGGCCACCTCGCATTTCTGGCGCTCGGCCTGCTGCGCCGCGAGGCGCTGCAGGAGGGTGCGCCCGGCCTCCTGGACGTCGCTCTGGTCCGGATGGTGGATCACCAGGGAGCCGTATTCCCGCTCGATCACCTGCTGGGCCAGGCGGACGCGTGTGGCCTTGAGGGCGACGTCCGTGAGGCGGTGCACGGCCATGCCCGGGGAGACCTCCACCCACAGGCACGAATCCCCCGGCACCGGAAGGAAGCCCTGGGACACCGTGGCCATGTACTCGGCCAGCTGCGGTTGGAGGGAGTCGATGTAGACGTAGGTTCGGAGCTGGATCATGGCCCGGCGGCTTGGTTCCTGGAGATGGAAATGCGCGGATCGGGTGCGCGGGTCCGGGGCGCAAGGCGCCTGCCCGCGTCGGCTGCGTGGCAACGGATGCGGCACGGATTCTACCGGTCCCCATGGGGCTCCAGAAGAAGGGATTTCTTCTGGGTTGCATAGAGAAAGATCTATGGGTCGGCGCGGTGGCGGAGGCGGCGGGCTTCCGTTACGCTGCCCCCGGAAAAACCGACCAGTACGCTCACCCGGCCGGTTTAGTCCTCGCCCTCCGCGGGTTCCGGGTCCGGTCCATGCGGGGGCTTCCCGGCGGAGGCGCGAGGACCGGCCCCGGGGCGCGGAAACGCAATCATAGGAGCCGCCATGTACGCCTTTCTCGTCGCCGTCCACGTGGTCTTTGTGGTGCTCTGGGTGGGGGGCATGATCTTCGCCTGGTCCTTCCAGCGCCCCGCCGCCGCCACCGAGCTGGAGGGTCCCCAGCGCCTGCGCCTGTGGGTGGCCACCTTCCGGGGCTTCTTCCCCTGGGTCTGGGCGTCGGTGATCCTGCTCCTGGTCACCGGCTACGGGGTCATCTTCGGCTACATGGGAGGAATGGGCGCGGCCCCGCTGTACGTGCACCTCATGAACGGCCTGGGCCTGCTCATGATCGCCCTCTACCTGCACGTCTTCTTCGCGCCCTACCGCAAGCTCCGGCGGGCCGTGGAGGCCGAGGAATGGCAGGAAGGCGGTCGCCAGCTCGGCCGCATTCGTCGGATGGTGGGCGCCAACTTCTCCATCGGGATCGTGGTGATCGTCATCGCCGTCGCCGGCGCGCGGGGCCTGCCGATCCTGCAGTAGGGCGGCCATGGACCTGCGCCTGACCTTCCTCGGCACCGGGGCCGGCTACCCCACGCCGCAGCGCAACGTCACCGCCCTCGCCGTGGAGCGGGGGCGGCGGCTCTACCTGCTCGACTGCGGCGAGGGCACCCTGCGGGCGCTGCAGGCCGCCGGGGTGGGCTACGGCCGGCTGCGGGCCGTCTTCTTCTCCCATTTCCACGCCGACCACTGCCTGGGGCTGCCCGGGCTGCTGCAGACCTTCCAGCTCATGGGCCGCGAGCGGCGGCTGGACATCTACGGGCCGCCGGGGGTGAAGGAGTTCGTGCGCCGGGCGGTGAACTTGGCGCCGTTCTCGCCCACCTTCTGCACCATCGCCCATGAGATCGGCCCGGAGGCGCCGGTGACGCTGGACGGCCTCACGGTCACCAGCGCCTGGATGGACCACTCCGTGCCGGTGCTCGGCTACCGGCTCCAGGAGCCGGATCAGCCGGGCCATCTGGATGTGGAGCGCGCCCGCCGGCTCGGCGTTCCGGAGGGCCCGGCCCTGGGGCGGCTGAAAGCGGGGGAGACGGTGGAGGGGGAGGGCGGCCGGATGGTGCGCCCGGAGGAGGTGGTGGGCCCGGGCCGGTCGGGACGCAGCCTGGTGTTCTCCTCGGATACCCGCCCCAATCGCAACGTCGTGGCCCTGGCCGCCGGGGCGGATCTTCTGGTGCACGACAGCACCTTCACCGAGGCGCACCTTGCACGGGCGGGAGAGACCGGCCACAGCACCGCCGCCCAGGCCGCCGCCACCGCCCGGGACGCCGGCGCCGACACGCTCTATCTCTGGCACTTCTCCCAGCGCTACGCCGACCCGGACACCCACTTGGCGGAGGCGCGGGCGGTGTTCCCCGCCACCGAGGCCGCCGCCGATGGCCTTTCCCTGGAGCTCCCGGGTAAGCCGGCGGCTTCGTGATCCCGCCGGGGCGGCCGGGGACCGCTTCCGCAAAGACACCCCTTCCGTTCAGCCCGGGACCGCTTCCGGGGCCCCGGCCCGCCGTTCCGGGGCGGGCACGGGGGCGTGGCCCAGCCGCTCGCGGCTGAAGGCGACGCGCTCGTGGACCGGCCGGCCCTCCGGCAGGCCCTCCACCAGATCCAGTGGCCCCCGCAGCCCCTGGCCGTTGGCCACCTGGATGGCCAGGCCGGGCCGGGCGTTGAGCTCGAGCAGCATGGGGCCGTGGTGGCGGTCCAGGACCAGATCCGTGCCCAGGAAGCCCAGCCCGGTGAATTCGTAGCAGCCCGCCGCCAGGTTCAGCAGTGTTTCCCAGTAGGGGACCTTCAAGTCGTCCAGCCCGCGCCCGGTATCGGGGTGGTCGGTGCGCGGCCGACCGAACTGGACGCCCCGCAGGGCCCGTCCGTCGGTGAGGTCCAGCCCCACTCCCACCGCACCCTGGTGGAGGTTGGCCTTGCCGTCGGAGGCGGCGGTGGGCAGGCGCATCATGGCCATCACCGGGTAGCCCCGGAAGACGATCACACGGATGTCCGGCACCCCTTCGTAGGTGAAATCGGCGAAGCCGTGATCGAAGCGGATCAGCTCCTCGATCACGGCCGCGTCCGGCGCGCCGCCCAGGCTGTAGAGGCCGGAGAGGATGTTGGAGAGGTGGCGCTGGAGGTCCTTCCGGGTGACCTCGGCGCCGCTGGGCTTCAGGTACCGGCCGTCCTCCTGGCGATCGATCACCAGCAGGCCCTTGCCGCCGCTGCCCTTGGCGGGCTTCACCGCGAAGCCGGATCGGCCCGCCACCCGGTCGGCCACCTGCTTGACCTCGAACTGGGAGCGCACCACCCCGATCAGCTCGGGCGTGGTGACGCCGTGCTCCCGGGCCAACAGCTTGGTGCGCAGCTTGTCGTCAACCAGGGGATACAGCCGCCGGTCGTTGTAGCGGCCCACGTAGTGGACGTTGCGCCGGTTCATGCCGATTACGCCGCGGGCCAGCAGCCGGCGGGGCCGCACCAGCATCTCAGCCCCGCTCCTCGCCGAGGTGCCGGAAGCGGTGCAGCTCGGACAGCCGGTAGCCCGTGTAGCTGCCGAGCAGGAGCACCACGGCCATGAGGATCAGCTGCACGCCGAGGAAATTGAAGCTCAGGTGGCGCACCAGGGGCTCGCTCATGGCCAGGTAGGCGAGCACGGCGGTGAGCAGGCTGCCGCTGCCCTGGATCAGGACCTCCCAGGCGCCCTCCTCCTCCCACAGGATGGACATGCGCTCGATGGTCCAGGAGAGGATGATGGTGGGGAAGAAGGTGATCACCAGCCCCTGGTTGACCCCGAGGCGGTATGCCAGGAGGGAATAGAGGGAGATGATCAGGATCACGGTGATGATCACCGCCGACACCCGGGCCACAAGAAGCAGGTTCAGGCGCGACAGGTAGTTGCGGATCAGCAGGCCGGTGCCGACGATGAGGACGAAGGCGATCAGGCCCGTGGTCAGGGTGGTCTGCATGAAGGCCAGGGCGATCAGGACCGGCATGAAGGTGCCGGAGGTCTGGATGCCCACCAGGATCCGCAGCAGCACCACCATCAGGGCCCCCACCGGGATCAGCAGGATGTTCTTGAACAGGGCCTGCTCGCCCAGGGGCAGCGAGTGGATGGAGAAGTCCAGCAGGCTCTCCTCGCGGAGCTGGTCCTGCATGGCCGAGGAGGCGGGGATGCTGCGCTGGATCATGGAATACAGGACGCGCGAGTCCTTCCCGCCTTCCACCTCCAGCAGCGGCGCGTGCCCCGTGCCCCAGAGGAGGAGGTCCTCGGGCCGGCCCGTGCTGCCGTCGCGGGGGTTGATCAGCAGCCGCCCCGCTTCCGCGTCGTGCACGGTCACCCAGGTCTCCGTGCTCTGCCGCCGGCGGCTGTCCCGCAGGCGCAGCCCTTCCACCGTCCGGGCGCTGATCCCGGCCTGGTGGAGCAGCCGCACCAGGAGGTCGGGGGCATCGAAGCGCTTGGCCAAAAGCTGGACGTTCTCGTCGTCGCCGGGGTCGGCCAGACGGCTGGCGAGCTCGCGGGCGAGGCTCAAGGGGTCCGCGGAGCGCTGCCGGGCCTGGTCGAGCACCTCCTTGGCGGCCGCCCCCAGGGGGCTCTCCCAGACCACGGTGCGGGGTGGCCGGGGCGGGATGGGCGGGGGCGGCGGATCCCCGGGCGCCACCAGGAACTGGGCGGCGTAGTACAGCTGCTGAGTGCCGGTTGCCCGGCGTTTCGTCCACTGGGCGCGACGGCCGCCTTCCTCGTCGAGGTAGTTGAGGCCGTAGCCCGTGGAGGCGGTGCTCTCGGTCAGCAGGCGGAATCCGGGCGGGCTGGCGGGGATGGCGAGGGAGGCCTTCACGGGGTCCCCCTGGGCCTGGAAGGTGACCACGGCCTCCACTTCCCAGACCTCCCGCTCCTCACCCGGCAGGAGAGGCACCTCCATCACCAAGTGGCGGTGGAGGGTCATGGCCAGGCCCACCGCAAGCAGGACGCCCACAAGAACGTAAAAACTAGTGCGGGGCATGGGAATCCGCGCTAGGAGCCATTGTCCTCTCCGTTCTCCTCTTCGGCGGCCCCCGGGTACTCGGGTCGGTCGTGAATCATCTCCCGGCTGACGTCGATGACGGCGAGGTCACGGATGAAGTCCCGCCCCAGCAGGACGGGATAGGACAGCCGGGTACGATCCTCCAGGGTGAACTCGGCCCGCTGGGTGATGGGCCCCACGCGCACGGGCAGCCGGATCACCGGCCGCGTGGTGGTGCCGGAGGCCTGGATGATCCGTACCCGGCGGACGATGGGGGCCTCCAGCTCCCGGCCCCGGGCCCGTTCCGGGAATTCGTGCTCCTCGTCGCTCAGGGCCAGTCGGAAGCGGATCCATTCCTCGCCCTCCCGCTCGAACTCCTGCATCTGCGTGGCGGACAGGGAGGCGGTCTCGGCCCCGGAGTCGATGCGAGCCTGCAGGGCGAAGTCCAGGGTGGGGAAGCCCACCCACTCGGTTCGCCCCAGGGTGATCAGGTGGGGGCCGGCCGCCTTGTCCAGCTCCACCACCTCCGGACTGTTCGGATCCTCCGAGCCAGGATTGGGGCCGTGGACGGCTTCCAGCATGGTCTCCACGCGGCGCAGCCGTATCCCCTGCCGGGTCAGCTCCCCGTCGATGGCCTCCAGGTGGTCCCGGGTCGCCGCCATGCGGGCCTGCACTTGCCTGGCCCGGCGCCGCTCCGTCTTGGTGGCCGTCTCATGCCGCTGGTGCTCCTCCAAAAGGCGCTCTTCCAGGGCTTCCATGCGCTGCTCGAAGCGAGTTTGGCTGACCGGGGGGTCCGAGCGCTCGCCAAGGAGCGCGCACCCGGAAAGGGGGGTGACCGCCAGGCAGACCGCCAGTATGCCGAGGGTGGGTGCCTTCATGGGGTAAGGCGGCGGGGATGGGCGCTTGAATGCATCGTCATGGACATGATGCTTCCGGTGTGTGGACTTCCCTTTGCGGATTGGCGTGGAGTCTATCACGGTGAGGGGCCTGCCGTGGGTCAGTGCTTACCGAGCGAGAGGCCTGGGACAAGGGTTCGGAGAAAGTGAGCAGTACACCAAGCCGCTACCGGCCCCTGGCGGGAGCAAGGCAAAGGAGGGCTGCCGGCCGGGGCTCGTGTTGGACGCGTTCGGGATCGTGGTGGCTCGGGACGGGAACCTGCTCGAGTTCAGCGGGGGTCTTCACCGCTCGTAGCGGTACGGACCCGCGGCCTGGAGGGGGTTACGGCGGAGACGCGCTTGGTGCACGCCCGATGGTCCCGGGCCTAGTAACAGGCCCGGTCCCGGAACTTCCAGAAGTCGGTTCGGCAAGCCTCGGCGGGGACTAGGGCGGGCTCTACTCAGGAATCCTTGGTGCCCTCCCCGTAGCCCCCTTGGAAGAAGGGCTTCATCAGGTCGATGGGGATGGGGAACAGGGTGGTGGAGTTGTTCTCGGTGGCTATGTCGGTGAGGGTCTGCAGGTAGCGCAGCTGCAGGGCGCCGGGGTGCTCCTCCATGCGCGCCGCCGTCTCCACCAGCTTCTCCGCCGCCTGCAGCTCGCCTTCGGCGTGGATGACCTTGGCGCGCCGTTCGCGCTCCGCCTCGGCCTGGCGGGCGATGGCCCGAACCATGGAGTCCGGGATCTCCACGTGCTTGATCTCCACGTTGGTCACTTTGATGCCCCAGGCGTCGGTCTGGGAGTCCAGGATCTCCTGGATGTCGGCGTTCAATTCGTCGCGCTTGGCCAGGAGTTCGTCGAAGTCGTGCTTGCCGAGCACCGAGCGCAGGGTGGTCTGGCCCAGCTCGCGGGTGGCGTCGCGGTAGAACTCCACCTGGATCACCGCCCGCTCCGGGTCGAGCACCCGGTAGTAGAGCACGGCGTTCACCGAGGCGGTGACGTTGTCCCGGGTGATGATCTCCTGGGAAGGGATGTCCAGGACCACCGTGCGCAGGTCGATCCGGACCGCCTGTTGGACGATCGGGATGACGATGATCAGGCCCGGGCCCTTTACCTTCCAGAAGCGCCCCAGCAGGAAGATCACGGCGCGCTCGTACTCGCGCGTGATGCGCAGCGCGGCGATCAGGAACAGGACAACGAGGATCCCCGCTATCACCAGCGGGTTGGTAATCAGGTCTTCCATCGCTCATTCCTCCCAGTGGGCCGAGTCCAGTTTGGTGACTTCCAGCGTCAGCCCCTTCACCGCCGTGATGCGGACGTCCTCGCCGGCCGCTACCGGCTCCGCGGCGCGGGCCTGCCAGCGCTCGCCCTCGAAGCGCACCCAGCCTTCGGGGTCGAGGTCGTCGATGGCCCGGGCCGTCCGGCCGATCAGATGGCCGGTGCCGCTCACCGATTGCCGGTGGTGGCTCCGGGCCGCCATGGTGGCCACCGTGAGCATGAAGCCCCCGGTGATCACCGCCGCGGTGATGATCACCGGCCAGGCCACCTCCAGGGCGGGGGTATCCGTGTCCATGAGCATGATGGAGCCCAGCACGAAGGCGATGAGGCCGCCGATGCCCAGGGCGCCGAAGCTCGGCACCAGGGCCTCGGCGATGAAGAACAGGATGCCCAGGCCCATGAGCGCCAGCCCGGCGTAGTTCACCGGCAGGGCCTGGAAGGCGTACAGGGCCAGCAGCAGGCTGATTCCCCCGAGCACCCCCGGTACGATCCCGCCGGGACTGGCCAGCTCGAAGATGAGCCCGTAGATGCCGATGAGCATGAGGATGTAGGCCACGTTGGGATTGGCCAGGATCTGCAAAAGGCGGATGCGCCAGCCCGGCTCGATCTCCTCCACCGGGGCGCCCTCCAGGTCCAGCGTGACCTCGCCGGCGGCGGTCTCCACGGTCCGGCCGTCCGCCGCCTCCAGGAGGGCCTCCAGGGTGGGGGCCAGGAAGTCCGCCACGTCCGTCTCCGCCGCCTCTTGGGCCGGTAGGCTGGCCCCCTCACGCACGGCCCGCTCCGCCCAGTCCCGGTTGCGCCCGCGCAGGTCGGCGAGGCTCTGCAGATAGGCCACGGCGTCCTCCACCATCTTGCGCTTGGCGGGGTCGCCGGAGCCTTCCTTCTGTTCCTCCGCCTGGTCCCCGCCTTCCTGGCCCTCTTCGGGCTCTTCCCCGGGGCTGCCGGGCGTGCCCCCGCCGCCCATCTGGATGGGGGTGGCCGCGCCTAGGTTGGTGCCGGGGGCCATGGCGGCCACGTGGGATGCGTAGAAGATGTAGGTGCCGGCGCTGGCGGCCCGGCTGCCGCTGGGCGCCACCCAGGTGATCACGGGGATGGGGGAGGAGAGCACGGTCTGGATGATGTCGCGCATGGCGTCCGACAGCCCCCCCGGGGTGTTCAGGCGCAGCACCAGGGCGCGGGCGTCCAGAGTGGTGGCTTGCTCCAGGCTCTGCCGCATCCAGTCCGCCTGCGGAGGCCCGATCACGCCCTCCATGGCGCTGACCACCACCGGACGCTCCGCAGGCCGCGGGCCCTCCTGAGGGGCGGCGGGGCTCCCCAGCAGCATCACGGCGCCGGCCACCACCAGCAGGAGGTAGGTCCCCGTTCGCAGCACGCCCTGCTCCTCGGTTGGGTGCCCCTCTATCGACCATACCCCCTTCTCCGGCAGGCTGCCAAAAATTCCCGGGGGCGAAGGACTTGGGCGGTTCCCGGTGCGCCTTTCCGGTGTCCGGAGGTGGCCGCCCGCGCCCCGTTGTCAAAGGGGCCCGGGATCCGTAAAATCCCCGATTTCCTGATGGAGAGGTGACCGAGCGGCCGAAGGTGCACGCCTGGAAAGCGTGTGTGCCCTTACGGGCACCGAGGGTTCGAATCCCTCCCTCTCCGCCATCCATCTTCACCCCGGCGGACGCGCCGCCGACCAGGGCGGCCGGGGTACCCCGATCGATGGCGGCGCTGAAGGCAGGCCCCCACGCAACGGTAAGCTGTGAACCCCGTCAGGCCCGGAAGGGAGCAGCGGTAGCAGTGATCCCGTGTGCCGTGGTGTGGCTTGCTGGAGCCGCCTCCAGCTTTCCCCGAGGGGGAGGGCCGGCACCCGTCCGGCCTTGCCGCCCCTTCTTCCCGCGCTCGCAGGCCCGCCCATGAGCTATCTGGTCCTAGCCCGCAAATGGCGTCCGCAGCGGTTCCCCGACCTAGTGGGCCAGGAGCATGTGGTCCGCGCCCTGACCAACGCACTGGACAGCGGCCGGGTGGGCCACGCCTTCCTGTTCTCCGGCTCCCGCGGGGTGGGCAAGACCACCGTGGGCCGCCTGCTCGCCAAGGGGCTCAACTGCGATACGGGCGTCACCGCCGAGCCCTGCGGCGTGTGCGACAGCTGCCGGGCCATCGAGGAGAACCGCTTCGTCGACCTGATCGAGGTGGACGCCGCCTCCCGCACCAAGGTGGACGACACCCGCGACCTGCTGGACAACGTCCAGTACATGCCCTCGGTGGGCCGCTACAAGGTGTACCTCATCGACGAGGTGCACATGCTCTCCAACCACAGCTTCAACGCCCTTTTGAAGACGCTCGAGGAGCCCCCCGAGCACGTCAAGTTCATCTTCGCCACCACCGAGCCGGCGCGCATCCCGGTAACCATCCTGTCGCGCTGCCTGCAGTTCGAGCTCAAGCGCATCGGCGCCGAGCGCATCCGCGAGCGCATGGGCACCATCCTGGAGGCGGAGGGGGTGGCCGCGGAGGCGGAGGCCCTCGACCTGCTGGCCCGGGCCGCCGACGGCAGCCTGCGGGACGGCCTCTCCCTGCTGGACCAGGCCCTCAATTTCGGCGAGGGGCGGGTGGCCGACGCGGTGGTCCGCGACATGCTCGGCACCGTCAGCCGGGACCGCGTCCTGGCCCTGCTGGAGGCGGTGGCGGAGCGGGACGGACTGGCGGCCCTGGAGCGGGTGGCCGAGGTGGCCGACAGCGGCATGGACCTGGACGCCGCCCTGGCCGACCTGCTGGGGCTGCTGCACCGGGTGGCGGTGATGCAGGCGGTCCCCGGGCGCGAGGCCGAGGACGAGACCCTGGTAGCCGACGAGCGCCGGCGGCTGGAGGCCCTGGCCGCGGCTACCGCGCCGGAGGACGTGCAGCTCTTCTACCAGATCGGCCTGCAGGGGCGGCGCGATCTGGCGGCGGCCCCCGACCCGCGGGTGGGCCTGGAGATGGCCGTGCTGCGCATGGTGGCCTTCGATCCTTTCGAGGCGGGCGGCGGGGAGCCGCCCGCCCAAACCGCCGCCGGCGCACAGGGCGCGGCCCCGTCCGGAAGGGCGGCGGGAGAGGCCGAGGGCTCCCGCCCGGCCCGGCAGGCCGCGGGGCGCGCCTCGTCGGGGGCCGAGCCCGCGGCGGCCGCTCCCGGGAGCGGCACCCCGGCGCCCGAGGCGGGGTCCGGCGCCTCCCCGGGGGCGGGAACCTCGCAGGGTGGCCCGGCCTCTGATTGGGAGGGCATCCTGGGTACACTGGAGGTTCCGCCGTCGTGGCGGGCGGTGCTGGAGTTCGCCGTGCCCAGGGAGTTCACCGCCGAGCGGGTACGCCTGGCCTTCCCCTCCGAGCAGCTGCTCTCGGCGGGCAGCGAGCGCTTCCGCGCCGCCCTGGAATCGGCGCTGAGCGCCCATTTCGGCGCCACGCCGCGGATCGCCATCGAGGAGCTCGGGGAGGGGGCCGAGGCGGAGAGCCCGGCGGCGGCCCGGGAGCGGCGTCAGCGGGAGCGCCAGGAAGCGGCGGAGCAGGCGGTGGCGAAGGACTCCAACATGCAGGTCCTGCAGGAGCAGTTCGGCGCCCGGGTGGAATCGGTGCGACCCGACGAGCAGGACCCCACCTCCAACTGAACGGCTACACGCAGGAGACAGCGATGAAAGGCGGCATGGGCGGCCTGATGAAGCAGGCCAAGCAGATGCAGGAACAGATGCAGAAGGCCCAGGAGCAGCTCGCTGACGAGGAGGTGATCGGTCAGGCGGGCGGCGGCATGGTGCAGGTGACCGTGACCTGCAAGTACTCCGTGCGCAAGGTAACCATCGATCCCTCGCTCATGGAGGACAACGACGCCGAGATGCTCGAGGACCTGATGGCCGCGGCCATGAACGACGCCCTGGGCAAGGTGGAGACCCGCACCCAGGAGCTCATGGGCGACATCACCGGCGGCCTGGGCAACATCCCCGGCCTGGGGGACATGCTCAAATAGGCCAAGACCTAATAACCGCCAAGGACGCCAAGAAGGCAAAAAGCGGAATTGGGTAGTCGGCTCATGCAGGGTGCCTGTAGGAGCGGCTATCAGCCGCGACAACCCTCAAAGGGACTCGTTTGTCGCGGCCACTGGCCGCTCCCACAACGTGCTGGTATGGGGGTTAGCCGTTTCCTGCGGGGCGTACTTGGCGGTTCCTATACCGTATAGGAGAGAAGCGAAACGGTGAGTGAGCGCGTACCCTCGCTGGACGCCCTGTCCGAGGCCCTGCAGCGCCTGCCCGGGGTAGGGCCCAAGAGCGCCCGGCGCATGGTCTTCCACCTGCTGGAGCGGGACCGGGAGGGCGGCCGGGTATTGGCGCGCGCCCTGGACCGGGCGCTGGAGGAGGTGCGCCACTGCCGGCGGTGCAACAACCTTACCGATACCGAGCTCTGCCCCATCTGCGCCTCTTCCCGGCGCGACCAGTCCTTCCTGTGCGTGGTGGAAAGCCCCTCGGATATCCCGGCCGTGGAGCAGGCGGCCTCCTTCAACGGTACCTACTACGTGCTCATGGGCCGGCTCTCCCCCCTGGACGGCATCGGACCCGAGGACCTGCCCTTTGACGGCCTGGACCGGCGTATCGCGGAGGGGGTCACCGAGGTAGTGGTGGCCACCAACGCCACGGTGGAGGGGGAGGCGACCGCCCATTACATCTACGACCGTCTGGAGCCGCAGGGGGTGCGGGTGACCCGCCTGGCTCACGGCGTGCCCCTGGGGGGCGAGCTGGAGTTCGTGGACGGCTCCACCATCGATCGGGCCCTTACACGGCGGTATTCGCTGGAGGAGGACTGAGCTCCCGCCGGTGCGGCGTCCTAACGACCAAAAAAAGGCCCTCGGCATCGCCGAGGGCCTTTTCTGTTCGCGGAGCGCCGTTTCCGGCGGTGCCGGGTTGAGCCGGAGCGGGTCCCTGCTACCCCAACCAGCGGTCCAGCTGTTCCCGCGCCCGTCGCCGGGCCTCGGGGGTGACGTGGACCGCCACCGTGGCCAGGGCCGCGGTGAGCACGCCGAGGTCGTCGGCGTAGCCCACTCCCGGGATGAAGTCCGGGGCCGCGTCCCACGGCGCCAGGAAGTAGCCCAGTGCCCCGTAGATCACCGAGCGGGCCCAGGCGGGCAGCTCGGGCTCATCCAGGGTGTAGTAGAGGAAGAGCACCTTCTCGCCCACCTCACGGCCGGCGCGGCGGAGGTAGCCCCGGGCCCGGCTGCGGAAGCCCCGCTCGGAGAAGTGCCCGGCGTAGGCGGCCCCCGGGGCCTGGGTTCCGCTGGTTGAATCGCTCATGCGCCCCTCGCTCACTCGTCCAGGGTGAAGTTCACCTTCACGGTTACCTGCCAGTGGACGATTCTACCCTCTTCGATGTGCCCGCGGGTATCCACCACCTCGAACCAGCGGAGATTGTGCAGGGTCTTGTGGGCCCGGGCGATGGCGTTGGAGACCGCCTCCTCCATGGAGTTGGGCGAGGATCCGGTCAGCTCGATAGCCTTGTAGACGTGGTCGCTCATGCCGCTTCCTCCCGATGGACCGTGGCTTCTGGGTCCATTATTGGCGTGCGGCTCAACCGGAAAACAACCCCGTTAGATTGTCCAAATCGTTGATCATCCGCCACTCGCCCCCGGCGTCCTCGACCTGTTTCCGCCAGTTGTCCACGCGGGACATGTACTTGCGGGGGTCGACGATGTCGCTCCGGAGCT
This sequence comes from Thiohalorhabdus denitrificans, assembly GCF_001399755.1. Taxonomy (NCBI): domain Bacteria; kingdom Pseudomonadati; phylum Pseudomonadota; class Gammaproteobacteria; order Thiohalorhabdales; family Thiohalorhabdaceae; genus Thiohalorhabdus; species Thiohalorhabdus denitrificans. Next base: position 296,636 of record NZ_LJCP01000014.1, on the reverse strand, counting down.
TGGTCACGTTCAGGGCCGCCACCTCGATCCCGGACAGCTCCAGGGACACGTCCCGCACGTAGTTGTCCGGCAGGTCCTCCTTCATGTCCGAGAACACCAGGATCACCTTCTGGGACGGACCCACCTCGTTGAGCCACTCGATGCCCTGCAGCATGCCCCCGGTGATGTCCGTGTACCTGGAGGACTCCACCCCTTCCACGTATTCCTTGATCTGTTCCCGGAATTGGCGTTTCTGCTGGTTGGTCTTGCTCGGGCGGTCGTCGAAGGTGGTCCGGGCAATGATGTCCTTCTCGCTGAAGCTGCCCGTGTCGATGCGGGCGACCGCGAAGTTGTCCCCCGGGTTCATGCGCGACAGCACGTAACTGATGATCCGCTGGGCCTTGTCGAGTTCCTGGGTGTAGGTCCCGGAGGTGTCGAGCAGCAGGTAGACCCCGCGGTCCGGAGGCGCCGAGCGGGGGCAGCCGGTCAGCACCAGGACGGCGGGGACGAGGAGTAGGAGTAGCAGGCGTTTCATGCGGGCTCCTCCTTGGCGGTCTCGGTCTTGCCGGCGGATTTCGCGGCCTTGGGCCCGGAGGTTGGGCGCTTCCGCGGCGTCTGGCCTTGCTCCCCGTCGCCGCCGTCACCCCGCTCCATCAGCCGATGCTCGACCCAGAGCGGGGCGAAGATGAGGAGGTCATAGAGGTCCACCAGGAGTTGGCCGGCGTAGCGCGCGCCGCTGCCCAGGACCCGGAGGAGGAAGGCCGCCACGCGCAGGATGCCCATGGCCGCGATGCCCAGCACGGTGCGCAGGGACTGCACGAAGGTTTCCAGGGGGATGGCCACGAACACCAGGGCGAAAGGCAGGATGAAGCCCAGGCCCATCTGGGAGGCCGTGGTGATCCAGCGGACGCTGTCGGCGGAGGATTCCGCGCTCGCTTCCGCGCCCCCGCTCAGGATGGCCTGGGTGGCCATCTCCTGCTCCATGAGGATCTCGCGCATGTAGGCCAGACCGGCCTCCACCGAGGCCAGGGCGAACAGGATGGTGAAGGTGATCCAGGCCATGCGGTGGCGCTGCTTGTCGCTCAGGGAGCCGATCACCGGGAACAGCCGCGTGACCCGCATGGACTCCATGAGGAACAGTCCCATGGAGACCTCCACGAAGATGATTACCATGGCCGCGATGTCGGCGGTGCGGAATCCGGCCAGGTCGTTGGTGCCGCCCACCATCTCCGCCATGGGCCGGGCGATCAGGTTGAAGTTGATGATGGCCCCGCCGATGGCGATCAGCATCACGAACAGGGAGATGAAGAACTGGGTCAGGGTGGAGGACGAGAGCCGGCGCACCGCCCGGTCCGTGCCACGGACCGTCTCCTCGTACTCCTCCATCTGCCGGTCGATGGCGCGGCTGCGGTCCAGCAGGCTGTTGATGGTCTTGTCCACATCGGACACCTGCTGCTGCAGGCTCCGCCAGTGGGGACGCATGCGCTCCAGCAGCTTGTGGCGCTCCGCCGTGGCCCGGCGATATTCGGAGGTGGCCTTCTCGTGGGCCTTCTCCAGGGATTTGCGGATGTCGTCCAGGACGTTGCCCACCATCGGGTCGCCGTTGGCGGGGATCCGGGCCACAGCGTCCACGGCCTCGGTCCAGCCCGGCGGGGAGGGCGGGACCTCCTGGCTGTTCTTGTGCTCCTCCTCGATGGCCGTGATTTCCTCGGTCATCCGGCGGTGGAGCTCCGGATAGCCGGCCAGCTCGCGGTGGACGGTCTGGTCCACCCGGTCGAACTCGCGCTCGATCTGGCGCTCGGCGGCCTCGCGGCCCTGGGCCAGCAGCACCTCCCGGTTGCGGTCGGCGATGCGCTTCTCGGCCCGCAGCACGGAGAAGGCCGACAGGCGGAGGACCCGGTACAGGCCGCGGCTGGCGGAGAGGAATACGCGGTGCACCGGTGTCCGCGCCAGGTAGAGCAGAACGGCGAGGACAACGATCCAGATCAGCGCCGACAGGATCGGGCTGGGTACGATCATGAAGACATTGGCTAATGACATAGCGGCCCCGTTCGGTTTCCTGGTGGGGCCCTGCAAAGGGGCTTCTGTCCCCGTTTGCGCGGCCCGGTTCCATCTGATGGGGAACTATCGCCTTAAATCTGTCCATACGCAATAAGCCCGCCGGGATTGACGTCTATAGGCGACACCTTTGTTTTTGCGGATCAGGACACCCAAAAAAGGAAAGGATCCGTAAACCGGGCATAAAGGGACGAGCAGGGACGGCCGGGGAATACGCACCGCCCTGTCTTCTACGCTGGGGGAAGCGGCTACGGGGAACGGGAAGGCAGGAGGGGCGACGGTAGCATCCGCCGGCCAACCACCGGGGAGGAACGGGCAGGCGGGAAAACGGAAGGCCGCGGACTGGACGCCCCGCAATCCCCGTCCGGCGGGCGGGGTCGGTCAGGGCACGAGTACGACCGGGACGTCCAGGGATTCCAGGAGCCGCTGGCGGACCTCCCCGGCGATCAGGGGGCTGTTCCGATGGATCACCAGGGCTTGCAGACGCTCGCGGGACAGGGTGTTGGTCAGGGCCTCGGGGTCCCGGGCTTGTAGGAGCTTGAGGGAGGCGTCCACTCCCCGCCCCGCCAGCCACCGCCGCACCTCCGGGACCAGCCGTTCCGCCTCCGCCTCGGGGATGAGCACCGTCAGGGTATCTGCCTCGGTATGGGCGATGTAGGCCGCCAGGGCCAGGGTAGGGGGCCCGCTTTGCGGGTCGTCGAACACGGCGACGATGGGGTGGCGTCGGGGGGTTGGCGGGGGCGCGTAGACCATTACCGAGACGTTGGCCTTCCGGACCAGGTCGCGGGGGGTGGAGCCCAGGCGCTTGTAGGGCAGGCGCGACCATCCCGTCTTCCCCACCACGAGCAGGTCCCCGGGGGTGGCCCAAGCCAGGGCCACGGCGTCCGCCCGGCCCCGCGCCACCTGGAGCGACCAGCGGATGCGGTGCCGGGCCGCCAGGGCCTGCAGGCGCTGGCGCACCTCGGCGGCCTGCCCCTTGAGGCGCCGCTCCAGCTGCTCGGAGCTGAGCGGGCGGCTGACTCCGGAGGTGGTGCCCACCTCCCGGGCGAAGGGCAGGCCCGCCAGCCGTAGGAGATCCGTTTCTTCCACGTAGAGGGTGGCCAGCTCCGCATCGTGGCGGGCGGCCAGTTCCGCGGCTGCCTCCAGGGCGGCCTGGCTGGTGCGGGAGGCGTCCACCAGCACCAGGATGCGTCGGATGTCGCCGCTGCTTTCGGGCTCAGCCATCCTCCTGGCCGTCCCCGGACAGATCGTCACCGTCCGCGTGCTCCTGGCGATAGACCTGGGCGTAGTGCTCCAGCCGCCGCTCCACCAGGCGATTGACCGTGCCGTAGGGGAAGCGCCCGGTTTCGGGGTCGCGCGCTCCCGCTTCCCTGTCCATGAACAGCTCCACGGCCTCGTCCACGCGGGAGACCGGGTAGATGGCGAAGGTGCCCGCCTCGGCGGCCTGGCGTACGTCGGCGCGCAGCATCAGGTGGTCCACATTGGTCCGGGGGATGACCACCCCCTGCTCCCCGGTGAGGCCCCGCTGGCTGCAGACGTCGAAAAAGCCCTCGATTTTCTCGTTGACGCCGCCGATGGGCTGCACCTCGCCGTGCTGGTTCACGGAGCCGGTTACCGCCAGGGACTGGCGGAGGGGCGCGTCCGCCAGCACCGACAGCAGGGCGCACAGCTCGGCCACCGAGGCGGAGTCGCCCTCCACCATTCCGTAGGACTGCTCGAAGGTGAGACTTGCGGACAGGGACAGGCGGTGCTCGGGGGAATAGCGGGCGGCCAGGAAATTGGACAGGATCATCACCCCTTTGGAGTGGATGCTGCCGCCCAGCTCCGCTTCCCGCTCGATGTCCACCACCTGGCCGTCCCCCAGGCGGGCGGTGGCGGTGATGCGGTTGGGGCGGCCGAAGGCGAAATCGCCGAGCTGCAGCACGGCGAGGCCGTTGATCTGCCCCACCTTGCTCCCCGCCGTGTCGATCATCAGCACGTCGTTCCGGATGGCGCGCTGCAGGCGCTCCCGGATGCGGGCGGAGCGGTAGGTCTGCTTGTCGATGGCGGTCTGCACGTCCTCGGCCCGGACTACCTCCTGCCCGGCCTCCCGGGCCCAGAAGTTGGACTCGCGGAGCAGGTCCGCGAGGTTTCCGCTGTGCAGGGAGAGGCGCTCGGCGTCCTCCACCAGGCGGGCGGCGTGCTCGATGACCCGGGCTACGCCGGTGCGGTCGAGGGGTAGGAGGCCCTCGCGCCTGGCCAGGGTGGCGATAAGCTGGGCGTACAAGGCGTTGTTCTCGGTGCTGCGCTCGAAGTCCTCCTCGAAATCCGCCTGCACCTTGAAGAGCTCCCGGAAGTCCGGGTCGTACTCGGACAGCAGGTAGTAGAGGAAGCGGTCGCCGAGCAGCACCACCTTGATGTTCAGGGGCACCGGCTCGGGCTCCAGGGTGACGGTGGCGAGGAAGCTGTAGAGCTGCTCCAGGGACTCGATGCGGATCTCATTGGCGTAGAGGGCGCGCTTCAGGCTCTCCCAGGCGAAGGGCTGCATGAGCAGCTTGCGCATGTCCAGGATCAGGTAGCCGCCGTTGGCGCGGTGCAGGGCGCCCTCGCGGATGAGCCGGAAGTCGGTGAACAGGGCGCCCTGCTCGGCGCGGTGCTCCACACGCCCCACCAGATGGTGGTGGGTGGGCAGGTCCTCGTAATGGACCGGGGCCCCCTGCTGGCCGCCGTTGTCCACCAGGACATTGAGCCGGTAGCGCCGCAGGAGCGCCTCGTAGCCCCCGTCCTCCTCGCTCTCCTCCTGGGCGGAGTCCCGGCGGAAGGTGTTCACGTGGTCGATCACATCCTGCTTGATGGCGTCCAGGTGGGCCCGCACGTCCGGTAGATCGGCGTATTCGCTCTTGAAGCCCTCGATCAGGTGCCCCACGGCGAAGTCCGCCATCTGCCTGTTCACCTCCTGGGCCTTCTCCTGGCTCTCCTTGCGCCATTTGGGCACCTGGCGCAGGACCCATTGCAGGCGCTCCTGCAGGTGGGCGATGTCCGCCTCGATGCGGTGGCGCTCCTCCTCGTCCAGCTTCTGGAACTCCTCGGGGCCCAGGACCTCGCCGTCGCGCACCGGGGCGAAGGTGAACCCGGCGGGGGTCTGGAGGAGGGTGATTCCGCGTTCCTCGGCCTCCTGCTGGACCTCCTGGAAGGCCTCCTCCTGGCGCTGATTGAACTCCTGCTGGATCTCGTGGATGCGGCTCTGGTTCTCCTCGCTCTCGAAGGTGGCCGGGATGGCGGTACGCAGCTCCTCGATCAGCTGGTCCAGGTCGTCGCGCAGCTGCACCCCCTTGCCGGGGGGAAGCTCCAGGAGGAGGGGGCGGTTGGACTGTTCGAAGTTGTGCACGTAGCACCGGTCCGGGGGCACGGGCTCGCGCGCGGCCCGGTCTTCCAGGAAATGCTGGACCACCGTGTGCTTGCCCATGCCGTTGGGGCCGAGCACGAACAGGTTGAAGCCCTCGCTGCGGATGCCCGCCCCGAAATGCAGGGCGTCGAGGGCGCGGTCCTGGCCGATGATCCGTTCCAGGTCCTCCAGCTCCGCGGTGGTCTGGAAGGATAGCTCCTGGGGATCGCACCGCTGGTACAGGGATGCCGGTGGCAGGGGCTGGGGTCCGGGCATGAGGGCTCCTGGCGTTGCTTGGTGGCAGAATGGGCCCGCCCAAGGGGGTATTCCCACCATAAAAGGCCCGGGGCCGGGGGCAAAGGCCGGTATGCGCAAACCCGTTCTCGCCCTGTAAGCTGGGCGCCGATGGTGTCCGGAAATGTCCGGACGGTTACCCCGAACCCATGGATGAGCTTCGCATGCAGATCCACCCCTTGCAGGATTTCCTGGTCCTCCTGGCGCTGGCCGTGGTGGCGGTGGCGCTCCTGCGGCGCGCCCACCTGCCCCCGGTGCTGGGCTATTTGCTGGCGGGGGTCCTGGCGGGCCCCCACGGCCTGGGTTGGATCCATGAGAGTGCGGCCCTGGAGCTCCTTGCGGAGATCGGCGTGGTGTTCCTGCTGTTCACCATCGGCCTAGAGTTCTCCCTGCCTCAGTTCCTGGCCATGCGCCGGACCGTGGTGGGGCTGGGCGGGGCGCAGGTGGTGCTGGGGACCGCGGCCGGGACCGGGATCGCCCTGCTCTACGGCGTCTCCTGGGAGGGGGCGGTGGTGGTGGGCGGGGCATTGGCCCTGTCCTCCACGGCCATCGTGGTGAAGCAGCTGGCCGACCAGCTGGAGCTGCAGTCCCGGCACGGCCGCACCGCGGTGGGCATCCTGCTGTTCCAGGACCTGGCGGTGGTGCCGTTCCTGGTGCTGATCCCGATCCTGGCCGGGAACGGCGCCGAATCCATGTGGTGGCCCATCCTCCTGGCCCTGCTTAAGGGGGTGCTGGCCCTGGCCGTCATGTTCGCCCTGGGCCGCTACGCCTTGCGGCCCCTGTTCCGCGAGGTGACCCGTACCCACTCGGCGGAGCTGTTCACCCTCACCGTACTCATGGTGGCCCTCGCCGCCGCCTGGATTACCCACGAGCTGGGCCTGTCCCTGGCCCTGGGGGCCTTCCTGGCGGGGCTGATGCTCGGCGAGACGGAGTTCCGCCACCAGATCGAGGCGGACATCCGGCCCTTCCGCGACGTCCTGCTCGGCCTGTTCTTCATCACCATCGGCGCGCGGCTGGACATCTTCCAGCTCCCCGACATCTGGCCCCAGGTGGTCGCCTTGGTGGGCTTCCTGGTGCTGGGCAAGGGACTCCTCGTGGCGGCCTTGACCCGGGTGGCGGGCAACGAGGCCGGGGTGGCGGTGCGCACCGGCATGGTGCTGGCGCAGGGGGGCGAGTTCGGCTTCGCCCTGCTGGCCCTGGCCATGAAGCACGAGCTGTTCGACCCCGCCACCAGCCAGGTCGTGCTTACCGCGGTGGTGGTCTCCATGGCCCTGACCCCCTTCCTGGTGCGCTACAACGGCGTGGTGGCCAAGGGCCTCCTGCACCGCAGCTACCTGCAGCGGCGAACCGAGCGCCAGCGGGAGGTGGCGGAGGCCACCCACCAGCTTCAGGACCACATCATCCTGTGCGGCTACGGGCGGGTGGGCCAGAACCTGGCCAAGTTCCTGCGCGACGAGGCCCAGGAGTACGTGGCCCTGGACCTGGACCCCATCCGCATCCGCGATGCCCGGGACGCGGGGGAGCGGGTCTTCTACGGCGACGCCACGCACCGCGACCTGCTGGAGGCGGCCGGGCTCGGGCGGGCCCGGGCCCTGGTGGTGACCTTCGACGAGGTGAACGCCGCCCTCCGCATCCTGGGCCGGGTGCGCGCCGAGTACCCGGACCTCCCCATCCTGGTGCGCACCCGGGACGACACCTACATGGAGGAGCTCTCCGAGGCCGGGGCCACGGAGGTCCTGCCCGAGAGCCTGGAGGCCAGCCTCATGCTCGCCACGGAGCTGCTTCTGACCCTGGGGGTGCCCACGGGGGAGGTGATGCGGCTCCTGGAGAACGCCCGCTCCAGCGGCTACCGGCAGCTGCGGGGGCTGTTCACGGGGGCGGAGCTGGATGCGGGGGAGCGGGCCCCGGCCGGCGGCGAGCGGCTTCACACTGTGCTCCTGCCGGCGGATGCCCCCAGCGTGGGTTGGCGGCTGGCCGAGCTGGGTCTGGAGGAGCAGGGGGTGCAGGTGAGCGCCGTGCGCCGGGGCGGCATCCGCGGCGAGGAGCCCACCCCGGACCTAGAGCTGCGGGAGGGCGACGCCCTGGTCCTACGGGGGCCTTCCGAGCGGCTGGAATGGGCGGAGAAGCGGCTGCTCGGGGGGTAGTCGGGCGCCTAAACCCCTATGCATGTTGCGGGAATTCCGGTAGCTTACCAGGCTGGGGAACAAAAAGGGGCAACGAGGAGCCAGCCATGGGAAAGTCTTTACCGGGGATGGGCGGCCTCGCCGCCCTGGCTGTATGGGCCTGGGCCGTGTCTACATCGGGCGTGGCCGACCGTTTGGACGCCCCCTTCCAGCCGGCCTCCGACTACGTCAGTCCCGAGCGGGTGGAGGGGGCCACCACCATTTCGGTGGAACGGGCCTACGAGCTTTGGCAGGAGGGGGTGCCCTTCGTGGATCCCAGGACGAAGGCGGACTACCTGGTGGGGCACATCCCCGGGTCCACGCGCCTGAGGAACGATCCTGACGAAAACTGGGTTCGGGCCGGGGAGGTCGCGGGCCAGCAGCTCGAGGAGCTCACGGAGGAGTCCCTGCGGGAGGTGGCGGCCCAGGACGAGCCGGTGGTGTTCTACTGCAACGGGGTGGACTGCCCCCGCTCCAGCGGCTCGGCGGCCCTGGCGGTGCACTGGGGGTGGCAGGAGGTCTACTACCTCCGGCACGGTTTCCCGGCCTGGCAGGACGCCGGTTACCGGGTGGCCTCCGGGGACGACTGGCCCGATTCCCCCCATGGGCCGGGGTACTACCGGGAGCGGCCCGAGAAGGCCCGTTGGATCAACAATGTCTGCGACGGCATCAGCATGACGGCCTGGACCCCGGCTCAGGAGAAGACCTGCAAGGCGGCCAAGATGGGCCTTCTGCAGTATCTGCAGGAGCGGTCCCTGGGCGGGGAGGAGGGGTAGCCCAGGGCCCCGTCTTGGGGCCACCGCCAGGGGCTATTCCTCGTTATTCCGAGCTCGGCGGAAGGCCTCTGCCAGGGCGCCCTGGGGCTCGTTCTGGGGCTTTTGCTTGCCTCCCCCCTGGCCTTTCTGGTTCTTGCCGCCGCCCCTGGGCTTGCCCTTGCCGGAGGCCTGGCCGGTCTTTTTCCCGGCCGGCTTCTCCTCGCCGGCCTCCGTTTGCATCTTCATGGACAGGCCGATGCGCTTGCGCTCGATGTCCACCTCCAGCACCCGCACCTTGACCACATCGCCGGGCTTGGCCACCTCGCGGGGGTCCTCCACGTAGCGGTTGGCCAGCTGCGAGATGTGCACCAAGCCATCCTGGTGGACGCCCACGTCCACGAAGGCGCCGAAGTTGGTGACGTTGGTGACCACCCCCTCCAGGATCATGCCGGCCTCCAGGTCCTCGAGCTTCTCCACCCCTTCGCGGAAGCTGGCCGTCTCGAACTCCGGGCGCGGGTCGCGGCCCGGCTTTTCCAGCTCCCGGAGGATGTCGGTGACCGTGGGCACGCCGAAGCGGTCGTCCGTGTAGGTATCGGGCTTCAGGGACTTCAGTAGCTTGGAATCGCCCACCACCTGGTCGATGGGGCGGCCGGCGTCGGCCAGGATGCGCTCCACCACCGGGTAGGCCTCGGGGTGCACCGCCGAGGCGTCCAGCGGGTTGTCGCCCCCCTGGATGCGCAGAAAGCCCGCCGCCTGCTCGAAGGTCTTGTCGCCGAGCCGCGGCACCGCCTTGAGGGCCTGGCGGTCCGGGAAGGCGCCGTGGGTGTTGCGGTGCTCCACCAGCCGCTCCGCGAGGCTGGCGTTCAGGCCGGATACCCGGGCGAGCAGGGGCACGGAGGCCGTGTTGGCGTCCACGCCCACGGCGTTCACGCAGTCTTCCACCACCGCGTCCAGGGCCTTGGCCAGGCGGCTCTGGGAGACGTCGTGCTGGTACTGGCCCACGCCGATGGAGCCGGGATCGATCTTCACCAGCTCCGCCAGCGGGTCCTGCAGGCGCCGGGCGATGGAGACCGCGCCGCGCAGGGAGACGTCCAGCTCGGGCAGCTCCCGGGAGGCCTGCTCGGAGGCGGAGTACACCGAGGCCCCCGCCTCGGAGACCATCACCTTCTGCAGCCCCAGCTCGGGGTGAGCCTTGAGCAGGTCCAGGGCCAGGCGATCGGTCTCGCGGCTGGCGGTGCCGTTGCCGACGGCCACCAGGGCGGCGTCGTGCTTCTTCGCCAGCTCGGCGAGAGCCGCGATGGAGGCGTCCCACTGCTTCTTGGGCTCATGAGGGTAGATGGTCGCCGTGTCCACCACCTTGCCGGTGGCGTCCACCACCGCAACCTTGCAGCCGGTGCGCAGCCCCGGGTCGATGCCGATCACCGGGCGGGTGCCGGCGGGGGCGGCCAGGAGCAGGTCGTGCAGGTTGCCGGCGAACACCCGGATCGCCTCCTCCTCGGCGCGCTCGCGCAGGCGGCCGGTGAGCTCGGTCTCCAGCTTGGTGAGCACCTTCACTCGCCAGGTGTAGCGCACCACCTCCGCCAGCCAGGCGTCGGCGGGGCGCCCCTGGACGCGGATGCCGAAGCGCGCCGCGATGTGGCTCTCGCCGGGCCCGTAGGCGCGCGGATTGGCCGGCTCCTCGTCGCCGACGATCAGGTCGAGCCGGAGCACTCCTTCCTTGCGGCCGCGGAACAGGGCCAGGGCGCGGTGGGAGGGGATGTCCTTGATGGGCTCGCGGTAGTCGAAGTAGTCGGAGAACTTGGCCCCCGCCTGGCGCTGCTCCTCCACCACCTGCGAGCGCAGCACGCCGTGCTCCCAGGCGTACTCGCGCAGCTCGCCCACTAGCTCGGGGTCCTCGGCCCACTCCTCCATGAGGATGGCGCGGGCGCCCTCCAGGGCCGCCTTGGTGTCGCTGACCTCGTGCTCGGGGTTGAGGTATTCCGCCGCCAGGGCTTCGGGGTCCTGGGTGGGATCCTCGAACAGGGTGCGGGCCAGGGGCTCCAGGCCCGCCTCGATGGCCTTCTGCCCCTTGGTGCGCCGCTTGGGCTTGTAGGGGGCGTAGAGGTCCTCGAGACGGGTCTTGGTGTCCGCGGCCGCGATCTGCGCCGCCAGCTCGTCGGTGAGCTTGCCCTGCTCGCGAATGGTATCGAGCACCGTCTGGCGGCGCTCCTCCAGCTCGCGCAGGTAGCCGAGCCGCTCATGCAGGGTGCGCAGCTGGCTGTCGTCGAGGCCGCCGGTGGCTTCCTTGCGGTAGCGGGCGATGAAGGGAACGGTGGCGCCGTCGTCCAGGAGGCGGACGGCGGCTTCCACCTGGTTCGTCCGGACGCCGAGCTCTTCGGCGATGCGGTCAGCGATGTTCGTCTGCATGGGCTGTCGGACTCGTCCTTGGCTACTTGTTCTCGGGCTCCGCGCGCTCCAGGTAACGATACAGGGTGCGGCGGCTCACGCCGAGGATCTCGGCGGCGCGCCGCTTGTTGCCCCCGGTCTCCGTCAGGACCCGGTCCACGTACCGGTACTGGACCTCCTCCAGCGGGGGCAGCTCGGCGGGGCCGAGCAGGGGATCCCCCTCCCCGGCGGTATTGGGAGGCGGAGCCGGGGAGGCCTCCTGGATCCGGTCGGGGAGGTCGCGGACCTGGATCCAGCCGTCCCGGCAGAAGGTGACCGCCCGTTCCATGGCATTGCGCAGCTCGCGAACGTTGCCTGGAAAGCTGTAGCTCTTCAAGCACCGCAGGGCCTCCTCCGCGATGCCCACGTCCCCCCGTCCCAGCTCCTGGCTGAACTGGGCGATGAAGCGTCCGGCCAGGATCTCCAGGTCGTCCTCGCGTTCCCGCAGCGGCGGGATGGTAAGGGCGAAGGTCTCCAGCCGGTAGAAGAGGTCCGCGCGGAAGATGCCTTCGTTGACCTTCTCCCCCAGGGGCTGGTTGGTGGCAGTGAGGACACGGACGTCCACGGTCTGCTCCGTCTCGCCCCCCACCGGCCGGATCTTGCCGTCCTGGAGCACCCGCAAGAGGGTGGCCTGCAGGGGCAGGGGCATGTCCGCCACCTCGTCAAGAAAGAGGGTGCCGCCGTCGGCCTGGGCCAGCAGGCCCTTGCGGCTTCCCACGGCGCCGGTGAAGGCCCCGGCCTGGTGGCCGAACAGCTCGCTCTCCATGAGCTCGGCGGGGATGGCGGCGCAGTTTACCGCGATGAAGGGCCCGGCGGCCCGCCGGCTCTCGGCGTGGATCGCCCGGGCCAGCAGCTCCTTGCCGGTGCCGCTCTCGCCTTCGACGAGCACGGGGCCGCCGGCCTGGGCCAGCTGCACGGTCTTCTCGAACAGGGCCCGCATGGACGGGCTCTGTCCGATGATGCCGTGGAAATCGGTGGCGTCCCGGGCCTTGCGGTAGCCCACCACCTCCTGACGCAGGCGGCGGCCCTCCATGGTGCGCCGGACCCGGATCAGGAGGTGGTCCAGGTCCAGGGGCTTGGTGAGGAAGTCGTCAGCGCCGGCCTTGAGGGCCTCCACCGCCTGGGGAATGGTCCCGAATGCGGTGATGAGGATGAAGGCCGGCGGCTCCTGGCGCCCGGTAACCTCCCGCAGGAAGGTCACCCCGTCGGTCCCCGGCAGCCAGAGGTCGCACAGGATCAGGTCCGGCGGGTCCCGGTCCAGGTGCTGCCGGGCGGATTCGGCCTCCTGGACCGCCTCCGTCTCGTAGCCGGCCTCGGTGAGCTCGTCGGCCAGAAGGGCGGCCAAGTCCGCATCGTCCTCGACCACGAGGATGCGGCCGGGATTATCCATCGTTTTCCCCCGTTTCGGGCTCGGCAGAAGGGTGGGCCCTGGGGAGGCGCAAGACGAAGGCCGCGCCGCCCAGGGGGCTGTGCTCGATGTGGATGGTTCCGCCGTGCTCCTCCGCCACACCGTGGACCAGGGCCAGCCCCAGGCCGCTTCCCTGCCCGGGCGGCTTGGTGGTGGAGAAGGGGTCGAAGACCCATTCCCGGCGTTCCAGGGGGATCCCGGGGCCGTCGTCCTCCACGGTCAGGACGGCCTCGTCCCCCTGGATTTCCCAGCGCAGGCCCACCCGGCCGCCCGGGGTGGCCTGCGCGGCGTTGGTGAGCAGGTGGGTGAGGGCCTGCTCCCCCCGCACCGGATCGATCTCCACCATGGGCGGGGGCTGGGGCGTGTGCCATTCGAGCTCGACGCCGGTCTCCGCATACAGGTCCCGGACCGAATGGATGGCGGCCCGGGTCAGCTGCTCCGTGGAAATTGGGCGGGGCGCCCCCCCGGGCTGCCGGCCGAAGGCCAAGAGCTGCTCCACGATCTGGGTCATCCGCCCGGCCTGATCGCGGATGCGCTCCAGCCGTTTCCGCTGGCCCGCATCCAGACGCTCGTCGCGCAGGAGGCGCTGAGCGGTGCCGTCCACCACGCTCAGGGGGGTGCCCAGCTCGTGGGCCACGCCCGCCGACAGGCGGCCGACGGCGGCCATCTTCTCCGACTGCTGGAGCTCCCGCTGGAGGCGCTCCTCGCTGATGCGGCGCTCCCGGATCTCCGCCTGGTCCTGCTGCATGCGCCGGAGCATGCCGTTGAAGGTCCGGCTGAGGTCGGCGATCTCCCGGGGCCCGGTCTCGGAAGACCGGTGGTCCCGGTCGCCCGCCGCCACCCGGTTCATGCTCTGGGCCAGGCGGGTGAGAGGCCGGCCCACGGCGAAGTGGTGGCCCAGAAGCGTTACCAGCATCAGGATCACGGCCAGCCCCGCCAGGCCCGCCAGGCCGTAGCCGCGGAGCTGCTGGAGGTACCCCTGGATCTCGCTGGCCCGCCGGGTGATCTGGACCAGGCCGTTGTTGCGACCGGAGCCGTCGGTCAGGGGAACGAAGTAGCTGTAGACCTCCCGACCTCCCATCTCCCCGTAGGTCCCGCCTTCCTGGCCCGCTTCGGCCCGCTCGGCGATGTCCTCCCGGTCGGGCTCCTTGGCGTAGGCCGCGGCCCCGGCCGCCGCCACCCGCTCGCCCGACTCGTCGTACAGGTAGGCGCCGTAGACCCGCCCGAAGCTGAAGGCCGATTCCAGGGCGTTCTCCAGAGTGCCCTCCCGGCCCCGCTCCATGGCCCGTCCCAGGGGCTTCTGCAGGGTCCGGCCGATCAGCTCCAGGTCCTCCTTGAGCCGCTTCTCGCTGAGCTCCTCGAGCGCGCCGACGCTCACGGAGCCCACGGTGCCGATCAGCAGGAGGAGGGGGAGGGCGACGTAGAGGAGGAAGGCGAGGCGAAGATCCATGGGATTTCCTGTGCCAGTTATGACGCATGTGAAATTCTGGCACATAAGGTGCGCCCCTTGAAGCCGGGTCACGGGGGCGCCGGGTTAGGGGAAATTCATTTTTAAAACAGATCCTTGGTTTTTGTGAGGGGGGTGGTTTTCGGGTTGGCATGCCCGTTGCTCCGGGGAGGGTGGCCATTAACCCGAAACGGAGGTGATCCGTATGCAGGAAGAGAAACGGTTCCGCCCGGGAGCGATGCTCGTGACCGGTCTGGCCACCGCCATGCTGGCGGGAGGCGCCCTGGCCCAGCCGGGCATGGGCGGCGGCCAAGAGCGCGCCGAGGAGGAAGGACCCGCCGCTCCGGGGGCCGGTGGCGCCGGCGGTGATGCCCCGGTGGAGGGGGCGCCCGGAGCCGGGCAGGGCCCCGGTGGTGGGCAGGCCCCGGGCGGTGGACAGGCCCCGGGCGGTGGACAGGCCCCGGGCGGTGGACAGGCCCCGGGCGGTGGACAGGCCCCGGGCGGTGGACAGGCCCCTGGTGGCGGACAGGCCCCGGGCGGCGGCCAAGCCCCCGGCGGCGGCCAGCAGGGTGGTGCCGGTAACTCCGGCGACGTCTACGGGGACGACCAGGAAAGCGATGGCGGCTCCACCTGGGAATAAGCCCTTTCCGAACCAAAGGATACCTTCATGATTCCGATGCCGAACCGTAAAACCCTCGTTGTTCTAACGGTCGCCTGCATGGTGGGTGGCTTCTCCTCGGCGGCCGTGGCCCAGCAGCAGGGCCCCGGTACCCAGCAGCCCGGCGGCCAGCAGCAGGGTCCGGCGGGCCAGGGCGCGCCGGGCCAGCAGCCCGCGCCTCCCGCCCAGACCGCCCCGGCCCCGAAGGACGTCAGCGACGCCGACCTGGAGAAGTTCGCCGCCGCCTACGGGGAGCTCCGGCGCATCCAGGAGGAGCACGCCGGCGATCTCGGCCAGGCCGGAAACGAGGAGAAGGCCCGGAAGATCCAACAGGAGATGCAGACCAAGATGGCGGACGCCATCGAGGCCCAGGGCCTCAGCCTGCAGGAGTACAAGGAGATCTTCGACGCCGTCCGCCAGGACCAGGAGCTGACCCAGAAGGTCACCGAGATGGTCGAGGAATAGACCCTCGACGCTATTCCCACAGGACCAAGGAAGCAGAGAATGTCTGATAGCAAGCACCTCCGTGGAACCACCCTGCTGTTCCTCGCCGCCTGCCTCTTCGGCGGGCTCGCACTGGCCGGCTGCGACCAGGCCGGGCAAGGGGGGAATGGAGAGCCCATGGTGAACCCCGACGAGAATGGTGAGGGCCCGGGTGGGGCCGGCTTTGGTCAGGATGGCGAGGACCAGGGCGGCTCCGGAATGGGTCAGGAAGATAATGGAGGCAGCACGGGTCAGTAGGCGGTCCCACGGGTCTTCCGCTGATTCCTTACCCATGGGGCGGGCTACAGGCCCGCCCCGTTTGCGTTTTCCGTTTGGCCATCGTTCAGGGGAAGCCCCCTTTCCGGTCCTTCGGGATACACTTCCGGGCTCTCCTTATGCCGGGTTTTGGCTGTCCGTTTGCCTATGGGTCTGAGAGACGGCACGCTGCCAGGAGAACCAGGAGGCCCCTTATGGGGTGGACGGGGTAGCTAGGCGGAGGGTCAGGGAGGAGGCGAGGCATGCGTTCCTGGGTGAGGAGCAGAGGGTGGAAACCGTGGATCCTGGCCGTTGTGGCGGTTTTGGTGGCGGGCTGCTACACCGTGCCGGAGACCGGGCGGCGCGCCCTGATGCTGGTGCCCCAGGAGCAGATGGTCTCCATGGCCGCCCAGTCCTTCGAGCAGATCAAGGCGGAGGAGCCGGTCTCCGAGGACCCTGCCGCGCGGGGCCGGGTAACGGAGGTGGGCGCACGCATCGCTCGGGTGGCCGCGGAGGATACTCGGCTGGCCCCGGAGGAATGGGAGTTCGTCGCCTTCGCCGACGAGCAGAAGAATGCCTTCGCCCTGCCGGGCGGACAGGTGGGCGCCTACGAGGGGATCCTGGAGGTGGCCGAGACCGACGCCCAGCTGGCCACGGTCATGGGCCATGAGGCGGCCCACGTCGCGGCCCGTCACGGCGGGGAGCGCATGTCCGAGCAGCTGCTCGTGCAGATGGGGGGGATCGCCCTCGCCCAGGCCCTGAACGAGAAGCCGGGCCAGACCCGGCAACTGTTCCTGGCCGCCTATGGGGTCGGCGCCCAGGTGGGCATCCTGCTTCCGCACAACCGCAACCAGGAGCTGGAGGCGGACCGCATCGGCCTGCTCTACATGGCCCGGGCGGGCTACGACCCCCGGGCCGCGGTGGATTTCTGGGAGCGCATGGAAAAGGCCACCGAGGCGGGGGGTGAGCCGCCGGTGTTCCTCTCCACCCATCCGCCCCACGGCAAGCGCATCGAGCGGCTTCGGAAGTGGATGCCCCAGGCCATGGAGGCATACCGGGCAGCCCGGGAGCGGGAGGCACGCCGGTGGGCCGCGTTGCCGTGATCGGTTGCCGGGCCACGGACTGACGGCTCGCCGTTGACCGGAAAAGTTGCAAAAATTATGCTGCTTTTCCCATTAACGATCCAGCCAGGAGTGGTCCAATGACCAAGCCGCGCTCCCAGGGATGTCCCCGTATCGTGCTCCTCGCCCTCCTGATGGTTCTGGGGGCGGCGCCCGTGACCGGCGGGGCCGAGCCGCAGGCGGTGACCGGGGATCTCACCCCCAAGCTGGACCGCCTCCTGCGGGAGGAGATGCAGGCCATCCAGGAGTCCATGGCCACGGCCTTCGCGGCCTTGGTCACCGGGGACCACGACACTGTGGCTGAGGAGGCGCGGGGGATCCATGACAGCTTCATCCTCAAGCGGTCGCTGACCGAGGAGGATCGCCGGGACCTCCGGGCAGCGGTCCCCGAGGGGTTCGTGCGGCTGGACAAGCGGTTTCACGCGGCCGCGGCGGAACTGGCGGAGGCTGCCGAGGAGGGGGACGCTAACCGGCAGCTGGAGGTGTACAACCGCATGACCCGGGACTGCGTCGCCTGCCACAGCCGCTATGTGACGGGGCGCTTCCCCGGCCTGGATGGGGCGGACTGAGGGTGGCTCGGGCCCCTGCGGGAACCGGGGCCGGGGCGTAGGAGCCTAATGGGTTCTCAGGCAATCGTACCGGTCCCCCGAGGTGGTGGCCGCGGGTGCCGACTGGGCACAGGTTACAGGGCACCGCAGACGTGCGATGATCGTAGGTTTTCCCGCGGGCGCCCCGGGCGTCCGTCCGCTGCCGGCAAGTATAGGAGCGCATAGTGGCAACGGTCGACCTTACCAAGGACAATTTCGAGTCCACGATCATGGACAACGACATGGTTTTCGTGGACTTCTGGGCCTCTTGGTGCCAGCCCTGCAAGACCTTCGCGCCCACCTACGAGGAGGTCTCCGAGGACTATCCGGACATCGTCTTCGGCAAGGTGGACACCGAGAACGAGCAGGAGCTGGCCGGCCATTTCGGCATCCGCTCCATCCCCACCCTGATGCTGTTCCGCGAGCAGGTCATCATCTTCCAGGAGTCGGGCGTTCTGCCGCGCGAGGGCCTGGAGAGCATCATCCAGCAGGCCCGCGACCTCGACATGGACCAGGTCCGCAAGGACATCGAGGAGCAGCAGAAGCAGCAGGGCGGCGAGGGCTGAGTCCTCTGCCCGGGGCAGTTCTGCATCCAAACAAAATCGGGCCCCGGGAAGGGGCCCGATTTTGTTTTTGGTTCTCTGTTAAAAGCGGCCATTGCCTGTAGGAGCCCGCTTTAGCGGGCGATCCGGGCTTGGGCGCCGGTGCCTGCTCAAGCGATCGCCCACTAAAGTGGGCTCCCACGGGAAAATGGGCCTTATCTAACCAAGCAGGACTGCCGCCCCTATTTGCCCGCCTCGATACGCCGCTTGCGCTCCTCGTTGAAGTCGAGCATGCGCTTCAGGGGCTGCCAGGCCTTACGCGCGGTCTCGGGGTCCACGTGGATCTCGTTGGAGCCCTGCTCCAGGGTGGTGACGAGGTTGGAGAGCCCGTTCATGGCCATCCAGGGGCAGTGGGCGCAGCTCCGGCAGGTGGCGCCGGCTCCGGCGCTGGGGGCCTCCAGGAAGGTCTTGCTCGGGGCCACCTCCTGCATCTTGTGGAAGATCCCCCGGTCCGTGGCGACGATGAAGGTGTCCGCGTCCAGGTCCTGGACCGCCTGGATGAGCTGGGTGGTGGAGCCCACCACATCGGCCAGCTCGATCACCGGCTCCGGGGATTCCGGGTGTACCAGCACCTTGGCGCCGGGGCGCTCGGCCATGAGGGCCTCCAGCTCCTGGGCCTTGAAGTGGTCGTGCACCACGCAGGAGCCGGGCCACAGCAGCAGCTCGGCGCCGGTGACCCGTTCGATGTAGTGGCCCAGATGCTTGTCGGGGCCGAACAGCACCTTCTCGCCGCGCTCCACCAGGTGCCGGACCACGTCCACGGCGATGGAGGAGGTCACCACCCAGTCCGCCCGGGCCTTTACCGCCGCCGAGGTGTTGGCGTACACCACCACGGTGTGGTCGGGATGGGCATCACAGAATGCCGTAAACTGGTCCGCGGGACAGCCGAGGTCCAGGGAGCATTCCGCCTCCAGGGTGGGCATCAATACCCGCTTCTCGGGGTTCAGGATCTTGGCCGTCTCCCCCATGAACCGGACCCCGGCCACCACCAGGGTGCTGGCGGGGTGGTCGTGTCCGAAGCGGGCCATTTCCAGGGAATCGGCCACGTGCCCGCCGGTCTCCTCGGCCAGGTCCTGCAGGTCCCCGGAGGTGTAGTAGTGGGCCACCAGGACGGCATCCCGCTCGGCGAGGAGCCGCTTGGCCCGCTCCACCAGGTCCTGACGCTCGGACCCGGACAGGGCGCGCTCCCGATCCTCGGTGGACAGCCCCTCCGGGAGCTGGTCGTCGGTCACCTCGGGGATGGTAATCGTGGCATCCATCGGCGTTCTCCTTGCTTCCCCATGGGGGCAGAGCGTGCGATCCCCGCTTGAACCGCAAAAGTCTACCCGTTCCCTTGGACCGGGCCAAAGCCGAAAATTTCCGACTGGATTAATAAGGATAGCATCATGGGTAAGCTCATCGACGGGGTCTGGCAGAAGGAGGCCTTCGCGCCGGAGACCGAGGGCGGGCGCTTCGTCCGCCCGGACAGCCCATTCCGCGGCTGGGTGAGCCGGGACGGATCCACGGGCTTCCCGGCGGAGCCGGGCCGCTACCACCTCTACGTGTCCCTCGCCTGTCCCTGGGCCCACCGGACCCTGATCTTCCGCAAGCTCAAGGGTCTGGAGGAGGCCATCAGCGTCTCCGTGGTGGACCCCATCATGGGCGAGGAGGGCTGGCACTTCTCGGAAGGGCCGGGCTGCATTCCCGACACCGTCAACGGCTGCGCCTACCTCCGCGAGGTGTACGTGCGGGGCGATCCCCACTACACCGGGCGGGTGACCGTGCCGCTGCTGTGGGACAAGCAGGCCGGCACGGCGGTGAGCAACGAGTCCGCCGACATCATCCGCATGCTGAACAGCGCCTTCGACGACTACGCCGATGCCGGGGTGGATTTCTACCCCGAGGAGCTGCGTGCGGAGATCGACGCGGTGAACGCCTGGGTCTACGACGACATCAATAACGGCGTCTACCGCACCGGCTTCGCCCAGACCCAGGAGGCCTACGAGGAGGCCTTTGATTCCCTGTTCGCCGCCCTGGACGCCGTGGAGACCCGACTGGCCGAGTACCGCTACCTGGTGGGCAACCGCCTCACCGAGGCGGACTGGCGCCTGTTCACCACCCTGGTGCGTTTCGACCCCGTCTACTACGGGCACTTCAAGTGCAACCGCCAGCGCGTCACCGACTTCCCCAGTCTGTCGGGCTACCTGCGCGACCTCTATCAGGTGCCCAAGGTGGCGGAGACGGTGAACCTGGACCACATCAAGCGCCACTACTACGGAAGCCACCCCACCCTCAATCCCACCGCCATCGTCCCCAAGGGACCGCTTCTGGACTACGGCGGGTGGCACGACCGGGGCCGCTTCCCCCACGAGGGACCGCCGCTGGGGTGACGGTCGCACCCTTCTGGGGCAGGCTGGCCCTTTGGGCCCGGGTGTCCGGGGAGAAACGGGGCCTCCGGGGGGATCCGGGGGCAGTGGCAGACGGTTGAGGAAGCAGGGGGGCAGGCGCATGCGCTGGAAGACCGGTTTGGCGGTGGCCCTGCTGGTGCCGGTCCTGTCCGGCCCGGCGGGGGCGGCCGGGGAAGACTCGGGCACCGGGGACGACAACGGCGTTGGCAAGGAGCTCGGCGAGCTGGCCCGGGAGATCGAGAAGGAGACCCGGAGGCAGGGGCGCTACCTGGGCGAGAAGCTCGGCGAGTGGGCCGAGGAGGGGGGCTCCTGGGCGGAGGACCGCGCCCTGCAGGCCCGGGTGAAGACCACCCTCTCGGGCGTGCTGGGGGCCGCCAGCATCACCGCGGTGGACGTGGACGTCACCGAGGGGGTGGTCACCCTGCGCGGCGAGCTGGCGGACTGGGAGCAGGTGGCCCGGGCCGTGCGGGCCGTGGAGCAGATCGACGGGGTCCGCCGGGTGATCTCGGAGCTGACCGCCCCCGGCAGCGTCTGAGCGGAGCCGGAGCGTGGCAAGGGGGATGCGGCGTGGTGCCCGGAGGGCTGGCGCGGTTCGGCCGGAACAGGAGCCGGAAGCTTCAGCCCAGGCCCGGAGCACGCCTCGCGGCACCCCGCTGTGGGTCCTCCTGCTGATCCTGGTGCTGCCCGTCCTCGGCGGCTGCACCCGGTTGTTCTTCTATCCCGACCGGGAGCTGGTCCTGAATCCCGCTACCCTGGGGCTGGAGTTCGAGGAGGTCCGTCTCCGCTCCGGGGACGGGGTGTCCCTGCACGGCTGGTACCTGCCGGCGGAGACGGAGGATGCCGCCGGAAGCGTCCTGTTCCTGCACGGCAACGCGGAGAATATCAGCAACCATCTGCCGGGGGTGGCCTGGCTCCCGGAGCGGGGCTTCAACGTCCTCCTGATCGACTACCGGGGGTACGGCCGTTCCGAAGGTGCCGTGTCGTTGAAGGGCGCCCTGGCCGACGTGGAGGCCGCCCTGGCCTACCTGGCCGAGCGCGAGCCCCCGGAGCGCCCGCTGGCCGTCCTCGGGCAGAGCCTCGGCGGTGCCCTCGCCCCCTACGCCGTCAGCCGTTCCCCCCACCGGGAACGGGTACGGGCCCTGGTGGTGGATAGCGCCTTCGCCAGCTACCAGGGGATCACCCGCGAGAAGCTGGCCTCCACTTGGCTCACCTGGCCCTTCCAGTGGCTGGCCTGGAACGTGCCGGACCGCTACAGCCCGTCCGGGGCCATGGCGGAGCTAGCCCCCATCCCCGTCCTTATCACCCATAACCGGGGCGACCGGATTATTCCCGTCCGCCACGCTTGGGAGCTTTATTGGGCCGCCGAGGAACCCAAGCGGATCTGCCTGTTCCCGGCGGGCGGGCACGGAACCACCTTCCTCCGCCCCGAGGCGCGGGATCTCCTGGCGGGCTACCTGTGGCGCCGCTTTGGACGGCCCGGGGAGCCCCCCCGATCCGAGAACGGGGTGCCCCGTTTCCGTATTGACACCCTATAAGGCCGGTGGTCCTAATGCCTTTGTGAAAGTGAGCACTAACAAATTGAGGGATAGGGCCATGTGGAGAAAGACTTTCCTGATCGCCGGCGTGGCCGCCTTGCCGGCTTTCCCCGCGGCGGCGGAGGAGGACAGCACCGGCTGCGGCGTCGGCACCATGCTGTTCGACGGCAAGCAGGGCATCGCCCCCCAGGTTCTGGCGGTGACCACCAACGGCATCCTCGGGAACCAGACCTTCGGTATCACCTCCGGCACCCTGGGGTGCGAGCAGGACGGGGTGGTCCGCTCGAAGGAGGAGATCGCCAAGTTCATCGACGACAACATGGAGGCCCTGGCCGGAGACATGGCTTCCGGTGGCGGGGAGGCCCTCGCCTCCCTGGCGGATCTTATGGGAGTGGCGGAGGAGGACCGGCCGGCCTTCTACCGCTCCGCCAAGGAGCACTTCGCCCGCATCTACGCCGATGAGGAGGTGGTGGCCGGCGAGGTGATGGAGAACCTGAACGAGGTGCTCGCCGAAAGTCCCCGTCTGTCCGGGTACACCCTGACCTGAACGGGGGCCATCCGGACCGAGCTCAAGCGGCCCCCGGGGCCGCTTTTTTTGCCTGCGCGCCGGGGTTGTGGTGGGCCGATGCCGGGGTTCTCACCCTGACCCAAGTGTTAAGGCGGCCCCTCGGGGCCGCCTTTTTGCTGGGCGGACGGTGGGGCGGGTTTCAGATGGCGCGGGCCTGTTCGGCGGCGTTGCCGAGGTAGTTGGCTGGGGTCAGGCTTTTCAGTTTTTCCTTCTCGCTATCGGGAAGGGGGAGGGTCTCCACGAACTCGGCGAGTTTGTCGGCGTCCACCGCCTTGCCGCGGGTGAGCTCCTTGAGCCGCTCGTAGGGGCGGTCTACGCCGTTGCGGCGCATGACCGTCTGGATGGGCTCGGCGAGCACCTCCCAGGCGCCGTCCAGGTCCTCCGCCAGACGCTCGCGGTTGATCTCCAGCTTATCCAGGCCGCGCAGAGCGGAGCGGTAGGCCAGCAGGCTGTAGCCGAAGCCGGTGCCCATGTTGCGGAGCACCGTGGAGTCGGTGAGGTCGCGCTGGAAGCGGGAGATGGCCAGCTTGCCGGACAGGTGGTCGAGGGTGGCGTTGGCCAGCCCCAGGTTGCCCTCGGCGTTCTCGAAGTCGATGGGGTTGACCTTGTGGGGCATGGTGGAGCTGCCCACCTCCCCGGCAACGGTGCGCTGCTTGAAGTAGCCGAAGCTGACGTAGCCCCACACGTCCCGGCACAGGTCGGTGAGCACGGTGTTGAAGCGGCTCATGGCGCCGAACAGCTCGGCCATGTAGTCGTGGGGCTCGATCTGGGTGGTGTAGGGGCTCCACTCCAGGCCCAGGTCCTCCACGAAGCGCTCGGCCACGTCCGGCCAGTCCACCTCCGGGTAGGCCACCATGTGGGCGTTGAAGTTTCCGGTGGCGCCGTTGATCTTGCCGCGCACGGGGCTCTCCGCCACGGCGGCGCGGGCCTGCATGAGCCGGTGCGCGAGCACCGCCAGCTCCTTGCCCACCGTGGTGGGGGTGGCGGGCTGGCCGTGGGTGCGGCCGAGCATGGGCTCGTCGGCCCAGGCGTGTGCCTGCCCGCGCAGCCGGTCGATGAGGCCGTCCACCACCGGCAGGAGAACCTCGGCGCGGGCCTCCGCCAGGGAAAGGCCGTGGGCGAGGTTGTTGATGTCCTCGGAGGTGCAGGCGAAGTGGAAGAACTCCGCTCCCGCGTCCACCTCGGGCAGCTCCACGGCCCGCTCCTTGAGGTAGTACTCCACCGCCTTGACGTCGTGGTTGGTGGTGGCCTCGATCTCCTTGATGCGCTCCGCGTCCACCAAGCCGAAGTTGGTGACGATGCGGTCCAGGAAGGCCTCGGCCTGCTCGGACAACGGGGGGACCTCCGCCACCGCCGGCTCGGCGGCCAGGGCCTTGAACCAGGCCACCTCGACGCGAACCCGGTTGCGGATCAGCCCGTATTCGCTGAAATAGGGCCGCAGGTCGGCGACCTTGGGCCCGTAGCGTCCGTCCAGGGGGGAAACGGCGGTAAGCGCGGAAAGCTCCATTCCGACGACCTTCTTCGTGAACAAAGGCATGATACTTTACCATGCCCGGCGGCTCGGCTCAGGGGGCGGCGGCCCGGTACGCGACAAAAGGGGAAACCGCATGGAACAACTGAACACCTTCCTGGAGTCCGTCGGCGGGGTCCTCTGGACCCCGGTGATGCTGGTGCTCCTGCTCGGCACGGGGATCTTCCTGACCATCGGGCTCCAGCTGCTGCCCCTGCGCAAGCTGGGCTACGGCTTTCGCCTGCTCTGGGCCGGGATCCGCCCTGGGGCCCAGAAGGGGGAGGGCGAGATCACGCCCTTCGGCGCCCTGATGACCAGCCTCTCCGCCACCATCGGCACCGGCAACATCGCCGGGGTGGGGACCGCCATCCACCTGGGCGGGCCCGGGGCCGTGTTCTGGATGTGGATGACCGCCCTGGTGGGCATGGCCACCAAATACGCCGAGGCGGTGCTGGCGGTGCGCTACCGGGAGGTGGACAGCCGCAACATGCACGTGGGCGGGCCCATGTACTACATCAAGAACGGCCTGGGCGCCCGCTGGCAATGGCTGGGGGCGGCCTTCGCCCTGTTCGGCCTGGTGGCCGCCTTCGGCATCGGCAACACCGTGCAGTCCAACTCCGTGGCCGACTCGATGCACCAGGCCCTGGCGGTCCCCCATTGGCTCACCGGCACGGTCATGGCGGCGGTGGCCTTCGCCGTCATCGTCGGCGGCATCGGCCGCATCGCCCGGGTGGCGGAGGCCCTCGTCCCCATCATGGGGGTCATCTACGTGCTCGGGGCCCTGGCCATCCTGGGCTACCACTACACCGAAATCCCTCAGGGCCTGGCGCGGATCGTCACCGACGCCTTCACCGGAACCGCCGCCGTGGGCGGTTTCGCCGGGGCGGGGGTGATGGCGGCCATCCAGTTCGGCGTGGCCCGGGGCCTGTTCTCCAACGAGGCGGGCCTGGGTTCGGCGCCCATGGCCCACGCCTCCGCCCGCACCGACGATCCCGTGCGCCAGGGGATGGTGGGTATGCTGGGCACCTTCATCGACACCATCGTGGTCTGCACCATGACCGCCCTGGTGATTGTCACCACGGGCGTCTGGGACAGCGGCGAGACCGGGGCCGGCCTCACCACCACCGCCTTCAGCCAGGGCCTGCCGGGCCCGGGCGATTTCGTGGTGGCCTTCGGGCTCGTGGTCTTCGCCTTCACCACCACCCTTACCTGGGCCTTCTACGGCGAGCGCTGCCTGGAGTTCCTGGCGGGCGTGAAGCCCCTGAAGGCCTTCCGCCTGATCTGGGTGGTGGGGATCCTGAGCGGGTCGGTGGCCAGCCTGGAGCTCATCTGGAACCTGGCGGATATCACCATGGCCCTTATGGCCTTCCCCAACCTGGTGGCGCTGGTGCTGCTGTCGCCGGTGGTGTTCCGCATCAGCCGGGACTATTTCCGGGGGACCGAGGCCAAGGCGGTGGGCTAGGCCCCGCCCGGGCGGTTGCACCGGCCCGATGGGGCCCACCCCCACCACCTTGGAGGTTCAGGGCCCGGGCACGTTGCGCTACCCTTGAGCATCTAGGGTTTGGAGCCCCCCGGCGCCCCCGGGCCTTCCCCATTCCCCCGCAAGGATGATGGGATCATGAGAGGGGCCCGGGGACGCCGGCCTCCCACCCCGCCGACCCCGACCGCCACCGGGAGTTATCATGGCCATCATCGAGGAAGTCTCCTCCCCCTTCGAGGACCAGCGCCCCGGTACCTCGGGCCTGCGCAAGACGGTGGAGCAGTTCTCCCAGCCCCGCTACCTGGAGAACTTCATCCAGGCGGTGCTCGATACCTGCACGGAGCTTCAGGGCGGCACCCTCATCCTTGGGGGCGACGGCCGCTACTACACCGAGACGGCCATCGACACCATCCTGCGCATGGCCGCGGCCAACGGGGTGGGGCGGGTCCTGGTGGGGCGCGACGGCCTGTTCTCCACGCCGGCGGTCTCCGCCACCATCCGGCGACGGGGGGCCGCCGGGGGTCTCCTACTAACCGCCAGCCACAATCCGGGCGGACCGGACGGGGACTTCGGCGTGAAGTACAACATCGCCAACGGCGGCCCCGCCCCGGAGCCGGTGACGGAGGCCATCTACGCCCGCTCCCTGGAAGTCCACGGCTACCACATTACCCAGGAGCACGCCGAAGTGGACCTCTCCCGGGAAGGGGCCGCCGAGGTGGAGGGCATGCCCGTGGAGGTCATCGACCCGGTGGCCGACTACCGGGCGCTCATGGCCGAGCTGTTTGATTTCGAAGCCCTGCGGGACCTGCTCGGCTCCGGGAGCTTCTCCATGGTCTTCGACGCCATGCACGGCGTCACCGGCCCCTACGCCAAGGCCCTCCTGGAGGAGGACCTGGGCGCGCCGCGGGGGACGGTCATCAACGGCGAGCCCAAGCCGGATTTCGCGGGGTGCCAGCCCGATCCCAATCCCACCCACGCCCGGGACCTCATGGAGCGCATGTTCCGGCACGACGCCCCGGACTTCGGCGCCGCCTCCGACGGTGACGGCGACCGCAACATGATCCTGGGCCGGCATTTCTTCGTGAATCCCTCCGACAGCCTGGCGGTCATCGCCGACCACCTGGACGCCATCCCCGGGTACCGGGGCCGGGTCTCCGGCGTGGCCCGCTCCATGCCCACCAGCCGGGCGGTGGACCGGGTGGCCGAGGCCCGGGGCTACGAGTGCTTCGAGACCCCAACGGGGTGGAAGTTCTTCGGTAACCTCCTCGATGCCGACCGCGTCCAGCTGTGCGGGGAGGAGTCCTTCGGTACCTCCTCCGACCACGTGCGGGAGAAGGACGGCCTGTGGGCCGTGCTGGCGTGGCTTTCCATCCTCGCCGCCAGCCGGGAGTCGGTGGAGGCGGTGGTGCGCGGCCACTGGTCCCGGTACGGGCGCGACTTCTACAGCCGCCACGACTACGAGGGGCTGACCAGGGACCAGGGCGAGCGCCTCATGGCCCACCTCCGCGACCGGCTCGCCGGTCTGGCGGGGACCCCCACCGGGGCCGGCCCCCGCGTCACCGAAGCCGACGAGTTCAGCTACACCGATCCCATCGACGGCCACACCACCACGGGCCAGGGCGTCCGCCTCTGGTTCGACAACGGCGCCCGGGCCGTCCTGCGCCTGTCCGGGACGGGAACCGACGGTGCCACCCTGCGGATCTACCTGGAGACGTGGGAGGCCGAGCCGCTGCGGCAAAACGACGAATGCCGGGACGTGCTGCGGGACGTCGCCGAGGCGGTACGGGAGGTGGCGGAGGTGAAGGCCATCACCGGCCGCAGGGAGCCGAGCCTGGTGGTCTGAGAGGGGAAAGTCGAGGGAGGAGGACCGGCCGCGGGCTGCGGGCCCCGCAGCCACCCCGGGCCGGGCGGCCCAGGGGTAACGGGCGAGGCTAATGCCGGCCTATTCCAGGAGCGTCAGCGGGTTCAGCATGCCCACGAAGGTCAGCAGGTTGGCCTGGGAGAAGCGGGTGACGTCCACGATCATGTACTCGGTCTCCACGATCAGCTCTTCGGTGTAGACGATCCGGTCCGCCATCTCCCCGATGCGGTCGGCCATGACGCCGATCTGTCCCTCCGTGTAGAGCACCCCCTCCAGGCTGGCGATGTAGACCCGCTCGCCCGTGGACAGGGTGGAGGTGTAGATGTTCTCCCCGCTCTCGATGGTGTCGGAGAAATAGCTCAGAAGCTCCGGCTCGATCACGGCCACGAGGATGTCGATGTTGCAGCAGCCGTCGAAGAAGGGGAGCAGCAGGACCTCCCCGCCGAAGGTCAGGTCCGCGTAGACGAAGTTCTCGTCCTCGCTGGTCTCGGCGTACTCGAAGGTGTCCCCGGAATACAGCTCCAGGTCCATGGCCTGTGCCGGGGCTGCGAGGAAGGCGAGGGCCAGGACGGCGGACAGCAAAATCTTCCGCATGAATTCCCCTTTTGGATTAAGTAGATTAGAACCCTCTAAAATACAGGAGCCCCGCACCCCCTGAAATCTCGCCCGGAAAGGGGTGGGTGCTGTCCGTTTGTTTCGCTGTCCTGGGAGGTGAAACGAGGGGTCTACGGGGGTGGACAAACCGGGACGTCCCGGGACACGAACGCGTGGCGTTCGGGGGCCTTGCCTTGGGGGCGGTAGGTTGTCCGGCGGGCTACGCGGCCGCGGGAAGGGCGATCCGGAAGGTGGCGCCCGGCCCCTCGGGGTTGTTCCAGGCCTCCAGCCGGCCGCCGTGGCTCTGGACGATGGACTTGACGATCCAGAGGCCCAGGCCCAGTCCCTTCTCCTTGGTGGTGAAGAAGGGCTCCAGGGCCTCCAGGTCGAGGCCCTCGGGCAGGCCCGTGCCGTGGTCGATGACGCGGATCTCCGCCCCTTCCTCGGTCCTCCGGGTGCGCAGGATCAAAGGCCCGGGGCTTTCGGGGTTCCGCTCCCGGCAGGATTCGATTCCGTTGCGGGCCAGGTTGAAGACGGCCTCCTGCAGCTGGATGCCGTCCGCCTCCACCGGGGGCAGGTCCTGGTCAAGGTCCAGCTCGATGGGGGGGACCTTCCCCGCGTGGCCGGTGCAGATGAAGGGCACCAGCTCCCGGATGAGGGGATTAACCTCCAGGGGCCGGAGATCGGGACTCTGTCCCTTCAGGAAGTTGCGGATCTGGGTCAGTATCCCCGAGGCCTTCTGGGCCTCGCTCCCCATCCCCTCCAGGAGCTCCTGGATCTGGGAGGGCATGGCGCTCTTCTGGGCGAGCAGCTGGGTGCCGGCGGTGGCGTAGTTGCTCAGGGCGGTGAGCGGTTGGTTGAGCTGATGGCTGAGGACGGAGACCAGCTCGCCCATGGAGATCAGGCGGCTCATGCGGTTCAGCTGCTCCAGGTAATGCTTCTCCCGCGCCTCGGCCTCCTTCTGGGGGGCGATGTCCACCCCTACCGCGGAAAGCCGCTCCACTTGCCCGTCGGATTCGGAGTGGGCCAGCACGGTCATCAGGAAGGGCCGCTCCTTTCCCGTGACGTCCACCAGGGGGACCTCCCCCGTCCAGGACCCTTCCTCCCGGGCTGCGGGCACGGCCTCCCGCTGCATGACCTCCTTGAAGGTGTGGTCCCCCGTGAGCGCGCTGACCGGGGTGGCCCCGGGCTGGTAGTCCCCCAGGGTCTCCCGGGCGAAGCGGTTCTGGTAGAGGACCTTGAAATCGGTGCTGCACAGCACCACCGGCCCGGGGAAGGCCTCCAGGATGTCGGCGACCCGCTGCAGGGAGCGCTCCGTCTCCTTGAGGTGGGTGACGTCGGTGACGAAGGCCACCGAGTGCTGCGGGGCGCCCTCCGGATCGTAGGAGGTGCTCACGTTCGCCACCACCGGTACCCGCTCCCCCGCCCGGGTGAGCAGGCTGATCTCGTACCGCCGCGTTTTCGCCTCCCGGCGCCGGGTGGCTTCCTCCCAGAAGGTGGGTCGGTCCGCCGGGTCGATCCATTCGTCGGGGCGGGTGCCCAGCAGATCCTCCCGGGACCGTCCCAGCATCTCGCACAGGGCGCCGTTCACCTCCACGGTTTCCAGGGTCTCGAAGTCGCCCATCCATAGCCCCTCGGGAGAGGCCTCCAGGATCTCGCGGAGCTGGTGCTCGCTGGTTCGGAGACGCCGCTCCGTGTGGTGGCGTTCGGTCACGTCCCGGCACACGCCGATCACCCCGTGCAGGTGGCCGTCGGTGTCCCGGTGAGGGAGCTTGAGGATCTGCAGCAGGACCCATTCGCCCGAGTCCCGCTGCAGCCAGCGCTCGGTGACCTGGGGGCGCTCTTCCGTGAGCACCTTGCGGTCGGTGGCCGTGCAGTGCTCCGCGAGCTCCGGGGGGATCACCTCCCGGTCCCGGACGCCCAGGACCTCGTCGCGTCCCTTGCCCACCCGCCGCAGGAACTCCGTGTTGCAGGTTTCGTACACCCCCTGCCGGTCCTTCAGGAAAACCGCGTCGGGGAAATGCTCCACCAGGGATTCCCGGAACCCGCGGGCGGCGTTCAGCTCCGTCTCGGCGGAGACGTCCCGCAGGGCGATGTGGGCCCAGGGCCCCTCCTCGGTCTCCAGGGCCGTGGCTTGCAGCTCGAGGACCCGGGAAGGGGAGGTCCGGGCGCGCAGGGAGGCCGACCGCTCCCGGGTGAGCCGGTCCAGGAACTCGTTCAGGTCTCCTTCGGGCTCCGGAAAGAGGTCGGCCAGCGGGGCGCCTTCCAGGGCCTCCCGGGACTCCTCCAGGAGGTCGCAGGCGGCGGGACTGACCCGGAGGACGGTGCCTTGGTCCGGGTCGGCCAGAACCTGGGGCAGGGGGGCGTGCCGGAAAAGCTGGTCGAAAAGGGAGGTCCCTGTGGACGTATGGGACTCGGTTCCACTAGCGCTCTTCATGGTTCCCCCCTTTATTCCGAACAACTGTTGGCCGGGGCGCCGGCCCCTTGCCCCCGGAGAAGGTCGGCCCACGAGAGCTCCGGGGGCCGGCATCGAGGGCCATGCCCTCCTTATAGCCTGTTATAAAACCGATTGAAACACCAAACCCCTGGTTGAAATTCGGGGCGAGGGCCGCGCCGGGGCGGTGGGGGGCTTTGTATGGCACCGGAATCCTCCGGTTCCTTCCAGGGCTCGAGGTGGGCCCGGACGCGTGGGGGATGACGCGTGGGGGATAGCGCGAACGATCCCCGGCCGGGCCCCTCCTTCGTACCCCGTGAGAGAAGGGAATTAGGGACTTCTCCCTTCAGCTTACCCGCAAGGGCCGCCCCCCCTTCAATGACCGTGTCCAGGTTCCCGGGCCGTGGGCTAGGCCCGCGGGGGGTCTTCCTTCGGCCCCCCGGCTGTCGCCTCCGGCCCTGGGCAGTTTCCCTTACGCATTCAGGCATCTGCCGTACACGGGGCGTGCGGGGCGTCGCCGTCCGGCGCCAGTGCGACCGGAGAGCACCCAGGTCCCTTGGTGCCTTCTCCAGGGGATTCAGCCCTCTACGAGGTTGGCCCGCCTTTTGCTCTACCCCGTCCCGAGTGCAAATCCCCGCTCGGGAGGTTGAGTGCCATGCGCACGATTTTCGCTTTTCTGGTCAGTCCATTGGCGGGCGTTACCGTATTCTTCATGGTCTGGCTGGCCTCGGGCCTGGCCATGAATTGGACGGACGGGGGCGGAAGCTCCCTGGCCCCCGAGGATCCGGTGCCGGCTTGGGCGCTGGGGGCCTATCCCGTGGTCCTGCTGTTGAGCGTGCCCCTGTTCCTGGAGATCCGGGCCGCCATTGGCTGGACCTTCTGGAGCCTGTTCGTGGCGGCTGTCGCCGTCTATCCCTCTGTGCTGTTGCTGCTCGGCTACGCCGGGGTGGAGTTCCACAGCCTCATGCGGGGCTGGCCCGATTGGCTGGGGGTGGTGGTGGCGGCCCTGGTGCACGCCGAGCTGTTCCTGGGGATCATCCATTCGCGGGAGAAACGGTATTTCTACCGGTGATGCCCGGTACGGCTCGGGGTGCGCCCCTGGACCTGCGCCCGGAGCCGGATCGGCCCCGCCCTCGCGGCCCCATGGGAAGGCCCGCCCACGGCTGACGCCGACTCCCGCCGGTGCGATGGTGGAAGAAGCGACCACCGCTCCGGGGGCCCGTCATGATCGAGCTGACCGTAAACGGCCGGCCGTGCCGCGTGGAGGCCGGGGACAGCCGGGCCCTACTCTGGGCCCTGCGCCACGATCTGGGGCTGAAGGGCACCAAGTACGGTTGCGGGGTGGGGGTGTGCGGGGCTTGCGTGGTCCAGCTGGACGGTCGCCCGGTGCATGCCTGCACCACAACCCTCGCCGAGGCCCGGGGCCGCGCGGTGACCACCATCGAGGGGCTGGCCGCGGAGCCCGACCACCCCGTGCTCCGGGCCTGGCTGGATGAGCAGGTGCCCCAGTGCGGCTTCTGCCAGCCGGCCCAGGAGGTGGCCGCCGCCGCCCTGCTCGCCCGGCATCCCGAGCCCACCGAGGCCGAGGTGGATGCGGCCCTGGGGCCGGTGCTCTGCCGCTGCGGTACCTACCCCCGCATCCGCCGGGCCGTGCACCGCGCCGCCCGCTACCTCCGGGAGGGCGTTCCCGCCCCTTCCGGCCACGGGCCTGCGCTGCAGCGGCCGGGGCCCGCTCCCGACCCCGGGGTAGTCCTGAACCCCTGGGTGCGGGTCCACGAGGACGACACGGTGACGCTGACCGTGGGATGCGCGGAGATGGGGCAGGGGGCGCTTACCGGGCAGGCCCTGCTGCTGGCGGAGGAGCTGGAGGTGGATCCCGCCCGGGTGCGGGTGGTGCTGGCCCCGGCCCATCCCGACTACACCAACCCGCTCCTGGGGCGGCAGGTGACCGGCGGCAGCACCTCCATCCGCGGGGCCTGGGGGCCCCTGCGGCGGGCCGGCGCCGCGGCGCGGGAGGTGCTGGTCCGCGCGGCGGCGGAGCGGTGGGAGGTTGCCCCCAACCAGTGCCGGGCGGAGTCGGGCGCGGTCCTCCATCCCGACACGGGGCGCCGGGTCGGTTACGGCGAGCTCGCGCACCGCGCCGTCCGCCTGCGCGCGCCCCGGGACCCCGTCCTCAAGTCCCCGGAGCGGCTCCGCCTGGTGGGTCGCCCCGTCCCCCGCTTCGACGCCCCCGACATGGTGACCGGCCGCACGGTCTACGGTCAGGACGTGGACCTCCCCGGCATGCGGGTGGCGGTGGTGCGGCGCAGCCCCGCCCACGGCGGGCGGCTGTGGGACTACGACGATGCCGATGCGGCCGAGGTGCCGGGCTTCCATCGGGCCGTGCCCCTGGACTATGGGGTGGCCGTGGTGGCCGCCGATTTCCCCGCCGCCGAGGCCGCCCGGGACCGTCTCCGCGTGGACTGGGATCCCGGCCCGCTGGCCGGGCTGGGGAGCGCGGCGGTCCACCGACGGCTTCGGGAGGGACTGGAGCGGTCCGGGGAGGCCCGGGGGCTCCTCGGGCGGGCCGAGGAGGCGCTGGGGATGGCCTCCCGGGTGGTGGAGGCGGATTACGCCACCCCCTACCTCGCCCACATGCCGCTGGAGCCCATGAACTGCACCGCGCGGGTGGAGCAGGAGCGCTGCGAGGTGTGGGTGGGCAGCCAGGCCCCGGGGGACGCCCGGCAGGCCGCCGCAGAGGCGGCGGGTTTGCCCCCGGAGCGGGTCCAGGTGCACAGCGCCTTCCTGGGCGGCGGCTTCGGCCGGCGGCTGCAGACGGACTTCGTGCGCGAGGCGGTGGCGGTGGCCCGGCACGTGGAGGGTCCGGTGCAGGTGCTGTGGACTCGGGCCGACGACACCCGCCACGATTTCTACCGCCCGGGGCACGCCGCCCGCCTGCGCGCGGCCGTGGACGACGAGGACCGGCTGGACGCCTGGTGGATGCGCATCGCCGGCCCCCGCATGGCGCTCGGGGGGATCTCGGTGCCCTACGACCTCCACCACTACCGCGAGGAGCGGGTGGAGGCGGACCCCGGCATCCCCACGGGGCCCTGGCGCTCCGTGGAGGCCTCCAACAACGCCTTTGCCATCGAATCCTTCGTGGACGAGCTCGCTGCCGCGGCGGGCCAGGACCCCCTGACCTTCCGCCTCGACCACCTGACCGAGGCCCCCCGCCACCGCGCCGTGCTGGAGGAGGCGGCCCAGCGGGCCGGCTGGGGCCGGGCGGCGGCGGGCCGCCACCAGGGGCTGGCGGTGTACCGCTCCTTCGGCAGCATCGTGGCCGAGGTGGTGGAGCTGGCGGTGGACGCGGCCGACCG
Organism: Thiohalorhabdus denitrificans; assembly: GCF_001399755.1. Classification (NCBI taxonomy): domain Bacteria; kingdom Pseudomonadati; phylum Pseudomonadota; class Gammaproteobacteria; order Thiohalorhabdales; family Thiohalorhabdaceae; genus Thiohalorhabdus; species Thiohalorhabdus denitrificans. The sequence continues at coordinate 263,314 of NZ_LJCP01000014.1, read as the reverse complement.
GGCGACGGTGTACCGGGTGACCGTCGCCATCGACTGCGGACGGGCGGTGCAGCCGGACGGCGTCCGGGCCCAGATGGAGGGCGCCGTGGCCTTCGCCCTCTCCGCCACCCTCCACGGCGGGATCACCTTCGCCGACGGCGCCACCGTGGAGGCTACCTACGCGGACCAGCCCATCCTCACCCTGCCGGAGATGCCGGCGGTGGAGGTCGCCATCCTGGAGGGCGGCGGGGACCTGGGCGGCGTGGGCGAGCCCGGTGTGCCGCCCTTGGCCCCCGCGGTGGCCAATGCCCTCCATGCGGCCACCGGCCGGCGCCTGCGGGAGTTGCCCGTGCTGGACCGGGAGGGTCGCCTCCGATCGTAGGGGGCGGGGGCGGTTCCCGCTGAAGCACCGGACTCAGTCTTCTTCCACCAGTACCCGCGGCTCCTGGATCCAGGTGCCCCGGCAGCGGGGGCATTTGCCGGGCTTGGTGAGCTTGTCGGCGTCGAAGGTGAAGCCGCATTTGCGGCAGGTGGCCGGTATGATCACCAGCCGGAAAGGCTCGTTGCGCAGGCTCTGGCGCAGGTGCTCCAGCTCCCCGGCCAGATCGCGCGGCCGCATGCCCACGGCCTGGGCCAGCTCGCCGACCCCCATGGGGTTATCCCGCAGCATCAGGATCAGGTCCTTGCGGTACATGGCCGGGGCTCCTGGGGGCTCGGGTCAGTCCGTGTCGCTGGCGCATTCGATGCAGAGGGTGGCCGAGGGGTCCGCCTCCAAGCGCCCCGCCCCGATGGGCTCCTGGCAGCGGACGCAGTAGCCGTAGTCTCCGGACTCGATCCGCTGCAGGGCGCCGCGGATGCGCTGCTTCTCCAGCTGCGCGCGCCGGTTGCTCTCCTGGGCCATGGCCTGCTGCTGGAGGGCGTCCATGCGCGTCAGGCGTCCGGTGCGGGCCTGGTCCAGGTCCACGGTCCGGGAGGCCTCCGTGCGGGCCTCGTGGCCGGCCTCGAGCTCGGCGAGGCGGGCGCGCAGCCGTTCCCTCAGGGCGTCGATGTCGAGATCCTTGCGCATCCTTCCAAGATACAACGCGGGCGCCGGCTCCGCCTACGACCCTCCTCCCGGGACCGTCCCTCCCCATGGGGCCCACGAGTCCGGAGTCCGTGTGTCCCCTTTCCCCAGCAGAAAAATTCCGGTATGAATGCACCGAACGTACATTCGGATCCATACAGGAGGACACGATGGGGACATTGGTTCGGGCGCTTCTGGCGGGGATCCTGGTCCTGACCGTTCCGGCCGCCCAGGCGGCGGACTACGATGACGCCGCCGCCCTGCAGGGGGTGGAGGAGGGCAAGGGGGTCTTCCTCGTCGACATCGGGGATCCGGCCAAGCTGGGGCTCTACCTCAACCTGATTCCGGGCACCTACCGGAGTCTCGAGGAGCAGGGGGTGGAGCCCGACTTCGTCCTCACCTTCATCGGTCCCTCGGTGAAGTTCCTCACTCGGGAGGATCCGGACAGTCTGGAGGCCCTGGAGCACGCCGAGGCCCTGGAGAAGGTCCGCGAGGGCATCGACAAACTGCGGTCCCTGGACAACGTCCGCCTGGAGGTATGCAACGTGGCGCTCGAGGTCACCGGCACCGACGCCGACCGCCTCCTTTCCGGCCTGGAGGTGGTGGGGGATGGCTTCGTCTCCGTGATCGGCTACCAGGAGCAGGGCTACCACCTCGTGCCCGTTTATTGACCTGTACGGGTATCCCCGCATGCCTCTCCCGCCCAACCTCTGCTAATGGTTTTCCCAGGGCCTCCGAAAAGCCCCGGTTGCCAGGGGAACAGGGTTCGAGGGGGGGAGGGCGGCATGCGCATCCTGATCGTGTACGGCACCGGCGAGGGACAGACCCGCAAGATCGCCGAAACCCTCGGCGGGCAAATCCGGCGCGCCGACCACCATGTGGAGGTGCACCGGGGGGACCAGCTCCCCGAGGGCCTGTCCCCGGCCGCCTGTGACGGTGTCCTGGTGGGTGCCTCCCTCCATGCCGGCCACCACCAGGCCTACATACGGCGTTTCATCCGCCGGCATCGCCCGGAGCTGCGCGCCGTCCCATCCGCCTTTTTCTCGGTGAGCGGGTCGGCGGCCAGCCCCGACCCCGCCGCCCAGGCCCAGATCCGTGAGCTGGTGGAGGTCTTCCTCGCCGAGGAGGGCTGGCAGCCGGACCGGTGGGCTACCTTCGCCGGGGCCATCCCGTACACCCGGTACGGAAGGCTCAAGCGCTGGGTGATGCGCCGCATCATCGCCCGGGCCGGCGGCCCCACCGACACCAGCCGGGACTGGGAGCTCACGGACTGGGAGGAGGTGGAGCGTTTCGGAGCGGGCTTCCTGGAGCTGGTGGAAGGGAAGGTCCCGAAGGGCCGGCGGCATGTCGGCCAGGAGCTGCTGTCCTGAGACGTCCGGAGCCTGTTCCCTAGGCGCCCTCCCCTATACCCGGAACTCCCCCCTCGGGCGCATTCTCTCAATGAATGAAGGCCTGGAAGGACCCTCCACCCCTACCCGGGGTGCGCGGCCGTCCGGCAACCATAGGGGGAAGGACCATGAAAGAACGCAGCAGGATGCCCCGCTATGCCTACCTGGGGTCCATCGGGGTCGCCCTGGTCTCCGCCATCGCCATTCCCGTGTATATGTCCCGCCGGTCGCGGAAGGCGCAGAAGGGCCTCTTCCTGCGCCGGAAGGGGCACCACCACTTGAACCGGAAGGGCCAGCTGCGGCGGGGGCACCTCTTCCACTGAGAGGGTGGCCGAGGGACAGCAGATTAATCCCTCCCGCGGGGCGGCTTTCCGGTCCTCCCCGCGTGGCCCCGCCTGTTCTGGTCAAGTCACGGCGGACAGCCGGTTCGATAGACCTCCCCAATTCCCATTCCCGGTGAGGATGGTGGTCCAGAGTGGAATGTGGCCGGCGGCTGTCGTGGTCAATCGCGATGCACGGGATCCCGTACGGTCGAACTTTTGGCTGCGTCTCATAGGTCGGGCTGCCCACCCACTCGCTTTTCAGGGCTCCGAAGCGGGGGTCCGCCACCGCATTAATCTCAGCACCCTCCCTTGCGGCCATAAGTGCGCATGGGGCCCCCCCGCAAGCGCTTCCCCGCCAGGCGTAAGGCGATCTTCTGCAGCGCGGCTGTGAATCCTAAGCTTTCCCTTTCTCCAAGGATCCGGTTTTGCCTAAGGAAAAGGGGAGCCTAAGGAGAGCAGTCCGCCCAATCCAGCGGTGATTCCCGACAGGGTTTTTGGCCGGGTTCGTTAGGGAGCCAGTGATGAGTCCCATTCCTCGTTCAAGAGGGGGGCCGAAAGCCCGGGTACCCGAGCTATGGCTTTTCTTGTTGGCGGCGATCGCCATGGTCGGGTGCGCCACGCTTCCAACGGATTACGAGCGCAAGGCCTCTCAGGCGATTGAAAGCACGGGAGACACGCGGCTCGGGAAGTGGTTTGAGCCCCGGGTTGCCGCCCATGGCGGCAACCGCTCGGGGATCTATCCCTTGCGTTACGGCATGGATGCCCTGGCGGCGCGCATTGGCCTCGCCAACGCCGCGGATCGCAGCATCGATGCCCAGTACTACATCTGGAGCGGCGACCTCACCGGCAGGTTGATGCTAGCTGCACTGATGCGGGCCGCCGACCGGGGCGTACGCGTGCGCCTACTGCTCGACGATCTCCCGGCGGGCGGCCATGACCGGGCGCTCAAGGCCTTCGATCTCCATCCCAGGGTGGAGGTGCGCCTTTTCAACCCCTTCGCCGAGCGCCGCTTCCGCGGCTTGGAAATGGTGCGGCAGTTCAGCCGCCTCAACCGGCGCATGCACAACAAGGCCTTCGTGGCCGACAACCAGGCCGCCATCGTCGGCGGGCGCAATATCGGCAACGAATACTTCGAGGCCAAGCCCGAGATCGACTACCGCGACTTCGATGTCTTAACGGTGGGTCCGGTGGTGCGGGACGTTTCCGACTCCTTCGACGCCTACTGGAATAGCCCCTTCGCCGTTCCGGTGGCGGCGCTGACAGCGGAGGAGCCGCTCACCGGGGCCGATCTGCGGGAGCTGCGTGGGCGCTTGGCGGCCCATGTCCGCAAGGTCGGGCGGTCGGAGTATGCGGCGGCCATGCGCGGCAGCGATTTCGTGCAACAGGCCCGGCGCCATGAGCTGCCCTTGCTGTGGGCGGAGGCCTACGCGGTCTATGACGAACCGGAAAAGTTTGTTACCGCCCCCGAGGAGCGCTCGGGCCAGCTCGGACCGCAGCTTCGCAAGCTGGTGGAGGAGCTGGACCGCGAGCTGTTCATCGTCTCCCCCTATTTCGTCCCGGAGGAATCCGGGGTGGAGCTGTTCGCGGAGCTGGAGGAGCGCGGCGTGGAGGTGCGCATCCTGACCAATTCCCTGGCCTCCACCGACTCGCCGGCATTCGCCGGCTATGCCAATTATCGCGTGCCGCTGTTGCAGGCCGGTGTGGATCTCTACGAGCTCAAGCCCTCGGGGCGGTATCCCGAGGAACGGCACAAGGGCAGCCCGCTGGGTTCCTCAGGCTCCTCGGGGGGTAGCCTGCATGCCAAGGTATTCATCTTCGACCGGGAAACCACCTTCGTTGGCTCCATGAACCTGGATCCGCGCTCGCTGCGGCTCAACAGCGAGCTGGGCGTGGTCATCGAGAGCGCGGCGTTCGCCCGCAAACTGGTCAATCTGGTGCAGGAGGGGCTGCCCACGGAGGCCTACCGGCTCGGCCTGCACTACGAGCCACCACGGGTTGTTCCGCCCCTGCTGCGGCGTAGGGGGGTACGGGAGGAGGGCGGCGGTCCCCGCCTAGTGTGGACGACGGTTGACGAGCAGGGCGAGCGGCAGCGGTTCGATACCGATCCGGAGGCAACCTGGTGGCGCCGTTTCATGATGGGCGTCTTCTCCATCTTCGCCCCGGAGGGCCAGCTCTAGTCGATGCCCCTCGGCTCCGATCCAAGCGCTCCACCCCGGTGGGATGCTGCCACGATCAAGAACCCCCGTATTGCCCACCAAGTGCCCGGCCGAACGCGGGTCGACCTTTTCATTGGGGTGTCCCTGGTCCCTCCTGGCCAATCTCGCCTTTGACAGCTTCGTGAAGCTGCATCCGTCGCGAGGGGCGGGGGCCGCCTGCCCCCTTTCCTTCTCGATCCCCTCTACTGGCTCCTTTGGTGGCTAGTCTCCCGTATAGCGGGGGGAGCTGTCCGCATCGCAAGCCCTTCACCGGCGGCCTATTCTTTATGAATGATTCTTCCTATTTGCCGGCGTATGAGGAAACCACCATGGGCTACCACAAGCACCTCACCGCGATGGGAACGGGCCTCCTACTGGCCGCCGGTCCCGTGGGCCTTCAGGCGGCCGAGGACACGGGCCCCGGCTGGCGGGGCATCTACTTCGGTGCTGGAGTGGGCCAGTTCAGCTACGAGCAGGAAGGGGAGGTAGGCGGCATCGATTACTCTTTCGACGAGTCGGATACCGCGTACAAGGCTTTCCTCGGCTACCGCTTGACCCCCTACTTCAGCATTGAGGGTGCCTACGCGGACCTTGGCAACCCGGCGGGCAACCTGACCGATGAGCTGGGCGGCAATCGTCTCAAGGCCGATACCGAGGCCTGGTATGGGTATTTGGTGGGATATCTGCCCGTGGCGAATGCCTTCGACTTCTTCGCCAAGGTGGGCGTGGCCGACTGGAGCGTGAACGCCAGGCTTCAGGGGGACGGCTTCGAGAACGAAATCGACAACACCCCCAACGGCACGGATTTCGCCTGGGGGCTGGGCGCGGAGGTGAACCTGCCGCTGAACTTCTCGCTCCGGGGCGAGTACGAGCGGATCGAGATGGACGAAGGGCCGCTGAAAAACCTGGACAACGAGCTGATCAGCGCTTCCTTGCTGTGGCAATTCTGAGTCCTGTCCAGGACCCTCTCCAGCCCGAGTGGCCCGGCGTCCATCGGGCTGGAAGTTTTTTCCAAAATAATTTCAGGCCTCCTTCTCCTTTTTGCATTGCTGCCGGGGTCCACTCCCTCTTCCGGCCTCTCCCGGGTCTTACCGCATCAGCCAGGGTTACCTTGCGGCACGGTAGGGTGGTTACCACCTTGCTGTGGAAGGGGATCTGTGCCTATAGGAGATTGATAGTCAATTCCATTTACCCCGTTGGTCGGCGCGTCCGGCACTTCGGTGAACCCATTTGTCAGCAACCAGACCGGTTATAAAACCCCTTGGTTGAGGCGGTAAAACCATCCATGGCGAATCCCCGCGGAATCCTGATAAATGCGCTTATCCTCGTCCTGATGGCGGGCTTGGGCGCCTGTGAGCGGGGGGAGGAGCAGGATGCACAGCGGGAGGAGACGGTCCGGCCGGTCAAGACCGTGGTGCTCACCGGGGCGGATGTGGCGGGCAGCCGGCAGTTTCCGGCCACGGTACGGGCGGCCCAGCGGGTGGATCTTGCCTTCCAGGTCTCCGGACAGGTGGTGGATCTTCCGGTTCAAGAAGGGGAGGCCATCAATAAGGGCGGCCTTGTGGCCCGCCTGGACGACGAGCGCTACCGGTCCGAACTGCGGTCCACCCGCGCGGAATACCAGGAGGCCCGCGCCAGTTTTCGGCGCGCCCAAGAGCTGGTGCAGGAAGGATTCGTTTCGCAAACGGAATTCGAGCAAGCGCGGGCCCGCATGGAGCAGACCGAGGCGGCCCTGGAACAGGCCCGGAAGAATGTCGAGGACACCGTGCTTCGGGCGCCCTTCAAGGGGGTGGTGGCCAGGGTGATGGTGGACCAGTTCCAGGAGGTGCAGGCCAAGGAGCCGGTGGCCAGCATCCAGGACGTCTCCACCATCGAGCTGGTGGTGGACGCCCCTGAACGGATCGTGGCCCGCCGGGGCCAGGAGCCGCGGGCGGAGATGGTGGCGGTGTTCGAGTCTCTGCCGGAGCGGGAATTCCCTATCACGCTCAAAGAGTTCGCCACCGAGGCGGATCCGCAGACCCAGACCTTCGAATACGTCTTCGCGCTCCCCCAGCCGGAGAATGCAAATCTACTGCCCGGCATGACCGCCTCGCTGATTGCCCGGCCCAAGGAAGGAAAGGATCAGACCGGTAGGAAGGGCTTTGTCCTCCCCGCCGAGGCGGTTTTCGCCGCCGAATCCGGGGCCCCCTCGGTGTGGGTGGTGGACCCCGAAACCAACAAAGTGCATCGCCGGAAGGTGGAAACGGGGGAGCTCACGGGGACCGATAGCATCCGCGTGCTGGAAGGGGTAAAGCGGGGGGACCGCGTGGCCGTTGCCGGGGCAACCCAGCTGGAGGAGGGGATGAAGGTGAATCCGGTGGAGGGAATTGATTATTAGGCCCCAAGCCAGGCCGATAGCTGGAGGGCGGCGCCTAGCCGACTTTGCCCCCAGGGTCGCGGCGTGGACGCCGCTCCTAGAGGGCCTTCTTTCCGCAGGACAGCCTCCCCGATGAACCTCGCTGAATGGAGCCTTCGCAACAACGTCACGGTCTGGGTGCTGACCGTGCTCATGGTGGTGGTAGGGGCCAGCTCCTTCTTTAACCTCTCCTGGCTCGAGGACCCCGAGTTCACCATCAAGGAGGCGGTGGTCATTACCCCCTATCCGGGGGCCTCGGCCAGCGAGGTGGAGGAGGAGGTCACCAATGTTATCGAGCGCGCCGTCCAGGAGTTGGGGCAGCTCAAGTTCGTCCAATCCCGATCCTCCCGGGGGCGTTCGGAAGTCAACGTCACCATAAAAGACCAGTACGACAAATCCTCCCTGCCGCAGGTCTGGGACGAGCTGCGCCGGAAGGTGAACGACGCCCAGCGCAACCTGCCTCCGGGGGCCGGACCGTCCGTGGTCAACGACGACTTCGGCGACGTCTACGGGGTCTACGTGGCCCTCACCGGGAAGGGCTACACCCCCAAGGAGCGCTACGAGGTTGCCAAATTCCTCCAGCGCGAGCTTCTGGGCGCCGAGGACGTCAAGCGCATCACCCTCTACGGGGCGCTCCCCGAGACCATCTACGTGGAGATGCAGCGGGACCAGATGAGCCGGTTCGGCGTCTCGCCCGAGGCCATCTTCGCCGCGCTCGAGGCCAGGAACATCGCCGTGCCGGCCGGCAACCTCACTGTCGGCGACGAGCTCGTCGCCGTGAACCCCACCGGGGGGTTCCGTTCCGAGGAGCAGTTCGGCGACCTGCTTATCCGCGGCGGCGGGGAAGGCGGCAATCTGGTCCAGCTGGGCGACGTGGCGGAGATCAAGCGCGGCTACCAGGATCCCCCGGATACCATCCTGCGGGTGGACGGTCAGCGGGCCATCGGCCTGGGCATCTCCACGGTGGAAGGCGGCAATGTGGTCACCATGGGCCAAGCCCTGAAGGAGCGCTTCGAGGCACTCCAGGACCAGCTGCCCATCGGCATGGAGACGCACCCCATCGCCGTGCAGAGCGACGCCGTGGTGGAGTCCGTCCGGGGGTTCCTGGTCAACCTGATCGAGGCGGTGGTCATCGTGGTGCTGGTCCTGCTGCTGTTCATGGGCCTGCGCAGCGGCCTGATCATCGGGGCGGTGCTGCTGGTGACCATCTGCGGGACCTTCCTCTTCATGGACCTGTTGGACATCACCCTGCAGAGGATTTCGCTCGGGGCCCTGGTGATCGCCCTGGGCATGCTGGTGGACAATGCCATCGTGGTCACCGATGGCATGCGTGTGCGGATGCAGCGGGGCCAGGACGCAGAAACCGCCGCCCGGGACGTGGTGGGCCAGACGGGGATCCCGCTGCTCGGCGCCACGGTCATCGCGGTACTCGCTTTCGCCGCCATAGGCACCTCCCAGGACTCCACCGGGGAGTACACCCGCACCCTGTTTCAGGTGGTGATGATCTCCCTGCTGCTCAGCTGGGTCACGGCCGTCACCACTACCCCCCTGCTGTGCAAAACCCTGTTGAAGCGGGACACCCCCGGGGGCGACCAGGCCGGACGGGATCCCTATAGCGGGGGGCTCTTCCAGGGCTACCGGCGGTTCCTGATCCTGGCCATCCGCCACCGGGGCATCACCCTGCTGGGGGTGCTCGTCCTGTTCCTGGCCGCGCTCGCCGCCTTCGGCGCGGTGCCCAAGAGCTTCTTCCCCGACTCCACCCGGCCGCAGTTCTATGTGGACTTCTGGTTCCCGCAGGGCACCCGGATCGAGGAGGCCGCCGAGCGCATGCGTCCGGTGGAGCAGTATCTGCGCAAGCAAGAAGGAGTGACCCAGGTGGCCACACAGGTGGGCGGCAGCCAGGTGCGCTTCCTCCTCACCTACCCGGTGGAGAAGCTCGATCCCCGCTTCGCCCAGGCGCTGGTGAGCGTGGACGACTACCGCGAGATCCCGGAAATGATCCAACGCCTCCAGCGCGAGCTGCCGGATAAGGTCCCCGATGCGGTGGTCAATGCCCGGCAGTTCATACTCGGGCCCTCCACCGGCGGCAAGCTCCAGCTCCGCATCAGCGGCCCGGATCCCCGGGTCCTGCGACGGCTTGCCGAGGAGGCCCAGGGGGTCATGGAAGAGGACCCCGCCTCCAAGGGGGTGCGCAACGAGTGGGGCAACATGGCCAAGGTGGTCCGGCCCGAGCTGGCGGAAACCCAGGCCAGCCGGGCGGGGATCGACCGCACCGATCTGGGCCAGGCCATGGAGATGGCCGTGGAGGGCTCGCAGGTGGGGGTCTATCGCGAGGAGGACGAATTGTTGCCCATCGTCGCCCGCCTGCCTTCGGCGGAGCGCTTCGACCTCGACAACCTCGGCTCCATCCCGGTGTGGAGCGAGGTGGCCGGGGAGATGATCGCCGCCGACCAGGTGGTCACCGGATTCCGCCCCGAGTTCGAGAACACCGACCTCTGGCGCCGCGACCGCACCACCATGCTGCGGCTCCATGCGGACGTGGACCAGGGGCTGCCGGCCGAGATGCTGAACCGCATTAAGGCGCCCATCGAGAAGGCCCTGGGGGTGGATACGGAGGCGGTGCTGGGCCACCCCGTGCCCCTGGAGGAGTGGGGGCCGGAGACCCTCCCGGTGGAGGACATGGGCCGGCTGCCGCTGAAGGGCATGCCGGGCTATTCCATCGCCTGGGGCGGCGAGGCGGAGGACTCCGCCCGCGCCAATGCCTCCCTGGCGGGCTATGTGCCCATCTTCTTCGGGCTGATGGTGCTGATGGTCATCATCCTGTTCAACTCCATCAAGAAAACCCTGGTGATCTGGCTAACGGTGCCCCTCTCCATCATCGGCGTGACGGTGGGGCTTCTGCTGTTCGGCCAGCCCTTCGGCTTCATGGCCTTGCTCGGACTCATGAGCCTTACCGGCATGCTCATCAAGAACGCCGTGGTCCTCATCGACCAGATCGGTGCGGAGCTGGGCGGCGGTAAGCCCCCCTTCCAGGCGGTGGTCCACGCGGGACTGAGCCGCCTGATCCCCGTATCCATGGCGGCGCTCACCACCATCCTCGGCATGGCCCCGCTGGTCACCGACGCCTTCTTCGTGGCCATGGCGGTGACCATCATGTTCGGCCTCGGCTTCGCCACCTTGCTGACCCTGGTTATCGTTCCGGTTCTTTATTCCGTTTTGTTCAGGGTCCCGAGCCCCGCCAACAACGAATCCGGGGAGGAGCAAGGGTGAGCGGTCCCCCCCGCAACCTCGTGTCCCTGCTCGCCTTGCTGCTCACCACCGCGGTGGCGGTGTGGGGCATCGTCGATACAGCCGGGCTGGCCGGCCTCGCCGAGCGCCATGTGGCCCTGGTGTTCCGCAGCCGGGGCTGGTTCGTCATGCTTACTACCAGCATCCTCCTCATCGTGGCGGTGGTCTTGGCGCTTTCCCGGTACGGGAAGATACGGCTGGGACGGGACGACGACCGCCCGGAGTTCTCCACGCCCAGCTGGCTCACCATGATGTTCGCGGCGGGCATGGGCGTGGGCCTGCTCTTCTACGGCACCGCCGAGCCCGTAACCCATTACCTGTTCCTGCGCCAGGAATTTGACCCGGCCCGGGCCTCCGCCAATGCCCTGTTCATAACCGATTTCCACTGGGGCCTGCACGCCTGGGCCATCTACGGCATGGTGGGGATGGTCATCGCCTACTTCAGCTTCCGGCGGGGCGGTCCGCAGCTGGTGGGCGCCCCCCTGGCGCAGGTGTATGGGGAAAACCGCTGGACCCGGGGCACCGGGGGCGTGATCGACCTGCTGAGTATCTACGCCACCGCCATCGGTCTGGCGGGCTCGGTGGCAATGGGAGTGTTCCAGGTCTCCGACGGGGTGGCGGGGATGCTAGGGATGGAGCCCGGCGGCATGGGCCTGGCGCTGGCTGTGTTCGCCGTGCTGTTCGCCGCTTACATGTTCCCGTTGACGGTGGATCTGAGCCGGGGCATGGCCCTTCTCTCCAATGCGGCCATCGCCATCACCATCGGCCTCATGGTCTACATTCTGCTGGTCGGTCCCACGGGAACCCTGATGGGCTCCATAGTGGATTCCATCGGCAACTACCTGAGCCAGGTGGGCCACCAGGGGTTCCGCACCTACGCCTTTTTCGATCGTTCCGTGGAGGACTGGTTCGCGCAGTGGACCCTGAACTACATGGTCTGGTGGCTGGCGTGGTCGCCGTTCGTGGGGGTGTTCATCGCCCGCATATCCCGGGGGCGGACCATCCGCGAGTTCGTGGTGGGCGTGCTGGTGGTCCCCACCGCCTTCTCCATCTTCTGGTTCGGCGTGCTGGGCAGCGCCGGATTCTTCCAGGGCAGGGCGGACCTGCTGGACCTGGAGGTGGTACGTGACGACGTCAATCGGGCCACCTTCCTCCTCCTAGACAATCTTCCCCTGTCGCCGCTGACCACCATCGCCACCATCGTTGCCGCCTTCCTGTTCATCATTACCAGCGTGGTGAGCGCCGCCTACGTGCTGGCCATGTTCTCCAGCCACGGCGACACGAACCCCAGGGTGCGGGTCAAGCTTACATGGGGGGTAATCCTCGGCGTGCTGGGTCTGGCCATGATCCTGTCCCGCAGCGCCGAGGCGGTGCGCCAGATCATCGCCCTGAGCGCCGGCCCCTTTGTCTTCATCGTCCTGCTGCTTGTGGTGACCTTCTTACGGGCCCTGGGTCAAGAACGTCCCGGGAGGGCGGATTGATGGACAAGATCCTGAACGTCATGGTCTTCGCTTATCTGGGGGTTCTCATCTGGCTCTATGTGAAACGGATACCCGGAGAAGGCGACGACTGACAAGGTAAGGGAAATCCCCTTGATGCGGGGTGCATTGAATGATCTGCGTCTGGCGGTGGAATGGCGCCTTTGCAGCACGTGCACTTCGGCCTGGGGACCAACCGCTTTACCCTGAATGGCCGGGTGGATGATCCAGACTGGCGCGGCCAGTTGGATAACTCCTACCGGGGGTTTCTGGGGTATGCCGGGATCCGGTTCTGAGGCACCCTTCGTTTCATCAGCCTCTTCCCTTCCTTACCGCCGCAGCATCCGCAGCCAGTACCAGAGATTGAGCATGCCGGACAGGGAGGCGGCCACGTAGGTGAGGGCCGCCGCCGACAGGATGCGCCGGGCCGGCCGGTGGTCGGCCTCGGGAAGGTAGCCGCCCTGCTCGAGGACGGGCAGTGCGCGCTTGAAGCTGGCGTCCAACTCCACGGGCAGGGTGACCAGGTGCACCAGCGCCGCGGCACCGATGCTGACCACCCCTGCAAGCAGGGGCAGGATCAGGCCCGAAGGAGAGCGGCTGGCGATCAGCAGGAGGGGGGCAGCCATCATCACCACGGTGCCGGTGCGCTGCAGCCCCTGGGCGATGCGCACCAGCCGGCTGCGCAAATGCAGGGGCCGGTAGCCGGCCTGGTCCTGCAGGGCGTGGCCGATCTCGTGGGCGGCCACCGCCACGGCGGTCAGGGAACGGCCGTGGTAGTGATTGGGCAGGAGGGCCACCACCTTGCGCTCGGGGTCGTAGTGGTCGCCTTTCTCCGTTACCTCCACCTGTACGCCGCGTAGGTCCAGCCGGTCCCGCAGGTGCGCCGCCAACTCCCCGCCGGTGCCGGGGTAATCGGGCCGTTCCTCGCCGTAACGGGCCATCACGCTCCGGACCCAGAACTGGGGGCCGAGAAGCAGGGTCAGCAGGACGACCGCGGCGAGGAGAAAATGCATGGAAGCGCTCTACGCGATGGTTGAAACCCCAAATTATAGGACATCCGCAGGCGAAGAGGGTTGCCAGCGGTGAGCAAGGGGCCCCACGGCCTCAGGCGTATTCTGAGGAGGGGTGGTCCCGCGGTTCTGGAGGAAATCCATGTGGCGCCGCAGGCCGGGGCGCCCATGCACCGGGTGGACAAGGTCGAGGTGGGGGGCTCCGGCCTGGCGGGGGACCGCTACGCCACGGGGCAGGGGTATTGGCGGGCCACCGATGCCTGCCCGGTTACCCTGATCCGCGCCGAGGACCTGGAGCGTATCCAGCGTCGCACGGGGCTCTCCCTGGGGCTCGGTGAGCACCGCCGCAATCTGGTGGTACGCGGCCTGCGCGGGCGTGATCTGGAGGCGGGGCGGCTGCGGATCGGCACGGCCCTGTTCGCGCTTCAGGGCGCCCGTCCTCCCTGCGGCCACCTGGAGCAGCTCACCGAGCCGGGGATGGCCCGGGCCCTGCGCGGCCACAGCGGGGTGTGTCTGGGGGTGCTGCAACCCGGGGAGATCGGCCCCGGGGATGTGGTGAAAGTGGAGGGGTGAGCGCTTAGCACTGAGGGGGCCTGGCAAGCCCTGGAGCAATGGGGGAGAGTGGGAAAGTACCACCCTCCATGGAGCGTTGCCGATATGCCCTACCTCGCCCTGATCCGCCACGGCGAGAGCCAGTGGAACCTGGAGAATCGGTTTACCGGCTGGACGGATGTGGATCTCTCCGAGAAAGGGGTGCAGCAATCCCGGGAAGCCGGCCGCCGGCTGCACGGCGGCGGCTACACCTTCGACCTCGCCTTTACCTCTTACCTGCGGCGGGCCATCCGCACCCTCTGGCTGGTCCAGGACCACATGGACCGCATGTGGATACCGGATTTGAAGGACTGGCGCCTCAACGAGCGCCACTACGGGGCCCTGCAGGGGGAGAACAAGGCGGCCTTCGAGCAGCTCTACGGGGCCGAGCAGCTCCACCAGTGGCGGCGCTCCTACGCCGTGCGGCCCCCCTTGCTGGAGCCCGACGATCCCCGCCATGCCCGCTTCGAGGCCAAGTACGCACACCTCGATGTCGGGCAGATCCCCGCCTCCGAATCCCTGGCCGATACCGTCCACCGGGTGCTGCCCTGCTGGCGGGAGCGGATCCGGCCGCGCCTGCTGGCCGGCGACGACGTGCTGGTGGCCGCCCACGGCAACAGCCTGCGCGGGCTGGTGAAGTACCTGGAGGGCATCTCCGACGAGGACATCCCGCACCTTAATATCCCTCTGGCCGTGCCGCGGGTCTATGAGCTTGCCGAGGACGGGGCCATCCGGCGCCGTTTCTACCTGCGTCCGGAGGGCGAGGAGGCGGTTTGAGGGGTTGGGGCCGTTCGGCGGTCCGGTCCGGGATGCTATAGTTCCGGACACCGGAGATTGGCCAGGGAGGTGACATGACGGACATAACCATCTACCACAACTCCCGCTGCACCAAGAGCCGCCAGACCCTGGAGCTGCTCGGGGAGGAGGGCGTGGAGCCGGTGGTGGTCGACTACCAGAAGACCCCGCCCCCGGCGGAGGAGCTGGACCGGATCTGCGCCATGCTGGGGAAGGAGCCCCTGGAGATCACCCGCACCCAGGAGAAGCTCTTCAAGGAGCTCGGGCTGTCCAAGCAGGACGACCGCTCCCGCGAGGAATGGCTCCGGATCCTCACCGAGAACCCCAAGCTCATCGAGCGGCCCATCGTGGTCCACGGGGAGCGCGCGGCCATCGGCCGCCCGCCCGAAAGCGTCCGGTCGATTCTCTAGCGGCCCGGTGCCCGGAACCGGTGCCCGGAAGGGGCGTCAGCCGATGAGGTTGGCGATGATGATCAGGGCGATGGCGATTCCGATGAGGCCGCCCAGGACGGCGGCCAGGTTCTTGACCATTTGGCGGTCCTCGAAATGCATCATGGCTGGCTCCTCCCCGGTGCGGTGGCGGGGCTCCGGGCCGCCTGGGCCCGGGGTGCGGGTGTGGTTCTCCCTCTAAAGATTCAGATTTAATGCAACAAAAGCAGTTCCCCGAGCGGATAGGGACCGCGGGTGCTCAAGGTGCACTGTTCAGGATAAGGAATTCGCAGGGAGGAAGCATGGATCTCGAAGGCTTCAAGGCCACCCTGGCGGACGATGGCCCCCCGGAAGAGGTGGGGCGTCCCTTGCAGGCCCTCTGGTGGGAGGCCCAGGGGGATTGGGAGGGCGCCCATCGGCTGGCCCAGGCCGAACCCAACCGCGACGGGGCCTGGGTCCACGCCTACCTGCACCGCAAGGAGGGCGACCTGGGTAACGCCCAGTACTGGTACAGCCGGGCGGCCCGGACCATGGCCGGCGAATCCCTGGACCGGGAATGGGAGGAGATCGCCGCCGCCCTGCTGGGCGAGCGTGGCTAGCCGCCCGGCCTGCCCGGATCCCGGACCGGGGGCGGGAACGGACCGTTCCGGGCCCGCCTCCCCCCAGCGAGGATGACCATGAGCACTCGGGGCTCCTACCCCAACGTCGACGCCCTGCCGGAGGTGGTCCCGGTCTTTCCCCTGACCGGCGTGATCCTGCTGCCCGGCGTGCGGCTCCCCCTCAACGTCTTCGAGCCCCGCTACCTGGCCATGGTGGACGCCGCCCTCGCCGGGGACCGGGTGATCGGCATGATCCAGCCCGCCGTCACCGGGGCGGAGGAAGAAGCCACCAATCCCGACCTGTCGCGGGTGGGCTGCCTGGGTCGCCTCACCGCCTTCAACGAGACCGAGGACGGGCGCTACCTCATCACCCTGGCCGGGGTGTGCCGCTTCGCCGTGTCGGAGGAGGCGGAGGTGGGCACGCCTTTCCGGCAGGTACACCCCGACTGGGCCCACTATGCCGGGGACCTGGAGGCCGCGCCGGAGCCGGATCTGGACCGGCGGCGCCTGTTCGGCGCCCTGGAGACCTACCTGGAGCGGAAATCCCTGGAGGTGGACTGGGAGACCCTGGAGGACGCGGGGGCCGAGGCCCTGGTCAACACCCTGGCGGTGATGCTGCCCATGGGCGCCCGGGAGAAGCAGGGGCTGCTCCTGGCGGAGACCCTCAACCAGCGGGCGCAGCTGCTGCTCACCCTGCTGGAGATGGACCGCGCGCGGGGTGGGGAGGACGATTCCGACACACCCTTGCAGTAGGGGATACGGTCGTGGACGCCTACTTGGGCCTTGCAGGACATTTCGAGGAACTGGCCGCACTGGATCATATTCACGGCGTCCTCGACTGGGACCGGCGGGTGGTAATGCCGGCCGGCGCGGCGGAGGAGCGCGCCCGGGCCCAGGCGGCAGTGGCCCGGTGGCGGCGGGCGCGGCTCGCCGACCCGCGCGTAGCCGCGTGGCTGGCCGCCGTGGAGCCCGCCTCCCTGGAGCCGGATCAGGCGGCCAACCTTCGGGAGATGAAGCGGCTCCACCGCAGGGCGGCGGCGGTATCGGAGGAGCAGACCGGCGCCCTGGCGGATGCTGCCGCCCGGAGTGAATCGGCCTGGGAGGCCTGTCGTCCGGCGGGCGACTGGGCCGCCTTCCGGCCGTACCTGGAGGAGGTGGTGGCCCGGGTGCAGGAGCAGGCCGCCGCCCTGGCTGAAGCAGAGGAAAGCACCCCCTACGGCGCCCTGCTAGCCGGCTTCCAGCCGGGCCTGACCGCCGAACGGGCGGAGGCGCTTCTGAGGGAGGTGGACAGCTTCCTGCCGGATTTGGTGGCGCGGGCGCGGACGGCCGGGGGCGGGGAAGAGGCGCCGGCAGCCGGCGGCCCCTTCCCGCAGGCCGCCCAGGAGCGGCTGGCCCGTAAGGCCGCCGAGCTGCTCGGCTACGATTTCCAGCATGGCCGGCTGGATACGGCGGCCCATCCTTTCACGGGCGGCGCGCCGGGCGATGTGCGCATCACTACCCGCTACGAGGAGCGGGATTTTGCTCCCGGCCTGCTGGCGGCGGTCCACGAGGCCGGTCACGCCCTCTACGAGCAGCACCTGCCCGCGGCGTGGCGCCGGCAGCCGGCGGGCCGGGCGCGGGGCATGGCGGTCCACGAGGGCCAGAGCCTGTTCATGGAGAAGCAGGTGGGTCTGCACCCTGGCTTCCTCGGCCTCGTGGCTGGCTGGCTCGACGAGGCCTTTCCCGGGGCGGAAGAGCGCCCGGCATGGGCGGGGCCGGCCCTGTACCGGCGCCTGACCCGCGTGGAGCCAGGTCTGATCCGGGTCGATGCCGACGAGGGCACCTACCCCCTCCATATCCGCCTGCGCCACGAGCTGGAACAGGCCCTCATCGGCAGGGAGCTGGCGGTGTCCGATCTGCCCGAGGCCTGGGAGGCCGGCATGCAGGAGCGACTCGGGGTGCGTCCCCAGGGCGATCACCGCAACGGTGTAATGCAGGATCCGCACTGGGCGGCGGGGCTATTCGGCTATTTCCCCTGCTATACCCTAGGCGCCTTGATTGCGGCGCAGCTCATGGAAGCCTTGCGGACTGACCTGCCCGGACTGGATGAGCAGTTGGCCGAGGGTGAGCCGGGGCCGTTGCGGAATTGGCTGGAGCAGCGGGTCTGGCTCCGGGGAAGCCTCCCGGAGTTCGAGGGGCTGCTCCGGGAGGCTACGGGCAAGCCGCTGGGTGTCGAGGCCTTCCGAACACATCTGGAGGGCCGGTACCTGCGGGAAGCGTTGTAGGCACTCGGGGCGGAGGAGGCCGTCGCTCCTACCGGGCAATGGGGCCTCGGCCGCTCCTACTGCTCTTCGAGCTTGGCCAGCTCCTCCAGGATGCCGTCCACCAGCTGGCGGCCCTGCTCCCCCATGCCGCGGGTGAGCCGGCCGCGGTCCCGTTCGCCGTTGATCATGGGGCGGATGATGGCGGAGAGGCGGGTCATGTCGCCGCCGGCCTGGTACATCTGCTCGGCCATCTGCGCCGCCCACTGCAAAGCCTCGCTCTGGCCCGTGCCCGCGGCGTGGATGATGGAAGCCAGGCCGCTCGCGGCCATGGCGGGATCCGCGCCCGCCTGCGGGTCGGGCAGGGTGGAGGGGTCCTGGATGCCCCGCAGGATGGCGTCCACCACCACCCGGTCCTCGTCATCGAGGCCGTGCATGAGGTCCTCGCCGCGGGCGCCGGCGAGGATGCGACGGACGGCCACCACGAGCTGGACCCAGCCGTTGTTCTCGGCCTGGTCCAGCACCTCTTCCAGATCCGGCACCTGGCCGCGGTCGTGGCTGGCCAGGACAACGCGGTGGATCAGGCCCGCGTGGGCGTGGACGATCTGCTCATCGCGTTCGGGCAGGGAAGCCATGGCGTCTCCTTTGGCGAAAACCGATTATTCTACACCGCGCCGGCCCCGGCGAGCCCGGCGCAAATTGCGCCCGTCGCCAGTTCGAGTTAGCCTTTTCCCCCTGATTGCCGCGCGAATACAGCCGCCGCCCCGGTGTAGCCCACGCCGGGGCGGCGGGTCATGGTGAAAGCAGACGGGGTGCGAGGCTCGATGGCGTACGACAAGATCCAGGTACCGGAAGACGGCGAACCCATTACCCGGGGCGGGGACGGGCAGTGGCACATCCCCGACACGCCCATCCTGCCCTACATCGAGGGCGACGGCATCGGCGCGGACATCACGCCGGCCATGCGCCAGGTGGTGGACGGGGCCGTGGAGCGGGCCTACGGCGGCCAGCGGCAGATCCGCTGGATGGAGATCTTCGCCGGTGAGAAGGCGGTGGCCACCTACGGCAACAATACCTGGCTGCCCGACGAGACCCTGCAGGTCCTCCGCGACTATCGGGTCGCCATCAAAGGCCCCCTGACCACCCCGGTGGGCGGCGGCTTCCGCAGCCTGAACGTCACCCTGCGCCAGGAGCTCGACCTCTACGTCTGCCTGCGCCCGGTGCGCTACTTCAACGGCACCCCCTCGCCGCTGAAGAAGCCCGAGACGGTGGACATGGTCATCTTCCGCGAGAACTCCGAGGACATCTACGCCGGCATCGAATGGCCGGCAGGCTCCCCGGACGCGCGCAAGCTGATCAAGTTCCTGCGCGAGGAGATGGGCGTCAAGAGCATCCGCTTCCCCGAGACCTCCGGCATCGGCATCAAGCCCGTGTCCGAGGAGGGCACCAAGCGTCTGGTGCGCAAGGCCATCGAGTACGCCCTGGACAACAACCGCCAGTCGGTGACCCTGGTGCACAAGGGCAACATCATGAAGTTCACCGAGGGCGCCTTCAAACAGTGGGGCTACGAGGTGGCGGAGGAGGAGTTCGGCGACCGCACCTTCACCTGGCGGGAGTACGAGGCCATCCGCGACCGGGACGGCGCCGAGGCCGCCGACGCCGCCTGGGACGCCGCTGAGGAGGAAGGGCGCATCCTGATCAAGGACGCCATCGCCGACAACTTCCTGCAGCAGATCCTGCTGCGGCCGGCGGAGTACGACGTCATCGCCACCATGAACCTCAACGGCGACTACATCTCCGACGCCCTGGCGGCGGAGGTGGGGGGCATCGGCATCGCGCCGGGCGGCAACCTCTCCGACGACTACGCCATGTTCGAGGCCACCCACGGCACGGCCCCCAGCCACGCCGGCCAGGACAAGGCCAATCCCGGCTCGCTGATCCTGTCCGCCGAGATGATGCTGCGCTTCCTCGGCTGGACCGATGCCGCCGACCTGATCATCAAGGGCATGGAGGGGGCCATCTCCAACAAGACGGTCACCTACGACTTCGAGCGGCAGATGCCCGAGGCCACCCTGCTGTCCACCTCCGAGTTCGGCCGGGCGGTGGTGGACAACATGTAGCGGCGTTCCGGGCCGCGCGTGGCGGAGGATCTGGGCACCCGGGTGCTCGGCCGGCGCCTGCGCCTGCGGCGCGTGGTGGGCTGGGTGCGCGCCGGTGAGGGCGCCCCGGAGGGGGGCTTCCTGCTGGACACCGGCTCCCGCCACCTGCCGGTCCGGGCTCCCGATGCCGTCCCCCGGGAGGGACAGCGCCTGACCCTGGTGGCGGCCTACCGCGGCGGGCGTCGCGCCTGGGCCCTATGGCACGACCCCGGTTCCGGGCACCATGGCTGGATGGACCGCCCCCTTGCCTTGGTCCGCCGGCTGGGTCTGGCCTGGCGCTTCGGAACCGTCGCGGACCTGGTGGTGGCGGCCGTCCTGGTCTGGGCGGTGGCCGTGCGGTCCCTGCGCTTTCCCACCCTCTACGACGGGGGCGCCGCCCTGCTGGGGGAGGGGCCCGTGGAGGCGGTGCTGGGAGCGGTGTTCGGGTTCTTCCACGGGATCGATCGCCTCCTGGTGCGGCTCGAATGGATGAGGGCCTACGATCGGGTGTTCGATTACCCGGTATGGCTGGGGGCCGGCGTGGTCCTGGCCTACGCCGCGGTCAAGCTCGGCCTGGTGGGTCTGTCCCTGCTATACGCCGCCCTGCGGCTCCGCCGTTCCGCCCGCCGGCTCGTCGGGGCGGCGCGCTAATGGAGCAAGCCGATGCATCTCCCCAAGATCGCCATGATCGGCGCCGGGCAGGTGGGCTCCACCGCCGCCCACCTGATCGCCAAGAAGGAGCTGGGCAACCTGGTGCTCCTGGACATCGACGCCGGCATGGCCCAGGGCAAGGCCCTGGACATCGCCGAGGCGGGGCCGGTGGACGGCTTCGACGTGGCCGTCACCGGCACCGACGACTACGCCGAGATCGCTGGTTCGGAAGTGGTGGTGATCACCGCCGGCCTGGCGCGCAAGCCCGGCATGGACCGCGCCGAGCTCCTGCGCAATAACGTGGAGATCGTGGCCGGCATCGCCCGTGAGGTGGCCCGGCACGCCCCCGAGGCCTACGTCATCGTGGTCACCAACCCCCTAGACGCCATGGTGTGCACGGTGAAGGAGGTCACGGGCTTCCCCGCCCACCGCGTAATGGGCATGGCCGGGGTGCTGGACTCGGCCCGCATGCGCCGCTTCATCGCCGAGGAACTGGGGGTCTCCGGCAAGGACGTCACCGCCATGGTGCTGGGCGGGCACGGCGACCGCATGGTGCCGGTGCGCGGCAGCTCCACGGTGGGCGGCATCCCCATCACCGAGCTGCTGCCCGCCGACCGGCTGGACGCCATCGTCGAGCGCACCCGCCACGGCGGCGGCGAGGTGGTGGAGCTGCTCAAGACCGGCTCCGCCTACTACGCGCCGGGCGCGAGCATCACCGAGATGGTGGAGTCCATCGTCCGCGACCAGGGCCGCATCCGGCCGGTGGCCGCCCACCTCCAGGGGGAGTACGGCGTGTCCGACCTCTACATCGGCGTGCCCGCGATTATCGGCGCCGGCGGCGTGGAGCGCGTTGTGGAGATCCGCCTCACCCAGGCGGAGCGGGAGCAGTTCGACGCCTCGGTGGAGGCGGTGCGCAACCTGATCGCCGAGGCCCGCGCGGCGAGACAGTCCTAGGAAAGGGCCGACCCGGTTATGCTGATCCATGAGTACCAAGCCAAGGCCATCCTGGAGGAGCACGGCGTGCCCGTGCCCGCGGGGCGGCCCGCATTCACCGTGGCGGAGGCGGTGGACGCCGCCGAGCACCTGGGCGGCGAGCGCTGGGCGGTGAAGGCCCAGATCCACGCCGGCGGCCGGGGCAAGGCGGGCGGCGTGCAGCTCGCCGATTCCATGGACGAGGTGCGCGACCGGGCCGAGGGCCTGCTGGAGCAGACCCTGGTCACCGAGCAGACGGGGAGCAAGGGTCGCCTGGTGCGCCGGCTGCTGGTGGAGAAGGCCTACGGCTTCACCCAGGAGTTCTACGTGGGCGCGGTGGTGGACCGCCACGTGGATTCCATCGTCTTCATGGCCTCCAGCGAGGGCGGGGTGGAGATCGAAGAGGTGGCCCGCACCCACCCCGAGAAGATCCTCAAGGTGGCCGTGGATCCCGCCGTGGGCCTGCAGCCCTTCCAGGCGCGCAAGCTGGGCTTCGGCCTGGGCATGGACTGGGCCCAGGTGCGGCAGTTCACCAAGATTCTCATGGCCCTGTACCGGGCCTTCGTGGAGCGGGACGCCTCGCTGGTGGAGCTCAATCCCCTGGTGGTCACCGACGGCGGCGATCTGCTGGCCCTGGACGCCAAGTTCAACCTCGACGACAACGGCCTGATCCGCCACAAGGACCTGACCGAGCTGCGCGACCCCAACGAGGAGGAGCCCAAGGAGCACGAGGCCACCGCCCACGGGCTCAACTACATCGCCCTGGAGGGCAACATCGGCTGCATGGTCAACGGCGCCGGCCTGGCCATGGCCACCATGGACATCATCAAGCTCTACGGCGGCGAGCCGGCCAACTTCCTGGACGTGGGCGGCGGCACCTCGGTGGAGCGGGTAACGGCGGCCTTCAAGATCCTGCTCTCCGACGAGAACGTGGAGGCGATCCTCATCAACATCTTCGGCGGCATCGTGCGCTGCGATGTGATCGCCGAGGGCATCATCGCCGCCGTGCAGGAGGTGGCCATCAACGTGCCGCTGGTGGTGCGGTTGGAGGGCACCAACGTGGACCAGGGCCGCAAGTTGCTGGAGGACAGCGGTCTGGACCTGATCACCGCCACCACCCTGGCGGACGCGGCGGAGAAGGCGGTGACCGCCGGAAAGGGCGCGGCATGAGCATCCTGGTGGACAAGGACAGCAAGGTCATCTGCCAGGGCTTCACGGGGGAGCAGGGCACCTTCCACTCCCGGCAGGCCCTGGAGTACGGCACCCGCATGGTGGGCGGCGTCACCCCCGGCAAGGGCGGGCAGACGCACCTCGACCTGCCGGTGTTCGACACCGTGGAGCAGGCGGTGCGGGATACGGGAGCGTCCGTCTCCATGCAGTACGTGCCCGCCGCCATGGCCGCTGATGCCGTCATGGAGGCGGCGGACGCCGGCATCGAGCTGGTGGTAACCATCACCGAGGGCATTCCGGTGCTCGACATGATGCGGGTGAAGGCCTACCTCAAGGACCGCCCCACGCGCCTGATCGGCCCCAACTGCCCCGGCGTGATTACCCCCGGGCAGAGCAAGGTGGGCATCATGCCCGCGGCCATCCACACCCCCGGTGGCGTGGGGGTGGTGTCCCGGTCCGGCACGCTCACCTACGAGGCGGTCTACCAGACCACCCAGCTCGGCCTCGGCCAGTCCACCTGCGTGGGCATCGGCGGCGATCCCATCAGCGGCTCCGACTTCGTGGACATGCTGGCCCAGTTCGAGGCCGACCCGCAGACCGAGGCAGTGATCATGGTGGGCGAGATCGGCGGCACCGCCGAGGAGGAGGCCGCCGAGTTCGTGCGCGATCGCATGACCAAGCCGGTGGTGGGCTATATCGCCGGCATGACCGCCCCGCCGGGCCGGCGCATGGGCCACGCCGGGGCGGTGATCTCCGGCGGCAAGGGCACGGCCGAGGAGAAGTTCGCCGCCATGGAGGCCGCCGGCATCACCGTTGCCCGCTCCCCGGCGGAGATCGGCCAGCGGGCCAAGGAGGCCCTGGAGGGCACGGCCTAGGCCGGCTGGGACCCGTTGGAGCCCGCTTCAGCGGGCGAGTGCTTGAGCCGGCTTGGATGCCGGAACCGGATCGCCCGCTAAAGCGGGCTCCTACGGGGGATGTTCCCAGGTCGCGGCGAGGACGCCGCTCCTACAATTGATTTTGTCGTCCGATTGGAGCCACCTGTGACCGACCGTCCCCTGCGCATCGCCCTGGCCCAGATCGACCCCGTGGTGGGCGATCTGGAGGGGAACGTGAACCGCATCTTGGGCGCCGTGGAGGGGGCCCGGGAGGCGGGGGCGGACGTGGTGGTGACCCCCGAGCTCGCCGTAACCGGCTACCCGCCCCAGGACCTGCTGCTGCGCCAGCAGTTCGTGGCGGATTGCGCGGCGGCCCTGGACCGCCTGCTGGGCCAGGTGCAGGACGTGGACCTGGTGGTGGGCCATCCCGAGCCGGCGGACGAGGGGCTGTTCAACAGCGCCAGCTGGGTCCGGAACGGAGCGGTGGTGGCCCGCTACCGCAAGCGCCTGCTGCCCAACTACGGGGTCTTCGACGAGAAGCGCTACTTCCACACCGGCACCGCGCCCTGCGTGGTGGAGGTGGCCGGGGTGCCGGTGGGGGTCACCATCTGCGAGGACGCCTGGGCGAAGGACGGCCCCATGTCCGAGGCCGTCGGGGCCGGGGCCCGCATCCTGGTGAACCTCAACGCCTCCCCCTACGACTACACCAAGCTGCACCGCCGGGAGCGGGAGATCGGGGACCGCGCCCGGGAGGTGGGCGTGCCCATCGCCTACGTGAACCTGGTGGGCGGCCAGGACGAGCTGGTGTTCGACGGCGCTTCCTTCGCGGTAGACGCCGGGGGGGACGTGGTGGACCGTGCCCCGACCTTCGAGCCCGGGCTGCGGATCACCGAGTGGAACCGCACGGACCACGCCCTGCAGCCCGCCGCCCGGGCGGTGCTCCCCTCGGAGGGGCTGGAGGAGGGGGTCCACGGGGCCCTGACCACGGGCATCCGGGACTATGTGGACAAGAACGGCTTCCCCGGGGTGGTGGTGGGCCTGTCCGGGGGCATCGACTCCGCCCTCACCCTGTCCCTGGCGGTGGAGGCCCTGGGCCCCGAGCGGGTGGAGGCGGTGTTCATGCCCTCGCGCTACACCGCGGACATGTCCGGACAGGATTCCCGCAAGCTCGCCGCCAACCTGGGCATCCCCCTGCACGAGCTGCCCATCGACGGCATCCATCAGTCCTTTTTCGAAACCCTGCGGCAGGAGTTCGCCTCCGAGCCCCACGGGGTCACTGCCGAGAACATCCAGGCACGCTCCCGGGGCATCCTGCTCATGGCCATCTCCAACGAGAAGGGGCTCATGGTGCTCGCCACGGGCAACAAGAGCGAGATGTCCATGGGCTACGCCACCCTCTACGGGGACATGGTGGGCGGTTTCTCGGCCCTCAAGGATGTGCCCAAGACCCTGGTCTACCGGATTGCCCGGCACATCAACCGGGACGGCGAGGTGATTCCCTGGCGCATCATCGAGCGCCCGCCCTCCGCCGAGCTGGCCCCCGACCAGAAGGATTCCGACACCCTGCCGCCCTACGAGGTGCTCGACGACATCCTCTACGCCTACGTGGAGGAGGACCTTTCCCCGGCGACCATCGCCGCGCGCGGCTACGACGAGACCCTGGTGCGCCAGGTGCTGAACCGGGTGGAGAACAACGAGTACAAGCGGCGCCAGGCGCCGCCCGGGGTGCGCATCAGCCCGCGGGGCCTCGGAACCGACCGGCGCTACCCGATCACGAACAAGTATCGGTTCTGAACAGCGGGGGAACCGCCAAGGATGCCAAGGACGCCAAGAAGACCAAAAAGAAGAAGACCTCTTATGACTGGGCACAGAGAAGTAAAGCCTCTCCCGGCGGATGCCGGTGCATCTGTAGGAACGGCTACCAGCCGCGACCGGCGGCCCGGCAATGGCGTCGCGGTCTCGGACCGCTCCCACAAAATCCCTCCGGGAGGCCTTGGCGACTTTACCTCTGATTATCTTAGAAAATGAGCGAATTGCGGTTGGAAAGCATGTTCTAGACCGCGGCTTCCGGGTTAAGGTTCTGGATACGTATGCCGTTCTTGGCGCTCTTGGCGTTCTTGGCGGTTCGATACTTCAACAAGGGAACTACCGATGAAGAAGATCGAGGCCATCATCAAGCCGTTCAAGCTCGACGATGTGCGCGAGGCGCTCTCGGAGATGGGCATCGCCGGACTGACGGTTACCGAGGTCAAGGGCTTCGGCCGCCAGAAGGGCCATACCGAGCTCTACCGCGGGGCGGAGTACGTGGTGGACTTCCTGCCCAAGGTGAAGATCGAGGTGGTGCTGGGGGACGACATGGTGGAGCGGGCCATCGAGGCCATCATGGAGTCCGCCCGCAGCGGCAAGATCGGTGACGGCAAGATCTTCGTCAGCCCGGTGGAGCGGATCGTGCGCATCCGCACGGGCGAGGAGGACGAGCAGGCGATCTGAGGAGTCCCTGTGTATAGAGGGAGGGGGCTTCTGTAGGAGCCGCTTCAGGGGGCGGGCCGCCTGTGGCCCTCCAGGGCTATGGGCAATCGCCCACTAAAGTGGGCCCCTACGAGCGAGCCCCGTAGAAGCGACGTCCACGTCGCGGATTATCGAAGGAAGGCACCCCGGTCGCGGCGAGGACGCCGCTCCTACAAGGGCTGTAACCGGCTGCGTGGTGGGGGCCGGCCGGGCACTTTACCGGTAGGTGACCAGCTCGTTGAGCTTCCGGCGCGGCGTGGGCTCCGGGATCTCGGCGGGATAGCCGAGGGCCAGCACCGCCACCGGCCGGAGGTGGTCCTCCAGCTGCAGCAGCTCGCGCAGGGCGTCCTCCTCGAAACCGCCCGCCCAGGCCGAGCCCAGCCCCTCGGCCACGGCCGCCAGCTGGATGTAGGTGGCGGCGATGGTGGCGTCCTGGAGGGCGAACAGCGCGCGGCCCCGCTCCCCGAAGCGGGCGGCGGAGTGCTCGGGGTCCGCGCAGACCACGATGTTGACGGGGGCCTCGGCCAGGAAGCCCTCCCCGGAATGCTCCGCCAGCCGGCCGCGCAGATCGCCGTCCCGCACCACCACCAGGTGGTAGGCCTGGAGGTCGCCGGCGGAGGGCCCCGCCAGGGCCATCTCCAGCACGCCGTGCAGGGCCTCGGGCTCGATGGCGACGTCGCTCTGGTAGCGGCGGACACTGTGGCGGTGGCGGACGGTCTGGAAGAAGTCCCACATGGTGCCGGGCGTCTCCTCGTTGGCCCCGGAGGGCTCAGTTTTCCTCGGCGTCGGCGCCGAAGCGGTCGGCCACCATGGCCCGCGCCGCGGGCAGGTGGTCGCTGTCGGGAAAGTTATGGGCCAGAATGGCCAGGGTCTGCCGGGCCAGCTCCTCCAGGCGCAGCTCCGTGTAGCCGCGGGTCATCAGGCCCAGGGCCGGCTCCACCGTGGGGGTGGTGGGGTGCTCGGTCAGAACGGTGCGGGCCCGATTGGCCGCCGCCAGGAAGGCCTCCCGGTCCATGTAGAAGCGGGCCACGTGCAGGTGGTGCTCGGCCAGGACCTCATGGGCCTTGCGGATGCGGGCGTGGGCGTCGGCCACGTACTCCGATTCCGGGTACTGCCGGATGAGCTGGGTCAAGGCCTCGATGGCCTTGCGGGCGGGCTCCGGGTCGCGGTCGGCCTTGCCGATCTTCTGGTATTCGGCGATGCCCTGGAGGTAGAGGGCGTAGTCCACGTGCGGATTGCTGGGGTGCAGGCGGACGAAGCGCTCCGCCGCGTTCACCGCCGCCAGGGAGTCGCCCTTCAGGTAGTAGGCGTAGGCGGTCATGATCTGCGCCTGGAGGGCCTGCCGGCTGTAGGGATAGAGCGACTCCAGGCGCTGGTAGCTGTCCACGGCCCGGGAGTAGAGGCCCTGCTCCATGGCCGCCCGGGCCTTGGTCAGGATCTCCTCGGGAGTGTCGTCCTCCGCCACCTCCAGAATGGTGCAGCCGCCGGCGAGCAGCACTGCGGCGAGGAGGGCGGGCAGGATTCGCTTGAAACGGCGCATGGCGTACTCGTGCGACCTTGTGGGAAAGGGCGCCGCCAAGGGCGGCGGAAGCGGTCAGTTTACGAGAATCCGGTACATGGAAAAAGTGGATACCCCTGAATTCCCGGAGCAGCCGGCCCGGTCTCCGCACCGCATCCAGCTCCCCCCGGCCTGGCGCGGGGAGCGCCTGGACCGGGCCCTCACCCGCCTGTTCGGCGGCCATTCCCGGGCCGAGATCCAGGAATGGCTGGGCAGCGGGCGGGTGGAGCTGGACGGCCGCCGTCCCGCCGCCAAGACCAAGGTGGTGGGTGGCGAGTGGGTGATCGTGGACCCGCCGGAGCCCGAGCCCGACACGGAGCAGTGGCTGGCTCGTCCGGTGCCGCTGGACATCCGGCACTGCGACGACGACCTGATCGTCCTGGCCAAGGGTCCGGGCCGGGTGGTCCATCCGGCCGCGGGCCACCACGAGGACACCCTGGTGAACGGCCTGCTGTACCGCTTCCCCGAGCTGGCGGAGGTGGAGCGCGCCGGGATCGTCCACCGCCTGGACCGGGACACCTCCGGGCTGCTGGTGGTGGCCCGCACCCCCCGGGCCCGGGAGCTCCTGGTGAAGCAGTTCAAGGCCCACGCCGTGGACCGGCGCTACCTGGCCGTGGTGCAGGGGGAGATCACCAGCGGCGGCCGGGTGGACGCGCCCCTGGGCCGCCATCCCCGCCACCGCACCAAGTTCGCCGTGGTGGAGGGGGGCAAGCGGGCGGTCACCCACTATCGGGTGGAGGGCCGCTATCGGGGCGCCACCCGCATCGAGGCCCGGCTGGAGACCGGCCGCACCCACCAGGTGCGGGTGCACATGGCCCACATTGGCCATCCGGTTCTGGGCGACCCCCTGTACGGCGGCAAGCCGCGCCTTCCCCCTGGTCTGGACGAGGAAGGACGGGCCGTGGTGGCCGCCTTTCGCCGCCAGGCCCTGCACGCCGGCCGCCTTACCCTCATCCACCCCATCAGCGGACAGGAGCTCACCTGGGAGGAGCCCCCGCCCGAGGACCTGCAACGGCTCCTGACCATCCTGGAGGCCACCGCCCCATGACCACCGTCCCCGGTTTCGAGCCCCACTGGACCGCGCCCGGCAACGTGCGCACCTTCGTCACCACCCGAAGGGGCGGGGTCAGCCGGCCGCCGTACGACACCTTCAACCTGGCCCGGCACGTGGGCGACGACGCCGCGGCGGTGGCCGAGAACCGCCGGCGCCTGCGGGCGGGGCTGGATCTGCCCGCCGAGCCCGCCTGGACCACCCAGGTGCACGGCGTCCACTGCACCCGGGCCCGGGGGGAGGGGGCCGAGGACGGCGAGGCGGACGCCGGGATGGTAGCGGAGCCGGAGGCGGTCGCCGTGGTGCTCACGGCGGACTGCCTGCCGGTGGTGCTGGCCCGCGACGACGGCACCGCCGCGGCGGTGGCGCACGCCGGCTGGCGGGGGCTGGCCGGCGGCGTGGTGGAGGCGGCGGTGGGGGCCCTGGGATCCGCCGCGGATCTGCACGCCTACCTCGGCCCGGCCATCGGTCCGGAGGCCTTCGCGGTGGGGGAGGAGGTGCGCGCCGCCTTCGTGGACCAGGCGGAGGAGGACCGGCACGCCTTCCACGCCCACGGCGACCGCTGGCTCGCCAATCTGTACATCCTCGCCAGCCAGCGGCTCAAGCGCCTCGGTGTGGGCCCCCACCGCATCTCCGGGGGCGGTTTCTGCACCTTCTCCGACGCGGAACGTTTCTTCAGCCATCGCCGCGACGGCGAGACGGGCCGCATGGCCACCCTGGTCTGGCTGGAGGAGGCCTGACCCGGGCAGCCGGCCCTCCTAAGACCTGGATTCGGAGCCCGGAGCAACGGCTACCAAGGAAAGGACACCTCTTGGCCCAAACCCTGGCAATTGCCGCCGGCGGGGCATTGGGCGCCCTGCTGCGCTACTGGGTGGTGACCGGCGTCCACGGCCTGCTGGGCGCCGGCTTCCCCTACGGCACCCTGGCGGTGAACACCCTCGGCAGCCTGCTCATGGGCTTCCTGTCCGTGGTGCTGCTGGAGCGGGCGGGGATCGGCCCCGAGCTGCGGGCCGCCCTGCTGGTCGGGCTGCTGGGGTCCTTCACCACCTTCTCGAGCTTCTCCATGGAGACCCTGAACCTCCTGGAGGGCGGTGCGCGGAGCAAGGCGGCGGCCAGCGTGGCCGCCAACCTGGCCTTCTGCCTCCTCGCCGTGTGGGCCGGGGTAATCGCGGGGCGCAAGCTATGACCTACACCGACGTCACCATGGTGCGGATCTACCTCACCGAGGGCGACCGGCTCCTCCACCGCCTGCTGGGCCATCTCCACGACACCGAGCGGGTCATGGGGGTGACCGTCTTTCGGGGCACCGCCGGCTTCGGGCGCTCCGGGAAGATCCACGGCGAGGGCATCGTGGACATCGCCTTCGATCTGCCGCTGGTGGTGGAGTTCTTCGATACCCCGGAGCGGGTGGAAGAGGTGCTCGGCGGCATCGAGGGATGGCTCGGCCCGGGACATGTGGTGCAGTGGCCCGCCCGGGTGAATGCCTGAGGGGCCCGGGGGACGCCGCGGTGGGTGACCCCCGGGTTGGCGGCGTGCCTACCGCTTCACGGCCAGGGTGAGGCCGTCGGCCACGGGCAGCATGGCGAAGTCCACCCGTTCATCGGCCCTGGCCTTGTCGTTGAAGCGGCGGATGGCCTCGGTGGTGGGATCGCCGTCCCATTCGGGGTCGGCCACCCGGCCATAGCGGAGCACATTGTCCACCGCGATCAGGCCGCCCGGACGCACCAGCTCCAGACAGTATTCCCAATAGACCGGGTAGTTCTCCTTGTCGGCGTCGATGAAGGCGTAATCGAAGGTGCCCGAGCGCCCCTCGGTGGCTACCAGGGTGTCCAGGCTGCGATCCGCCTCGTCCAGGTACAGGTGCGTCTTGTGGTCCACGCCGGCCTCGGCCCAGTAGCGGCGGGCCACGTCGGTCCACTCGGGGCTGTTGTCGAGGGCCACCACCTCGCCGTCCTCGGGCAGTGCCCGGGCCACCGCCAGGGCGCTGTAGCCGGTGTAGACGCCGATCTCCAGGTATCGCCGGGCGCCGATCAGGCGGGCGAGCAGGGCCATGAAGTGGCCCTGCTCCGGGGCGATCTGCATGTTGTGCTTGGGGTCCCGGGCGGTCTCCTCGCGCAGCCGGGCGAGGATCTCCGGCTCGCTGGGGGAGTGGTCCAGCAGATATTGGTAGATTCGTTCATCCAGTCCGAAGGTCCGGTTGGACATTGGGCTTCTCCGTGAAAACTTGCATAAGCGCCCTACCTTACCCGTTCCCCGCGCGGCGAAGGAAGCCGCGGGCCGGGCCTTTCCTGGGGCGGCGTTTCAAGGGGACGGGCCATCGCCGTCCCGGTCGTCCCGATGGGTCTTGCGTCGCTCCGCCTTGTCGCGCTCCAGGAGGGCCAGGTAGCGCAGGGTGGCCACCGGCGCCAGCACGGCGGCCAGGACCACCAGGACGAGGAGGGCGATCCACAGGGATTCGGCCATGACGGCCCCTTTGGCAGGGCGGGCAAAAGGTGCATTCTGGTAAGCGGCCGGCAGCCGGAAAGGCCGCCATCCAGCCGACCTTAGCAAGGGAGGGAGCCCATGGACACATCGTTCCTGCACAAAGCCGCCGACCTTCTGCGCGGGCAGTACGGGGAGCGCACGGAATCCGGGGCGGAGATCCCGGTGCGCACCCGCGTGAGCGACGAGGAGGACATGCCCGGGGCGGCGCCCGTGGAGCCCCTCTACCCCGACCAGGCCGAGACCATCGCCGAGCTCCTCGATCAGCGCCTCGAGGCCATGGCCCAGGGGCAGCTGTACGCCTACCAGGGCCAGCCGCCCGAGGAGCTGGGCAACGCCCTCAACCTGGACGCCGGCCTCCTCCTTATCGCCCTCGACGAGACCCTCAACAGCGGGGATTCCGGCATCGAGCACCTGCGTGCGGTGATGGAGCAGTGGGGCGAGCTGCGCGGCGAGGCGCTGCCGGAGGAGGAACTGGAGGACTTCCTGGGCATGGCCTCCGAATACCTCTCGGCCTGGAAGGACTTCCCCAACCAGGAGGTCTTCCCTTTTATCCTCGCCATCGGCGCCACGGACACCTACATGCTCGCCGAGGAGGAAGAGGCCCCCGATCCGGAGCATGTGGCGGGCATCGCCGGCGCCATGATGGAGGATGCCGTGCGCTTCTACGGCGAGGTGACCCGGATCGTCGGCGCGCGCTGAGGCGCCGGCCAACCGCGCGCGGCTACGAAGCTGTCAACAGCCGCGGGCATGCTCACCCGCGGCGGGCCGGTAGGCGCCGTCCCAGTCCGCCGGCATCTCCGTGGGGTCGATGGCCTGGATGCGGTCCAGGTAGAGGTGGTACAGGGGCTCCTCGGGACTGGCCCCCAGGAGCTCCGAGAAGCGTTCCTCGGCCTCCGCCCATTCCCGCCGCCAGAAGGCTGCCAGGGCCTCCTCCAGGCGCTCCACCTCCGCCAGCAGGAGGCCGCTCGCCTCCGCGCGTGGGCAGAGCGGCTCGAAGATGGTCAGCGGGTCCTCCCGCCCCGGGACCCGGATTCGGTCCAGGCGGCGGAACAGGATTTCCCCCTCCAGCCCTTCCCGTGCCACGTCGCTGGCCACGATGGACGCCCCGTAGAGCCCGCTGAGCCCCTCCAGCCGCTCGCCGAGGTCGACCGCCTCGCCGAGCACCGTGTAGGCCGGCCGCAGCGTCGAGCCGAGGCCGCCCACCACCACGGGTCCGGAATGGAGGCCAATGCCGATCTCCAGGTCCGGCAGCCCCTTCCTCTGGAGCTGGAACTCCAGGCGCCGCGCTTCCTCCCGCATGGCCAGGGCGGCCCGGACGGCGTTGCCGGCGTGGTGGGGATCCTCCAGGGGGGCGCCCCAGAAGGCCAGGATGCGCTCCCCCAGGTACGTATCCAAGGTGCCGTGGTGGGCGAGGATCTCGCGGGTCATGGGGGTGAAAAGCTCGTCCACCAGCTCCTGCAGCTCGCTCGGGGGGAGGGTCTCCGAGAGGGGGGTGAGCCCCCGGAAACGGGCGAACAGTACCGTCAGGTCCTGGTGTTCGGCCGCCCGCCTGCGGGTGCTTCCCGGCCTCCGAACCGGGTCGTGTCGCCCCCCCAAAGTCCGCAGGCGGAGGAGGGCGGGCAGCGCGGATCCCAGGCCGGGAGCCACATTGATCAAGCCGAGGCTCACCACCAGCGCCAGGGGCAGGGCCACGGGGACGGTCCATTGCCATTGGGCCCACAGGAACAGGTTGCCGGCCACGAGCACCAGGGCCAGGGCCCCGGTGAGGGCCCATCGGGCCCAGAAACGCAGAAAGGGCAGGGCCAGGGCCAGCAGCAGACCCGCCAGGACCATGAAGGTGAGGCTGGCCCCCTCGGCCCAGCTCGGGCTGCGGGGGAAGGCCCCTTCCAGGAGCCCGCGCAGGACGTTGGCGTGCACCTCCACGCGGGGGAAGGCCGTCTCCACGGGCGTGGCCTGCGGCTCGGCGGGGCCGGGGGCCGTCGCGCCGATGAGCACCATGCGCCCCTCCACCCGCTCGGGGGGCACATCCCCGGAGAGGACCTCCGTGGCGGAGAGGTAGGGGAAGCTCCCCCGCAGCCCGCGGTAGGGGACGGGGACTTCCCCCGCGCGGCCCGTGGGGATGCGCAGGCCGGCCATGCTCAGGTGGTCCACCCTCCGTTCCGCCCCGGCGGGGGCCGTGGCCACCCGCACCTCCTCCGCCATGAGGTAGAGGCGCGCCATCTCCAGCGCCAGGGAGGGGTAGAGGGCGTCTTCCTGGGCCAACAGAAGGTGGTAGCGCCGCAGGACGCCGTCTTTGTCGGGGAAGACGGAGACGAAGCCGCCGGAGGTGGCCGCCTCTTGCAAGGGGGAGGCATTGCCCAGGTGGTGTTCCATGCGGGGGATAGCGGTTCCCGCCGGATCCTCGCGGCCGGTAACGGGCAGCGCCGGCCCGAGCTCCCCGAGGCCCGCGCCCGAGGGCGCCAGGCGGTAGCCCAGGACCGCCTCCTCCTCGGCAAGGACCGCCGCCAGCGTGCGGTCGCCGTCCAGGGCCGGGGCGGCGGCGGAGAGGGTGGCGAGGACCCGGGCCGAGGGATCCACCCCGGGGGCCGCCTCCAGATCGCGGGCGACGGCCCGGGCCGGGTTGCGCTCCGGCTCGGGGAAGGCAAGGTCCAGGCCCACCACCATGGCTCCGGCCTCGGAGAGCCGGGCGACGAGCTCCGCCAGCTTGGCCCGGGGCCAGGGCCAGCTCCCCTCGGCCTCCACGGAGGGCTCGTCGATGGCCACGATCACCACCGGCTCGCCCCCCTGGCGAGCGAAGGGCTGGATCAGGCGGAAGCGCAGGTCGTAGGCGACATGCTCCAGCCGGTCGCGCAGCTCGCGGACTTCCGGGGCCTCCGTTTGCTGGGCCCACAGGGACAGGGCGACCAGGGACAGGCCGAGCAGGATGGAAAGGTACGGCGGCTTCCGCGTGTCCCGGGCCATGCTGTCCCCCATCGGGTTTGCCGGGCCAGTATAGGCACAGACGGAGGCCGCCCAGTAGGGGGGGCGGGCATGCCCCTTGATTTTGGTAACGTTACACTCCGCATCCCCGAGACCGGCGGCGACAAGGGAGGAAACGATGGCGGCGATTCTGGCCGTGGGCGGGGCGGTGCTGGACATTGTCAACGTGGTGGCCGCCTATCCCGCCGAGGACAGCGAGGTGCGCGCGGAGCGCCAGGCGGTGCGGCTCGGCGGCAACGCCGCCAACACCCTGGCGGTGCTGGCGCAGCTCGGCCACCGGTGCGCCTGGTCGGGGGTATGGGCGGACGAGCCGGACGGCCGCCGCATCGTGGCCGACCTGCAGGCGCGGGGGATCCAGACCGGGCCTGCGCGCCGGCTCGCCGGGGGCAAATCGCCCACCAGCTACATCACCCTGAGCCGGGCCACCGGCAGCCGCACCATCGTCCACCACCGCGACCTGCCCGAGCTGAGCGCGGCGGACTTCGAGGCGGTGGACGTGGCCCCCTACGACTGGGTCCACCTGGAGGCCCGGCCCAACGCCGGGGACATCCCGCGCATGATCCGTCATGTGCGGCGGCACAGTCCCCGGGCGCGCATCTCCCTGGAGGTGGAGAAGGCCCGGGAGGGTCTGGAGCACGGCCTCCACGACCCGGATGTGGTGCTGTTCTCCGGGGACTACGCCCGCGGGCAGGGGTACGCGGACCCGGAGGGCTTCCTGCGCGGCCTGGATCCGGCCACGGTGCCCGGCATCAAGGTCTGCACCTGGGGATCCGCCGGGGCCGCGGCCGTGGACAACGCCGGGCGCCTGCACCGCACCCCGGCCTTCCCGCCCGCGCGGGTGGTGGACACCGTGGGGGCCGGCGACACCTTCAACGCGGGCCTCATCGATGCCCTGGCCCGGGCGCGGTCGCTGGCAGAGGCCCTGGAGGCCGCGGCGCGCCTGGCCGGGCGCAAGTGCGGGCGGGAGGGGCTGGACGGCCTGACGGGGGCCGGAGGGTGATCCTGCGCCGCGTTACCGGGCTCTTCCCCCTCTGGGCCCTGCTCGGGGCGCTGGCCGCCTACGCCGCGCCGGGGGTCTTCGCCCCCGCCGCCCCGGCCATCCTGCCGCTTCTGGGGCTGGTCATGTTCGGCATGGGCATGACCCTCACCCCCGCCGATTTCGGCGCCGTTCTGCGCCGCCCCGGCCAAGTGGGGCTCGGCGTGGGCCTGCAGTACGCCGTCATGCCCGCCGCCGCCTACGGGGTGGGCACGGCCCTGGGCCTGCCGCCGGCCCTGGTGGCCGGGCTGGTGCTGGTGGGCAGCGCCCCGGGCGGCACCGCCTCCAACGTGATCTGCTACCTCGGCCGGGGCGACGTGGCCCTTTCCATCACCCTCACCGCCGTCTCCACCCTGCTGGCGGTGCTGCTCACCCCCGCGCTCACCTGGGCCTACGTGGGGCGGACGGTGCCCGTGCCCGTGGTCGACATGCTGGTGACCATTGCGGAGGTGGTGCTGTTGCCGGTGGCGCTGGGTGTGGCAGTCAACACGCTGGCCGGCGGGCGGCTGCGCCCCCTGAAGCGGGCCTTGCCCCTAGTTTCCGTGGCGGCCATCGTGGTCATCATCGCCATCGTGGTGGCCCTGAACCGGGGCAGCTTGGCGGATCTGGCCCCGGCCCTGGTGGCGGCCGTGGCGCTGCACAACCTGATCGGGCTGGGCGCCGGCTACGGCGTCGCCCGCCTGCTGGGATTGGACATCCGCCGGGCCCGGACCCTGGCCATCGAGGTGGGCATGCAGAACTCCGGGCTGGGGGTGGCCCTGGCGGCCAAGTACCTGCCGGCGGCGGCCGCCCTGCCGGGCGCGGTGTTCAGCGTCTGGCACAACCTGTCGGGCTCCGCCCTGGCCGCCCACTGGTCCCGGAGGGCGACGGGCGGGGAGCCCGGGGGGGAGTCGGGATAGGCGCTGGCCTGCACACCGCGGTATGGCCGGAGTTTTTCCGGGGGCATTGCGTTTGCCGAAATGCCGCGGTATGAAGGGGGGTGCGTCTCCAGGCAGCCGGAGGGGGTGAGGCCATGCAGCGCATGATCCGGACGCACTGCGGCTGCCGTTTTGTGTGCGATTGTCCCGACACCGCCGAATGGGACCGCTGGCACGACGCCGACGCCGTGGCCTTCTACTGCCGGATGGTGGCCTACCGCGACCGCGAGGGCCACTGGTTCGACCGCGAAGGGCGGCCGGTGGACGGCCACCAGTTCGACCACGTCTCCAGCGCGGGCGTCACCCTGTTCGAATGCGTGCGGATGGCCCCCGGCGTGCCCATCTCCTGAGCCGGCCCGGCCCCAGACCCTTGCGTTTTGGTGGTCTAGGCAGGTATGGGGCCATGTGGTAGCCTTCGCCGCTCGACCGCCGTGCGAAAGTGGCGGAATCGGTAGACGCGCTGGATTTAGGATCCAGTGCCTTCGGGCGTGGGGGTTCGAGTCCCCCCTTTCGCACCACAAGTGTCCTGGCTCAGGAATTCGTTACATTTCTGAGCTTCCTGCGCCGGTTCGGAGCAAGGCGCGCCTTTGAGGCGGGCTGCTTGCCCGCGGAGGAGGCGCAACGCGGCGCCGGGCCGGCGCAGGAGCTCCCTGCGGGCGATCCGGGAGGGCGGACGGCGCGGCGTCGCCGGCCCTTGACGGGCAGGCAGCCCGCCTGCGGCCCGGCTCCGAGCTCGCGCCCGCCCTCCCGGCTCGCAGAATTGCAACGAATTCCTGAGCCAGGACACTCGGACCCGCAATCCCTCCCGCGATTATCCCGCTTGAGCTCCCCCGCCATGCATAGGGCCCGTTCGCTGTCGTCGCCGCGACCCAGCGCCGGCCC
Organism: Thiohalorhabdus denitrificans; assembly: GCF_001399755.1. NCBI lineage: Bacteria > Pseudomonadati > Pseudomonadota > Gammaproteobacteria > Thiohalorhabdales > Thiohalorhabdaceae > Thiohalorhabdus > Thiohalorhabdus denitrificans. The sequence continues at coordinate 226,321 of NZ_LJCP01000014.1, read as the reverse complement.
CCGATCCGAACCGGCGCGGGCAAGCGGGCTCGGGAGGGCCCGGACCGATTTGCAACCAGGAAATAGCCAACGAGGGGCAGAACATGGAAGTTTCGGTAAACGAGGGTTCCGGGCTGCAGCGCCAGGTGACCGTGACCGTGCCCGCCGAGCGGGTGAACCGGGAGCTCGACCAGCGGCTGCGCCAGCTCGCCAAGAACGTCAAGCTTCCGGGCTTCCGGCCCGGCAAGGTGCCCCTGTCCGTGGTGGAGAGCAAATACCGGGACGAGGTCTACGGCGAGGTGCTTAACGCCCTGGTGTCCGAGACCTATCCCAACGCCCTGGAGGAGCATTCCCTGAACCCCGTGGCCCAGCCCCAGCTGGAGCCCGGGGAGCTGCAGCGGGATCAGGACTTTTCCTACACCGCCACCTTCGACATCTACCCGGAGATCGAGCCCACCGGCTACAAGGGCATGGAGCTCGACAAGCGCACCGCCGAGGTGAGCGAGTCCGACATCGACGACACCGTCGAGCGCCTGCGCCAGATGCGCGCCGATTACGAGAAGGTGGAGCGCGCCGCCGCCGAGGGCGACCAGGTGCTCATCGACTTCGTCGGCCGCATCGACGGCGAGCCCTTCGAAGGCGGCGAGGCCACCGACTACACCATGGAGGTGGGCGAGGGCCGCCACCTGAAGGAGATGGAAGAGGGCCTGGTGGGCGCCACCGCCGGCGAGACCCGCACCATTGACGTGCCCTTCCCGGAGGACTACCCGCGCGAGGAGCTGGCCGGCAAGACGGCGCAGTTCGAGGTGACCGTCAAGGAGGTGCGCGAGAAGAAGCTGCCGGAGCTGGACGAGGACTTCATGAAGTCCTTCGGCGTGGAGGACGGCAAGCTGGAGACCCTGCGCTCCGACATTCAAGAGGGCCTGGAGAAGGAGGTGACCGAGCGCACCCGCGAGGGGCTGCGCAGCCAGATCTTCGAGAAGCTGGCCGAGGCCAACGACTTCCAGGTCCCCGACCAGCTGGTGGAGCGCCAGCTGGACCGCTTGGTGGAATCCCACAAGAACCAGTACCGCCAGCAGGGCCTGGATCCCGATACCCTGAATCTGGATTCCGACGAGCTGCGCGAGCAGTTCCGGGAGAACGCCACGAACCAGGTCAAGATCGGCTTGATGGTCCCGGAGATCGCCCGCATCGAGGGCGTCGAGACGAGCCAGGACGAGATCCGGGAGGAGCTGGAGCGTATGGCCGACCAGTACGGCTCGCAGCGCGATCAGTTCCTGCAGTACGTGGCCCAGAACCAGGAGCAGATGCAGGAGGTCGAAGGTAGAGCGCTCGAGACCAAGGTGGTAGATTGGATCGTTGAGAACGCCCAGATCAACGAGGAAAAAGTGCCCGTCAGCACCCTCTTGGGCTGGGAGGAAGAGTCGGGGGAAGGCAGCGAGTGACGGCGGCCCCGGCGAGGATGGCGCCACCTTGAAACCCTGGGGCGCCATCCCCATCTAAGGGACTGCCCGATACCTTCAACCAACCGAAAAGATCAGGAACCGCAATTGGATTGGGAACCGAGCCGGCACGGAGCGGGCGATACGCAGGCCCTGGGCTACGTCCCCATGGTCGTGGAGCAGACCGGCCGCGGCGAGCGTGCCTATGACATCTATTCCCGCCTCCTCAAGGAGCGCATCGTTTTCCTGGTGGGTCCGGTGGAGGACCACATGGCCAACGTTGTGGTGGCCCAGATGCTGTTCCTGGAGGCGGATAACCCCGACAAAGACATCTACCTCTACATCAACAGCCCCGGGGGCTCCGTGACGGCCGGGCTGGCCATCTACGACACCATGCGCTTCGTGCGGCCCAACGTCTCCACCCTGTGCGTGGGCCAGGCCGCCAGCATGGGGGCCCTACTGCTGACTGCCGGGGCCGAGGGCAAGCGCCACATGCTGCCCCACTCCCGGGCCATGATCCATCAGCCGCTCGGGGGCTTCCAGGGCCAGGCCACGGACGTGGACATCCACGCCCGCGAGATCCTCAAGACCCGGGAGACCCTGAACAAGATCATGCAGGAGCACACGGGTCAAAGCTACGAACGGATCCAAGAGGACACCGAGCGCGACTTCTTCATGTCCGCGAACGAAGCGGTGGATTATGGACTCGTTGATTCGGTCCTGGAGAACCGCCCCTCCGGAGGGACCGCCTAGGACCGGCTAAAGGTATTCTGCGATGAGCGACGACAACGAAGGCCGCAACAACGGCGGGGAGCAGCTTCTCTACTGCTCCTTCTGCGGAAAGAGCCAGCACGAGGTCCGCAAGCTGATCGCGGGCCCCTCGGTCTTCATCTGCGACGAGTGCGTGGATCTCTGCAACGAGATCACCGCCGAGGAGGAGGAGGAGCCCGCCTCCCTGTCGGGCATGGAGGGCCTGCCGCGGCCCCGCGAGATCTACGAGACCCTCGACGACTACGTGGTGGGCCAGGATTTCGCCAAGCGGGTCCTGTCCGTGGCGGTGTACAACCACTACAAGCGCCTGGAGTCCCAGGGGCTCGACGACGAGGTGGAGCTCTCCAAGAGCAACATCCTGCTCATGGGCCCCACGGGCTCCGGTAAGACCCTGCTGGCCCAGACCCTGGCGCGGATCCTCAACGTTCCCTTCGCCATCGCCGACGCCACCACGCTTACCGAGGCGGGCTACGTCGGCGAGGACGTGGAGAACATCATCCAGAAGATCCTCCAGAACTGCGACTACGACGTGGAGAAGGCGCAGAAGGGGATCATCTACATCGACGAGATCGACAAGGTCACCCGCAAGTCCGAGAACCCCTCCATAACCCGCGACGTGTCGGGCGAGGGGGTGCAGCAGGCCCTGCTCAAGCTCATCGAGGGCACCACCGCCTCGGTGCCGCCGCAAGGGGGGCGCAAGCATCCCCAGCAGGAGACCCTGCAGGTGGACACCACCAACATGCTGTTCATCGCCGGCGGGGCCTTCAACGGTCTGGAAGAGGTGATCCGGCAGCGCAGCGAGCAGGGCGGCATCGGCTTCGCCGCCGAGGTGCGCAGCGAGGACGAGAAGGGCAAGCGCGACGAGCTGCTGCGCAAGGTGGAGCCCGACGACATGATCAAGTACGGCCTGATCCCCGAGTTCGTCGGCCGCCTGCCCGTGCTCGCCACCCTGGACGAGCTCGACGAGGAGGCCCTGATCTCCATCCTCACCGAGCCCAAGAACTCCCTGGTGAAGCAGTACCAGCGGCTGTTCGAGATGGACGGGGTGGAGCTGGAGCTGCGCGACGAGGCCCTGCGCGCGGTGGCCCGCAAGGCCATCGAGCGGGGGACCGGCGCCCGGGGTCTGCGCTCCATCCTCGAATCCTCCATGCTCGAGATCATGTACGAGCTGCCCTCCATGTCCGGCGTGAAGAAGTGCGTCATCGACGCCTCCGTGGTGGAGGAGGGCGGCGAGCCGCTGCTGATCTACGAGGACGAGGAAGAGAACCGCTATGCCGGGGGCGACGCGAGCCGCTGAGGCCCCCGCATCCAAAGGTGCCCGGCGGCGCCTGCCCCGATCGCGGGGACAGGCGCCGTTGAGTACCGGGGAAGGTAAATAACGCTATGGCCGAACAGGAACAGAACCAGATTACCGCGCAAACCGGGGACGTGGTGCCCGTCCTGCCGCTGCGGGACGTGGTGATCTTCCCCCACATGGTGATCCCGCTGTTCGTGGGCCGGGAGAAGTCCATCGCCGCCCTCGAGGAGGCGATGGCCAACGACAAGCAGATCCTGCTGGTCGCCCAGAAGGACGCCTCCGTGGACGAGCCCGAGGCCGAGGGCATCCATACGGTGGGCACCCTTTCCACCATCCTGCAGCTGCTCAAGCTGCCCGACGGCACGGTGAAGGTGCTCGTGGAAGGCGGCAAACGCTCCAAGGTGAGCGAATTCCGCACCGAGAACGAGCACTACGTCGGGCGGGTGGAGCTGCTCGCCGAGAGCGCGTATGAGGACAAGGAGATGGATGCCCTCATGCGCTCGGTGATCAACCAGTTCGAGCAGTACGTCAAGCTCTCCAAGAAGACGCCGCCGGAGGTGCTCACCAGCCTGTCCTCCATCGAGGACCCGGCGCGGCTCGCCGACACCATATCCGCCCACCTCTCCCTGAAGGTGGAGGAGAAGCAGGAGGTCCTGGAGATGGAGGACCTCCGCGAGCGCCTGGAGCACCTCTACAGCCTGATGGAGTCGGAGATCGACCTCCTCCAGGTGGAGAAGCGCATCCGCGGCCGCGTGAAGTCGCAGATGGAGAAGTCCCAGCGCGAGTACTACCTCAACGAGCAGATGAAGGCCATCCAGAAGGAGCTCGGCGAGCTCGAGGAGGGCGGCAACGAGGTAGACGAGCTGGAGGAGAAGGTCGAGCAGGCGGGCATGCCCAAGGAGGTCAAGGAGAAGGCCGACAAGGAGCTCAAGAAGCTGCGCATGATGAGCCCCATGTCCGCCGAGGCCACCGTCGTCCGCAACTACATCGACTGGCTGGTCTCCGTGCCCTGGAAGAAGAAGTCGCGGCTCACCCGCGATCTGGCCAAGGCCCAGCAGGTGCTCGACGAGGACCACTACGGGCTGGAGAAGATCAAGGAGCGGATCCTCGAGTACCTGGCCGTGCAGCAGCGGTCCAAGAAGCTCAAGGGTCCCATCCTCTGCCTGGTGGGTCCCCCGGGCGTGGGCAAGACCTCGCTCGGCAAGTCCATCGCCCGCGCCACCAACCGCAAGTTCATCCGTATGAGCCTGGGCGGCGTGCGCGACGAGGCGGAGATCCGCGGCCACCGGCGCACCTACATCGGCGCCCTGCCGGGCAAGATCGTCCAGAACCTGGCCAAGACCGGCACCCGCAACCCCCTCATGCTGCTGGACGAGGTGGACAAGATGGGCATGGACTTCCGGGGCGACCCGGCCTCCGCCCTGCTGGAGGTGCTCGACCCGGAGCAGAACAGCCACTTCCAGGACCACTACCTGGAGGCGGAGGTGGACCTGTCGCAGGTGATGTTCCTCACCACCGCCAACAGCATGAACATCCCGCCGGCCCTGCGGGATCGCATGGAGATCATCCACCTCCCCGGCTACACCGAGGAGGAGAAGCTCCATATCGCCGAGAAGTACCTGCTTCCCAAGCAGAAGGAGGCGAACGGGGTCAAGGAGGACGAGCTCACCGTCTCCCGTAACGCCATCCTCGACATCATCCGCCGCTACACGCGGGAGGCCGGCGTCCGCAACCTGGAGCGGGAGATGGGCACCCTGTGCCGCAAGGCGGCCAAGGAACTACTCACCGAGTCCAAGCGCAAGAAGGTGCAGGTTACCCATAAGAACCTGGACAAGTACCTGGGCGTGCCGCGCTACCGCTACGGCCAGGCCGAGGAGGAGAACCAGGTGGGGGCCGCTACCGGCCTGGCCTGGACCGAGGTGGGGGGCGACATCCTCACCATCGAGGCCACGGTGGTGCCCGGCAAGGGCAAGCTGACCATCACCGGCCAGCTGGGTGACGTCATGCAGGAGTCCATCCAGGCGGCCATGAGCGTGGTGCGGGCCCGTTCGCGCTGGCTGGGCCTGGAGGACGATTTCTACCAGAAGCACGACATCCACGTGCACGTTCCCGAAGGCGCCACGCCCAAGGACGGCCCCTCGGCCGGCATCGGCATGTGCACCGCCATCATCTCCTCCTTCACGGGCATCCCCGTGCGGGCGGATGTGGGCATGACCGGCGAGCTGACCCTCCGGGGGCGGGTCCTGCCCATCGGCGGCCTCAAGGAGAAGCTCCTGGCGGCCCGGCGCAGCGGTCTCAAGGAGGTGATCATCCCCCGCGAGAACGAGAAGGACCTCACGGAGATCCCCGCCAATATCAAGGATCCCCTGCAGGTCCACGCGGTGGACACCATCGACGAGGTCCTGCGGATCGCCCTGGAGTATCTGCCCGAGCCGCTTCCTGGGACCGGGCCGGCCGCCAAGGGCGAGGAACGGGATACCGCGCAGGGAAGACCTACAGCACATTAGAAAATTATAAATTTAGAAAACCGGGTCGGGTTCCGACCCGGTTTTTTTTGTGTTGAGCCTCGGAATGAACGCTGGTATGTTGCATTTCCAGTGTCCGGGATACGCTGACGCGTAGCCGGACAACCAACCGAATTTCCAAAATTTGGTGGATTTTTTTGTCAGGGGGCCTTGGCGTGGGTTTTCTCATGGTTGACACTGTCGCGCACGGGCCCGTATAAGAAATCAGGGTCACTCACCGGAAGAAAGGGGAGTACTGTGAACAAGACCGACCTGATCGAGAAGGTGGCGAAAGACGCGGACCTGTCCAAGGCTGCGGCCGGGCGGGCCGTAAATGCGGTGTTCGAGGGGATCTCCGATTCCCTGTCCAAGGGCGAAGAAGTGGGCATCGTCGGCTTCGGGACGTTTTCCGTGTCCGAGCGTCCGGCGCGCCAGGGCCGCAACCCCCAGACTGGCAAGCCCATCCAGATCGCGGCGACCAAGGTTCCCAAGTTCAAGGCTGGCAAGAACCTCAAGGATTCCGTAAAATAAGGGGTTTTCGGCGGGCGGTTAGCTCAGTTGGAAGAGCGCCGGTCTTACACACCGGAGGTCACAAGTTCGAACCTTGTACCGCCCACCAAAACTCGTTATAATACGTTTTCCATTTGCGGGGCGGTAGCTCAGTTTGGTTAGAGCGCTGGCCTGTCACGCCAGAGGTCGCGAGTTCGAGTCTCGTCCGCCCCGCCATTTTTGTAAAAGCGAACCTCCGGGTTCGCTTTTTTTATGCCCGGTCACAGGGGGCCGCAGGGGGTTCAGTTCCATCCCGCGGGCCTTTATCTTGGTGGCCTTCTTCCCGGCTCGGTCCGGGCGCGGATCCATAACCACCACGAACGGAGCAAGGACCCCGTAAATGCTCGATTTCATGCGCCGCCAGGCCCAGGGATGGATCGTCAAGGTCCTGTTCGGCCTGATCGTTCTGAGCTTCGTCTTCTGGGGAGTGGGGGATTACTTCTCCGGAAACTCCTCGGTTACGGTGGCCACCGTGGGCGACCAGGAGATCACCCAGCGGGGCCTGGAGAACCGGGTGCGGAGCGAGCGGAATCGCCTGCGCCAGGTGATGGGGGATCGGTTCTCCCCGGACCAGATCGATCCCGAGCGGCTCCGCCGCCAGGTCCTTCAGGACCTGATCCGGGAACGGCTCCTGGAGCTGGAGGCCGAGCGCCTGGGCCTGACGGCCAGCGACCAGGCCGTGCGGCTGGCCATCCGGGGCCAGCCGGCCTTCCAGCAGGGCGGCGAGTTCAGTACCAGCCAGTACGAGAGCATCCTCGGTCGCATGGGCCTCGGGCCCAGCCAGTACGAGAACCGGGTGCGTCGGGACTTGGCGGTGCAGGCCTACCAGGGGTTTTTCTACGAGGGCACCCTGGTGGCCGAGGAGGAGGTCTGGGAGGCCTACCGGACCCGCAACGAGGAGCGCCGCATCCGCTACGGACGGCTGGCCCCTGACCAATTCCGCGACCAGGTGACCCTGGAAGACGCGGCCGTGGAGGCGTACTACGAGGAGCACCAGGACCGCTACCGTCGACCGGCCCGGGCCAAGGTGGAGTACGTGGTCCTGAGCCCCGAGACCGTGGCCGGGCAGATGGGGGAGCCGGGCAGCGACCAACTGCGCTCCTACTACGAAGCCAACGCCGGCCGATACACCGACGATGCCGGGGAGACGGCACCCTTCGAACAGGTGCGGGACCAGGTGGCGGAGGATTGGCGCCGGGAGCAGGCGGAGCAGCGGATCTACGACCGCCTGCCCACCTTCCAGGACCTCCTCTACACCCGGGACAACCTGACCGCCGCGGCGGAGGAGTTCGGCCTGGAGGCGCGCACCTCCCCCTGGATCCCGCGTAACGGGGACCTGCCGGACGGGGTTCCCGAGGACCCCGCCTTCCGCGAGGCCGCCTTCGACGTGGGCGTTGGCCGGAACTCCGAGGATCTGGAGCTCGAGGATAACCGCTTTGTGGGCCTGCACGTCCTGGAGCGCCAACCGCCCTCGGCCCGCCCGCTGGAGGAGGTGCGCGAGGAGGTGCGCCAGGACCTGCGCCGGGAGCGGGCCCGGGAGCTGGCCCGGAAGCGGGCGGAGGAGATCCGCGAGGCCGTGGCCCAGGGAGGGTCTTTGGCCGGACAGCTGGAGGACCTGGGCGTCCAGGTGGAGGAGGCCGGGCCGATTACCCGCTCGGAGGCGGGGTCCCGACTCCCCGGGGACCTCGCGGGATCGGCCTTCGCCGCCCAATCCAGCGCGGCCGGGGTGGCCCGGATGGACCGGTCCGATTTCGCCGTGTTCCGGGTGGAGGAGGTTATCCAGCCCGGCCGCGACGATCTGGAGGAGGGCCAGCTCCGTAAGCTCCGCTCCGGGGTGCGCCTGGATCGGGGCGAGTCCCGCATGCAGGCGGTGATGGATCAGCTCCGCCAGCGGCACGGGGTGCGTATCCTGAAGGAGTTCGGCTCCGGGAACGGCTGAGCCCACCGGCCTGATAGCCCCTCGCCGGACAGGCGGGATTCCGCCCGGGGACGGTCGATACCGTCGCCCGGGCGTTTTTGTTGGTGGATCCCTCTCCGGACGGGGCACCGCGCGTGTGCACCCTTTCCCCCACCTTGGATTCCCCTCCCGGCCGCCCCTGGCGGTTACGCGGTACAGTCCCGGGCGCGGCAGGCAGTACAGTTTCCGTCCGCACAAAACTGTACCGGTATATTAACTGGACTATGAATCTGTATGGATCCGTTCCTTCCACCTACAGTAGGGGCTGTGAGGCGGCCCGCCGGCCGCCATCGACAGCCAAGAAGGAGCAGTCATGACCATTCGCAACGTGAACACCGGCAACCAGTACGGCCAATACACCCCCGACTTCGTCGACTACTGGGACGATCTGGTGGGCTGGGAATCCCGTGCCGCCTCCGAGGGCGGGTTCTACGAGCGCCTGCTCAAGGGATCGGGTGTGCGCGAGGTGGCCGATGTGGCCTGCGGTACCGGTTTCAACGCCATCAACCTCGCCAAGTCCGGCCTGGTGGTCACGGCCGCCGACGGCTCCGAGAACATGATCGCCAAGACCCGGGAGAACGCCGCCCAGATGGGGGTGACCTTCGCCGAGACCAAGGTGGCGGACTGGGTGAAGCTGGACAAGGAGGTGGGCACGGAGCGCTTCGACGCCCTGGTATGCCTGGGCAACTCCTTCACCCACTTGTTCGAGCACGAGGCCCGGCGGGATGCCATGGAGGCCTTCTTCAAGGTGGTGCGCCCCGGCGGCGTGGTAATCATCGACCACCGCAACTACGACTCCATGCTGGACCACGGCTACACCTCCTCGCACCAGCACTACTACACCGGCAAGGGGGTGGACGCCTACCCGGCGGAGCTGAACCGCTACCTGGCCCGCTTCGAGTACAAGTTCCCGGATGGCGCCCACTTCCAGCTCAACATGTACCCGCTGCGCCAGGACTACGTCTCCCACCTCCTGGAGGACGCCGGCTTCATCAACGTGGAGCGCTACGGCGACTTCGAGAAGCCCTACGACCGGGAGAACGTGGACTTCATCCAGCAGGTGGCCTACAAGCCCAAGGCCTAGCCTCCGTAAGACAGGATCGGGAAGGGATTGCGGTCGCCGGGAGCGGAACCCGCAACGAAAAGGCCCCCGTCGGTGACGGGGGCCTTTTCGTGCGCCGTTGGGCGGGCGTTCACATGGCGACGCTGTGGTAGCCGCTGTCCACGTGGAGCACCTCGCCTGTGATGCCGGAGGCCAAGGGACTGGCCAGGAAGGCGGAGGTGTTGCCCACTTCCTCGATGGTGGTGTTGCGGCGCAGCGGGGCGCGGTCCTCGTTGTGCTGGAGGATCAGGCGCATGTCGCCGATGCCGCTCGATGCCAGGGTCTTGATGGGCCCGGCGCTCACGGCGTTCACGCGGATGCCCTCCGGCCCCATGCTCGCCGCCAGGTAGCGCACGCTCGCCTCCAGGCTCGCCTTGGCCACGCCCATGACGTTGTAGTGCGGGATGTAGCGCTCCGCGCCCAGGTAGCTCATGGTCAGGATGGAGGCGTCCTCGCGGTTCTTCATGAGCGGGTAGGCGCCCTGGGCCAGCCGGGTGAGGCTCCAGCTGCTGACATCATGGGCCGTCATGAAGCCTTCCTTGGTGGTGGACTCCACGTAGCCGCCGCGCAGCTCCTCCTTGGGCGCGTAGGCGAGGGCATGCACCAGGATATCCAGACCGCCCCATTGGCTCTCCAGCTCCTTGAATACCCCCTCCACCTGCGATTCGTCGGTAACGTCGCAGGGGAGCACCAGATCCGCGCCCAACTCCTCGGCGAGCGGCTGAACCCGCTTTTTGAAGCTTTCGTTCTGGTAGGTGAGCGCCAGTTCGGCGCCCTGGTCCGCCATGGCCCGGGCAACGCCCCAAGCGATGGAGCTCTTGTTGGCGACGCCGAAGATGATGCCCCTTTTCCCGCTGAGAAAACCCATGAGCTGTGCTGCTCCTGCCTGGTTGGATGCCTTTGGAGACGGTTGTGTGGCGCTAGTTTATAGGCTCGAGGCGGAGCTGAAAAGAAACTGCCGCAAAACTACCCTTTTTCCTGTTCCTGCCGGGGGTCAAAGGCATCGCGCAGCCCCTCGCCGAACAGGTTGAAGCCGAGCACAGTGATCCAGATGGCCAAACCCGGAAACAGCGACAACCACCAGGCGAACTCGATGTGGTCCTTGCCCTCGGTGAGGATGTTGCCCCAGGAGGCGAAGGGCGGCTGCACGCCGAGGCCCAGGAAGGAGAGGGCGGACTCGATGAGGATGGCCTCCGCCACTCCCAGGATGGCGGCCACCAGCACAGGAGCCATGCCGTTGGGCAGCAGGTGGACGCCGATGAGCCGGGCGTCGCTGGCCCCCAGGGCGCGGGAGGCGAGTACGAATTCCCGGGAGCGCAGGGACAGCAGCTCGGCGCGTACCAGCCGCGTCACCCCCATCCAGGAGGTGAGCCCGATGACCGCCATGACGTTGAAGACGTTGGGCTCCAGGAAGGCGATCACCGCCAGCACCAGGAAGAAGGTGGGCACGGCCAGCATGACGTCCACCAGGCGCATGATCAGGCTGTCCGCCCAGCGCCCGTAGTAGCCCGCCAGGCTGCCGAGCAGCACGCCGATCACCGTGGCGATGCCCACGGCCACGAAGCCCACGGAGAGGGATACCCGCGCGCCGTAGAGGACCCGGCTGAGCACGTCGCGGCCGAGGCGGTCCGTGCCCATCCAGTGCTCCGCCGAGGGGCCCTCCAGGATGCGGTCCACGTTGATGGCGTAGGGGTCGTGGGGGGCGAGCCAGGGCGCGAAGACCGCGGCCACGGCCATGAGGCCGACGATCACCCCGCCGGCCACGGCCAGCGGGTTGCGCAGGAGGCGGCGGACGGCGGGGCTCATGAGGAGGTCAGCCCCCGGCGGACCCGCGGGTCCGCCCACGCGTAGGCCAGGTCGGCCAGCAGGTTGCCGAGCAGGGTAAGGATGGCGCCAATCACCAGGATCCCCATGACCACCGGATAGTCGCGCATGAGCACGGCGTTGTAGAAGAGCTGCCCCATGCCCGGGATCCCGAAGATGGTCTCGAAGATCACCGAGCCGCCGATCAGACCCGGCACCGACAGGCCCAGCAGGGTGATCACCGGCAGCAGGGCGTTGCGCAGGGCGTGGCGGTAGATCACCGCCCCCTCCGGCAGGCCCTTGGCCCGCGCGGTGAGCACGTAGTCCTGGCGGATCACCTCCAGCATGTTGGAGCGCACGTAGCGGGAGAAGGCGGCGATGCCCGCGAAGGCGGAGACCACCACGGGCAGTACCAGGTGTCGGGCGCGATCGGCCAGCTTGCCCCAGAAATCCAGCTGGTCGTATTCGTAGCCCTGGATCCCGGAGACCGGCAGCCAGCCCAGCTGGACGCCGAACAGCACCATGAGGAGCAGCGCCAGCCAGAACCCGGGGATGGCGAAGGCGAGGAAGACGGTCACCGTGAGGCTGCGGTCCAGCAGGCTGTTCTGGCGCACCGCGGAGATCACCCCCACCGGCAGGGCCACGGCCAGGATCAACAGCAGGGAGGCGATGTTGATGGCCAGCGTCACCGGCAGTCGCTCGCCGATCTTTTCGAGCACCGGCCGGTTGTCGGAGCTGAAGGACTCGCCGAAGTCCAGCGCCACCACCCGCTTGAGCCACAGCCCGTACTGGACGTGCAGGGGCTCGTCCAGGTTGTAGGCCTCGCGCAGCTGCTCACGGGCCTCCTGCCCGCTCTGCGGGTTGAGGCTGGTCTCCAGGGTGGTGATGTCGCCGGGCGCCAGGTGCATCACCCCGAAGGAGATGATGGTGATGCCCAGCAGCACCGGGATCATCCACAGCAGGCGTTTGGCAAGATAGATCAGCATGGCATCGGGCCGTCCATGGCTGCGGTTACCGCTGGATCGTGTGGCGCTGGAGGTCCCGGGGGATGTACCACTCCTCCACATTGTGCTCGATCCCCGCCGGGGCCGGCTCGATGCCCCGGATGCGGCGGTCGATGGCGGCGAGGGAGTAGGGCGCGTACAGGTAGACGATAGGGGCGGCGTCCAGGAGCTCGTGGGCGAACTCGTGGTAGATCTCCGCCCGCTCCTCGGGGTCGAACTCGCGCAGCCCGGCCTCCAGCAGCCGGTCCACCTCCGGGTCTTCCAGGCCCACAAAGTTGAACTGGCCCGGGTCCTGCTGGCTGGAGTGCCAGATGCTGTACTGATCCGGGTCGGGGGAGAGGCTCCAGCCCAGGATCACCGCATCGAAGTCATGGGTGTTGATGTGCTGGCTGATGAAGGTGGCCCATTCCACCAGCCGCAGCTGGATGTCGATGCCCACCTCCTCGAGGCGCCCCTGGATCAGGGTGGCGGCGATCTGCCGCTCCTTGTTGTCGTTGTTGGTCAGGACCTCGAAGGAGAGCTCCCGGCCGTTCTTCTCGCGGATGCCGTCGCCGTCGGTATCCTCCCACCCGGCCTCCTCGAGCAGGCCCCGCGCCTTCTCTGGGTCGTAGCCGTAGGGCTCGATGTCCTCGGGGTACCAGCGCGTGCCGGGCTTGTAGGGTGCGGCGATCCGTTCCGCCAGGCCCAGGGTGACCCCCTTGATGAGCTCCTGGCGGTCGATGGCGTGGGCGATGGCGCGCCGCACGCGGATATCGGTGAAGGGCTCGCGCCGGAGGTTGAAGCCCAGGTAGGTGTAGTTGCTGCCCATGTAGCGGTAGGTGGCGATGCGCTCGCGCAGGTCCTCCCGCTTCGGGAAGGTGCGCTCGAACAGGGTCGGGGAGGGACTCATCTGGTCGATGTTCCCCGCCTCTAGCTCAAGAAACTGGGTGGTGGTGTCGGGAATGACGCGGAACGACACCCGCGTGATGTTCGGCTCCCCGCGGTAGTGGTCGGGGTTGGCCTTCAGGTGCAGCGACTGGCCGCTCCGCCACTGCTCCAGCGCGTAGGGGCCCAGGCCCACCGGGTCCCGGGCGAAGCCCGTGGTGTTGATGTCCTCGTCCCGCAGGAGGTGCTCCGGCAGGACGGCGAGGGTCGCCCAGGTGGAGAGGGCCGGGGAATAGGGCTCGTCGTAGTGGGCGATGAAGGTGTGCGGGTCGGGGGTCTCCACCTCGCTCACCCGCCGGTACTGCTCCCCGTAGGGGGTGCGGGTCTCGGGGTCGGTGACCGTCTCCCAGGTGAAGACCACGTCCTCGCTGGTGAAGGGCTCCCCATCGGGGAAGCGCACCCCCTCCCGCAGGTGGAAGGTGATGGTGCGGCCGTCCTCGCTGATCTCCCAGTCCTCGGCGAGCCCGGGGACGAGCTCCAGGTTCTTGTCGTAGCGCAGCAGGCTGGCGTGGATGAGGCCGCCCACCGCGTTGGAGGCGGAATCCCCCGCCATGAAGGGGATCAGGTTGGAGGCCTCGGCGCCCATGGCGACGATCCGCTCCCCCCCGTGGACGGGCTCCGCCCCATGGGCGCCGTCGCCCCCGCCGGCCAGGGCCAGGGCCAGGGCCGCCGCGGAGGGGAACCGGGGAAGGCGCCGCCCGCGACCCGCCATCGCCGGTCAGCCCTGGTGCTCGGCCAGGCGGGTGGGGTCCACGTAGATGGTCAGCCCCTCGCCGGGCTGCAGGATCTGCTGCTGGCCCAGGTCGTTCCAGTTGCGGAGGCGGTCCACGGTGACGTTGAACTTGCGGGCGATGGACCACAGGGAATCGCCACTGCGTACCCGGTACCGGAGCTTGGAGGACCGCTCGCTGCCGTTGCCGCCGCCGTCCACCCAGACGGCCAGCTCCTGGCCCGGGCGGAGGGTGTCACCGGGCGCCATGCCGTTCCACTTCGCCAGCTTGCCCACCTGCACGCCGAAGCGCCGGGATATGGCCCACAGCGAGTCCCCCGGCTGCACCCGGTGCACCACCTTGGAGCGGTCGCTGGGGCCGCTGCCGCGGATGGCGGCCAGGCGCTGGGACTTGCTCAGCGCGTATTCCCGGTCCGAGGCGGAAGAGGTGGGGATCAGGAGGTGATCGCCGGCGGTGATGCGGGTGCCGCGCAGGTCGTTCACGTCCTTGAGGACGGATACGGTGGTATTGTAGCGGGAGGCGATGGTGGAGAGCGCCTCCCCCCGCTTGATCTTGTGCCGCGCCCACTGCACCCGCTCCGAGGAGTCCAGCTCCGCCAGGCCCTCCTCGAACCGCTCCTTGGTACCCTTGGGCAGGAGCAGGCGGCCGGGGCCCTCCGGCGGGGTGGCCCAGCGGTTGAGCCCCGGGTTCAGGCGGTACAGGGTCTCGATATCGGAGCCGCTGAGCTCGGCCGCCTTGGCCAGATCGAGCGGTTTTTCCAGGTTCACCACCTGGAAGCCCTTCTCCATGGGCAGCTCGGGGAGCTCGATGCCGTATTCCTCGGTGTTGCGGAGCACGTGGGAAAGGGCGAGCAGCTTGGGCACGTAGCTCCGGGTCTCGCGCGGCAGGTTCAGGCTCCAGAAGTCGGTGGGCCTGCCGAGCCGTTCATTCTGGCGGATGGCGCGGCTGACGTTGCCGGGCCCGGCGTTGTAGGCGGCCAGGGCCAGCAGCCAGCTGTCGAAGCGTTCGTTGAGGCGGTGGAGGTATTCCACGGCCGCGTCCGTGGAGGCCAGGATGTCGCGCCGGCCGTCGTACCACCAGTTCTGCTTCAGGTTGAAGTGGCGCCCCGTGCCCGGAATGAACTGCCAGATCCCGGCGGCCCGGCCCGATGAGTAGGCGAAGGGCTGGAAGGCGCTCTCCACCACCGGCAGCAGGGCCAGATCCGGCGGCATGTCCCGCTCCTCGAGACGCTCCAGGATGTGCGGCAGGAAGGGCTTGCCCCGATTGAAGACGCGATCCAGGTAGGTGTCATGGGTGCGGTAGAAGCGGATGAAGGCCTGGACCTGGTTGTGGTCGGGGGCGTCCAGCTTCAGGCGGGGCAGGTAGTAGCTCCAGAAGTCCTCGGGCTCCTCCGGCTGGGCCGTTTTCCCCTCCGGGTCGGACGTCCCGGCCTGCCTGGAGGCCTCCGGAACGGGTGCGGCAGGGGTTTCGATCAGCGCGGTCATGGGCTTTCCGGCTCCCGGGCCGGCCTCGACCTTTTCCCTGTTTTCCCGGTCGCTCTTGCGGGCTTCCTGGTCGGCGTCGGAATCGGCGCCGGAAGAGGGGTCATGCAGCTGGGCACATCCCGAGAGGAAGAGGGAAATGCCGAGATAGGCCAGAGTGCGCATCGAGGTTGGCTCTCCTGTGCGTTCGGGTGCGCCGCCGTTTCCGGCGGTTTCGCCCCGTTCGTCCCCAACCGCCGTTCTGTGGCGGTCGTAACGATGATAATATTCGGGCCCCTTTTCGGGGGACGTCGCGCAGAGCTGCCACAATAACATCTTTGGACACGGTGTCCGACCACGACGAGCGTTCAATGACAGTACGTACCCGCTTCGCACCCAGCCCCACCGGCTATCTCCACATTGGCGGTGCCCGCACCGCCCTGTTCTCCTGGCTGCACGCCCGGCAGAGCCAGGGGGTCTTCGTTCTCCGCATCGAGGATACCGACGCCGAGCGCTCCACGCCCGAGGCCGTGCAGGCCATTCTCGACGGCCTGTCCTGGCTCGAGCTCGACTGGGACGAGGGGCCGTACTTCCAGAGCCAGCGCACCGAGCGCTACCGGGAGGTCATCCACCAGCTCCTCGAGGCGGGGCAGGCCTACCACTGCTATTGCACCAAGGAAGAGCTGGACGCCATGCGCGAGGAGCAGCGCGCACAGGGCAAGAAGCCCATGTACGACGGCCGCTGCCGCCACCGCACGGAGCCCCGCGAAGGGGTGCCCCCGGTGGTGCGCTTCCTGGCCCCCGATAGTGGCAAGACCGTGGTGGAGGACCGCATCCACGGCACGGTGCCCTTCGACAACGCCGAGCTCGACGACCTGGTCATCGCCCGCTCCGACGGCAGCCCCACCTACAACCTGACCGTGGTGGTGGACGACTGGGACATGGGCATCACCGACGTCATCCGCGGCGACGACCACCTCAACAACACCCCCCGCCAGATGCAGATTCTGGCGGCCCTGGGGGTGGAGCCGCCGCGCTACGCCCACGTGCCCATGATCCTCGGCGAGGACAAGAAGCGCCTCTCCAAGCGCCACGGGGCGGTAAGCGTGCTGCAGTACAAGGAGGACGGCTTCCTGCCCGAAGCCTTGGTCAATGGCCTGGCGCGGTTGGGCTGGTCCCACGGCGACGAGGAGATCTTCGCCCGCGACGACCTGCTGCGGCTGTTCTCCGTGGACGCGGTGGGCAAGACCGCCTCGGTGTTCAACCAGGACAAGCTCCTGTGGCTCAACGGCCACTACATCCGCGAGCGCGACCCCGCGGACCTGGTGGAGCCCTTCAAGGAGCAGCTGCGCAAGCGGGACGCCGACCCGGAGGCGGTGGCCGATCTCCTCCCGATCGTCGAGAGCCTCCAGGAGCGCTCCAAGACCCTGGCGGAGATGGCGGAAACCGGCCTGTTCTTCTTCCGGGACTTCGAGGAGTTCGACGAGAAGGCCGCCAAGAAGAACCTCAAGCCGGCGGTGGAGGAGCCCCTGCGGGCGGTGCGCGACGGCCTGGCCGGCCTGGGGGAGTGGAGCGGCGAGGCCGTCCACGGCGTCATCCAGGAGGTGGTGGACGTCCGCGACATGAAGTTCGGCAAGGTGGCCCAGCCCATCCGGGTGGCGGTATCCGGCGGCGCGGTCTCGCCGCCCATCGACGTGACCTTGCAACTGCTGGGGCAGTCCACTACCATTGAGCGTCTGGATCGGGCGCTGGCCTACATCCGGGAGCGCGCCGAGCAGGCCGAATAGCTCCTTGACAGGCCAACGGCCAACGCCTAGAATTCTGCACTTCATTTCGGGGCCGTAGCTCAGTTGGGAGAGCGCGTGAATGGCATTCACGAGGTCGTCGGTTCGATCCCGACCGGCTCCACCAAATCCCGAAAAAAAGCCCCGCCGACCGGCGGGGCTTTTTTTGTCCCACTAAAGCCCTGCGCACGACCCCGCCCTCCGCTTTAAGGGGGCCGGGCCGTGCCCATGAGCACCGACCCCTCCTTCTCCGGACCCAGCCGGGGAGGGGCCGGGATCGGTCCCTATTGCCCTTCACCCAACGCGAGGCCTGTTGTGAGCGCGGAGAAGATCCTCGAATCCCTCATGTTCAACAGCCGGTGGCTGCTGGTTCCTTTCTACCTCGGCCTGATCGTCGGTATGGTCCTGCTGCTCGCCAAGTTCGCTACGGAGCTGCTGCACCTGGTGGGCACCCTCCCCGAGGCCAGCACGGGGGAGCTGATCGTGGGCATCCTGGCCCTGATCGACCTGTCGCTGGTGGCCAGCCTGCTGCTGATCATCATCTTCAGCAGCTACGAGAACTTCGTCTCCAAGATGGACACCGGCGACAACGAGGACCGGCCCGAGTGGATGGGCCACGTGGACTTCTCCGACCTCAAGCTCAAGGTGATCGGCTCCATCGTCGCCATCTCCGCCATCGAGCTGCTCAAGTCCTTCATCAAGGTGGGCGAACTGTCCAACGAGCAGCTGGCCTGGAAGGTGGGCATCCACCTGACCTTCGTGGTCTCCGGCGTCCTGTTCGCGCTCATGGACCGTCTGGGGGAAAAGCACTGAGGATGGGTCGGGGGTAGAGGGTGGGAGCGGCCAGCGGCCGCGACCCGCCAGGGGACGTGGTCAGGGGGCTCAGGCCCCTCGACTGCTCCGCGACCGCCACTTGTAGAGCACCGACAGCCGCCAGGCGCCGAGGAACAGGAAGTAGCCCGCCAGGGCGGCGGGCAGGGCGATCAGCAGGCTGCCCAGGCCCAGATAGAGGGTCTGGGTTGCGGCGTGGCCCGCGGCGCCCGACGGCGAGAGCCCCAGCCATTCGCCGAAGACCGCCTCCCCCGTCCGGTTGAAGGCGAAGTAGAGCGGAGCGGCCGTCAGGGGGTTGCTCACCCAGGAGACCAGGAAGGCCGCCGGGAAGCTGGCCCGCAGCAGGACGCACAGGAGGATCAGGAGGGGGGTCTGAAAGCCGACCGTGGGGGTCAGGCCGACGAGCAGGCCCACGCTCACCCCGCGGGCCAGGGTGCGGCGGTCCAGCCCAAAGAAGCCGGCACGCGCCAGCAGGCGGCGCATGAGGGGATGCTCGCCCACCCAGGCCCGGATGCGGGCCTCCGTGGGCAGGTTGCGGCGGAAGAAGCGGTGCATGGTGGCCGCGGCCGCTCCAGGGGTTGGGCTCGGTGCAAGGGTGGGCCCGGGGGCCCTGTCCGGAAAAGGCTCCCCCGTCTTGAACGAGGGAGCCGAGCCCCGGGACAGCGGGGGCTGTCCGGTGGGTCAACGACGGCCCGGTCGGGGTTCCCCCATCCCCGGCCGGGCCCGATATTCGTGGCGCATCCACCGGCCTCGGCGGGCGTCCAACGAAAAACGCCCCGGACCGGGTGGTCCGAGGCGAAGCGAGGCTGAGGCCTGCTATCCGTTTGGCTGGGGGACCAGGATTCGAACCTGGGTTAACGGAACCAGAATCCGTCGTCCTACCACTAGACGATCCCCCAAACGAGACCGGCAAGTATAAGGATTCCCTTGGACCGGGTCAACCCGGCCCGGGCTTAGGCGGAACGGCCCCATGTGCTAGATTTCCCGGGTTATTCCAAACCCAAGCCAACGAGGGGCCCGGGATGAGTCCAGCCGCCGTCGCCGTCGTCGCCATCGTCCTGTACCTGGTCTTCTACCGCTACTACAGCCGTTTCCTGGCGGAAAAGGTCTGGCGGCTCGACCCCCAGGCCGTGACTCCCGCCCACGCCCAACGCGACGAGCTGGACTTCGTCCCCACCAACAAGTACGTCCTGTTCGGCCACCACTACGCCTCCGTGGCCGGCCTGGCGCCCATGCTGGGGCCCGCCATCGCGGTGATCTGGGGCTGGGTGCCGGCCCTGCTGTGGGTGGTGCTGGGCGCCCTGCTCATCGGCGCTGTCCACGACTTCTCCGCCCTGACCCTGTCGGTGCGCAACAAGGGCCAGTCCGTGGGGCGGATCGCGGAGCGGGTCATCACGCCCCGGGCCAAGCTGCTGTTCCTGCTGATCATCTTCTTCCTGGTGGCGCTGGCCATGGGGGTGTTCGTGCTGGTGGTGGGCTCCCTGTTCGCCTCGCCGGCCGGCGGCCCGGAGAGCGTGGTGCAGCACCCCGAGGCTGTGATGCCCACCTTCTCGCTCATGGTCCTGGCCATGGTGGTGGGCTTCCTCCACTACCGGCGCGGCTGGCGCCTGGGCCCGCTCACCGCCGTGGCCTTCCTGGCGGTGCTGGCGCTCACCTTCGGTGGCCTGCAGTACCCCGTGCTCGGCGTGGACGCCTCCGTGTGGCGCTGGGCGCTGCTGGGCTACGCCCTGGTGGCCTCCCTGCTGCCGGTGTGGCTGCTGCTGCAGCCCCGCGACTTCCTCAACTCCCTGCTGCTGTACCTGGCCCTGGCGGCCATCCTCGTCGGCCTGTTCCTGCTCAATCCGGAGTTCGCCGCCCCCGCGGTCAACCCGAACCCCGAGGGCGCACCGTCCATGCTGCCCTTCCTGTTCATCATCATCGCCTGCGGCGCCATCAGCGGCTTCCACGGCGTGGTGGCCAGCGGCACCACCGCCCGCCAGCTGGACAAGGAGACCGACGCCCGCCTGGTGGGCTACGGCGGCATGATCGGCGAGAGCTTCCTGGCCCTCATCGCCGTGCTGGCCACCACCGCCGGCTTCGCCAGCTACGGCGAATGGGCGGACCACTACGCCACCTGGGAGGCGGGCTCCGGCCTGGACGCCAAGCTCGGGGCCTTCATCCAGGGCACCGGGCTGTTCATCCACTCCTGGGGGGTGCCGCGCGGGCTCGCCGAGGCCTTCGTCTCCGTGGTGGTGGTGGCCTACGCGCTCACCTCCGTGGACTCCGGCACCCGCCTGCTGCGCTACAACCTCAACGAGATCGGCGCCACCTTCAACCTGCGCGCCCTGGAGAACCGCTGGGTGGCCACGCTGCTCGCCGTGGCGGCCATCGGCTTCTTCGCCTTCTTCAAGGTGGACGGCAAGCCCGCGGGCCTGCATCTGTGGGCCCTGTTCGGCACCACCAACCAGATCCTCGCCGCCCTCACCCTGCTGGCGGTCTCCGCCTACCTGCTCCACATGCGCCGGCCGGTGATCTACACCGCCGTGCCGATGGTCCTGGTGCTGGTGGCCACCGTCACCGCCATGGTCTACAACCTCGCCGACTACATCGCCCAGGGCAACTGGGCCCTGACCATCGTCGGCGGCATCATCCTGATCCTGGCCCTGTGGGTGGTGCTGGAGGGGCTGTCCATGCTGCGGGCCCACCGCGAGGCGCGGCGGGGGGAGGGCGTCGTGGCCTCGGGCGAAGGCGAGTGAGGAGCGCGGCCGATAGCCGTTCCCACAGGGGCCCGGGAGGGCTGATGGGCCGATTGTAGGAGCGGCCAGGGCAGCCGCGACATGCCTGAGGGGTCGCGGCTGATAGCCGCTCCTACAGGGGTCTGGGAGGGCTGGCTGATGGTTCTTTTGTGGGAGCGGCCAGTGGCCGCGACCGAAAGGGGTCTGCAAATGCCGGAAAAGGGCTATCACCGGCTACGACGGGGCCGATACTCCGAGCCCGGGAGGGCCTATCTCCTGACTACGGTGACGGCCGGCCGCGAAGCCCTTTTCGAGTCCCTGCCTCTTGCCCGCTCCCTGGTCGCCTGCCTGCGGGTGCCCCATAACCGGGGAGAGGTGCGTTCCTTGGCCTTCGTCGTTATGCCCGACCACCTCCACTGGCTGGTGCAACTGGAGCGGCCCCTCTCCCTGACCGCCTTGATGCGGTCGGTGAAAACCTACTCCGCGCAGCGGATTAATACCTTTCGGGGTACCAAGGGGGTGCCGGTGTGGCAACGAGGCTTCCACGACCGCGCCGTGCGCAAGGAGGAGGACCTCCGGGCTTTGGCGCGCTACGTGATTGCCAATCCGCTGCGGGCAGGCCTGGTGGAGCGGATTGAAGACTATCCGCACTGGGATGCCGCTTGGCTGGACGGGAAAGGCAGAGTGATCTGAAGGCCTTAGGGAGCCTGAAAGCAGGGTGTGGGAGCGGTCCGTGACTGCGACTTCCTCTTGCCCAAGATGGAAGGTCCGGTCGCGGTCACGGACCGCTCCCACATGCTCCCTGACGGACCGCCCCGTCTACTCCTCCCCGAACAGGAGCTTCTGCTCCATCTGGGTGTAGATGAAGTTGGCGTTCTTGCGGTGGTTCTCCTCGAACAGGGCCGTGTCCTCCCACTCGGGGAAGGACTCCTCGGCCTGGTTCACCGCCTCGGACAGGGGCACCATGTTCTCCACCGCGTCCTTCATCATGTCCCGCAGTCGGGTGACGTAGGAAACGGTCTTCTCGCGCATGGGGAAGGGCGGGCCCTCCTGCGCCACGCCGTGGCCCGGGATCATCAGCTCCGTCTCCAGGCCCTTGGCCAGCTCGTCCGCCTTGAAGTAGTCCTCCAGGTTGCCGTCGAGCATGTAGGTGGTGCGGTTCTGGAAGTACAGGTCGCTGCCCCAGGTGATCTGCCGGTCCGGCATGTGGATCAGCAGGTCGCCGAAGCTGTGGTGGCCGCCCACGTTGTAGACGTGGAAGGCCTCGCCGCCCACCTCCAGCTCCAGCGGCTCGCCGAAGGCCGGCTCCACCGTCTCGTCCGGATGCACCGCCTCGAAGCCCTCGAAGTCTTCCTCCAGCAGGTCCTCCCGGTAGGCCACGCTGTCGGCGAACTGGTTGGAGCGCAGGTAGTCCTCCGTGGCCGGGTGGGCGATCACCGTGGCGTCGGTCTCCTCCCGGAAGGCCACGGCGCCGTAGGAGTGGTCCGGGTGGTTGTGGGTGAGCACCAGGTACTCGATGGGCTTGTCGGTCACCGAGCGGATGGTCTCCAGCCAAGCCTTGCCCAGGCGCGGGCTGCCCAGGGCGTCGATCACCACCACCCCCTCGTCCGTCACCACGAATCCGGCGTTGCCGTTGAAGCCGCGGTTGAACTCGTCGATGGTGCCGATCACCCCGTAGGTGACGTACACCCCCGGAGCCACCTCGCGCAGGGTGTCCTCCGGGGACAGCACTTCCCCGGGCTCCTGGTCCTCCAGGGCCGCCTGCACCGGCTCCGGCTGGATGTCGACGCGGATGGGGTGGTCCTCCCCGGCGGCGGACACCGCTTGTGTCGTCGCGAGGAGACAGATGGAAAGTGCGACTGTCGCCAAAGATTGAAATATTCGCATGTTCTAATCCTTTATAGGCCTTCCCGTACCAGTTTATATACCTTTTGACAGCGATCGATACCCTGCGCTCCTTCGCGGCCTACAAAACTGGTCGTGTTAAAAAAATGGGCCCATCTTCCTCCTATGGCGCATGGACACGGGAAATCGGCAGTCCGAAAGTATTGCGTGGGTGTCGGGGCTATGCTACAAACCCCACCAATCGCATTGCCCAAACCTCTAGAGGGAGGAAGAACATGCGCAACAAGCTCGTTGCTACCGCGATTGCCGGCCTCGTGGCCGCCCCGATGGCCCAGGCCGACTCCGAAGTCAGCTGGTTCGGCTTCAACCAGATCACCCTTGAGCAGCAAGGCGAAGACAACGCCACCGGCGACGGCGGCGGCTTCGCCTTCGGTGCCGACCGCGTCCGTATCGGCTACAAGGCCAGCTTCGACTCCGGCGCCTTCTCCAAGCTGCAGGTGGACTTCAACCGGGGGGATCTGAGTGGCCAAACCGGTTATGACCTTCCCTCGGTTATCAAGGACGCCGTGGTGGGTTATGACTTCGGCGCGGCCAGCGTCCAGGCCGGCCAGTTCAAGACCCCGGTGGGCATGGACTTCAACACCTCCGGCAAGAAGCTGGACATCACCAAGCGCGGCATGGAGAAGTCCCTGGTGCTGGAGCGCGCCGCGGGCCTGATGCTCTCCGGCGGCGCCGGGGGCCTCGGCTACAAGGTGGGCGTGTTCAACCCGACCGTGCGCGGCATCGCTGATGAAGCCGCTACCCCTAACGCGGGTGAGGATTACGCCTACGCCGGCAACCTCAGCTACGACATGGGCAAGATGCTCCATGCCGAGGTCGGCTACGGTGTCAGCGCCGCCAGCGTTGATCAAATTGGCGGTGTTAGCGCTGATGATGCAACCGTCATGGACATCGGCCTGATGTCTCAGCCCGTGCCCGGCCTGACCCTGAAGGCCGAGTACATCGACGCCACCGGCGTGAACAACATCGAGGATAACGACCGGTCCGTGTGGTTCGCCCACGCCGGCTACATGTTCACCCCGATGGTCGAGGGCGTGGTCCGGCACTACTCCTCCAGCGAGGATGCCAACGACACCGACTACACCGAGACCTTCGTGGGCGCCAACATCTTCCTGAACCCCGATGTGAAGCACGAGGCCCGCATCCAGCTGAACTACGTGCTGCCCGGCGGGGACACCGAGGATATCACCAACCATGGCGGGTCCCGGGCCGTCACCGACGACGCCGGCGAAGCCACGGGCACCTTCCTGGCCCAGTTCCAGACCAGCTTCTAAGCACGCTTAGCAAGCTTGGGCCCCGCGCGAGCGGGGACTGGAACCGAAAAGGCCGACCCCTCGGGGTCGGCCTTTTCTTTGTTGGGGCGGGCCTTTGGGCTACGCCCCTCCAGGTCAGGGGCTTCGGTACCACGAAGCGGCCCTTGTGGGAGCGGCCAGTGGCCGCGAAGGGCCCTAGTCGAAGGTGTAGCCCAGGTTGGCGATATCGGCGGCGAAGTGGCGGGCGACCAGCTCGGCGGCGGGATCGCTGTAGTAGCGGCGGTAGTCCTCCCGGTCCCCGGCCTTGCGCTTGTGGGGAAGCCGGGGCGGCTTCGCGAAGCCGATGCGCCGGCAGACCTCGTCGAAATCCGCCGCCAGATTCTCGTAGCGGCCGATGAAGTCCACGATGCAGCGGCCTTCCAGGTCCATGAGGTGGTGCCACTGGGGCTCCACCGAGGCGTCCAGGATGTAGTGGTAGGGCCGGTCGCCCTCCAGCTTATAGCGCAGGAAGGTCTCGAAATCGTTGATGCCTTCCAGGACGTGGGGCCGCTCCCGCCGGATGTGGTGCCAGGAGCTCACCTGCAGGTCCCAGGGGTTGCGCAC
The DNA here is from genome assembly GCF_001399755.1 of Thiohalorhabdus denitrificans. Classification (NCBI taxonomy): domain Bacteria; kingdom Pseudomonadati; phylum Pseudomonadota; class Gammaproteobacteria; order Thiohalorhabdales; family Thiohalorhabdaceae; genus Thiohalorhabdus; species Thiohalorhabdus denitrificans. Next base: position 201,708 of record NZ_LJCP01000014.1, on the reverse strand, counting down.
GAAGGCGAACTTGAACAGGGACTCGAAGACGTCGTTGGGCAGCATCTCCTTGGCCGTTACCGCCTTGGCGTGGCGGGGGAACTTGAGGCCCAGCTTGTGCCCGGTGAGGTGCGACAGCCGGCTGCAGATGAACTGGGGGATGCGGTAGGGATCTCGCCACTTGTAGCTTTCCAGGGCGGCCCGGACGCTAGTGCCCCCGGTCTTGGCGGTGTGCACGAACAGGAACTGTTGGCGGTACGACAGCAGCATGGCGGGGTCTCGCGGAAGTTGGCTCGGTGTCAGGGGGTGTCGGAGCGAACGCCCAGGGCCGCCAGGTACGCCCGGGCGCTGGCCTCGGCCTCGAAGGGGGCGGCGGCCTCCTGCAGGAAGGCCGATTCCGGTGGCTCGGCCAGGGTGTCGGCCAGGGCCCGCCCCAGGGCCTCGGCATCGCCCACGGGCACCAGGGGGCCGTAGCGGCCGCCGGCCAGGGTCTCCCGGGGACCGCTCTGGCAGTCCGTGGCCGCCACGGGGGTGCCCAGAGCCAGGGCCTCGGTGAGGACGTTGGGGCTGCCCTCCCAGGCGGAGGACAGGGCGAACAGGTCCGCCCCGGCCATGAAGGCATAGGGGTTGGCGGCGAAGCCGGGTAGGTCCAGGTCCCCGGCGATCCCCAGCTCCGCGGCCAGGGCCTCAAGCTCCGGCCGGTCGCGGCCCTCGCCCAGAATGATCAGGCGAGCGGGGCGCTCCTCGCGCAGCCGGGCGAAGGCACGCAGCAGGGTGGGGAAGTCCTTCTGCCGGGTGAGCCGGCCAGCGGCCACGACCACCGGGATCTCCCGCGAATCCCCTTCCAGCCAGGGGTGGCCGACCGGCTGGCGGGCCGCTTCCCGCATGCCGGGCGTCACCACCGGGTTGGGGATGACGTGGATGGCCTGCTGGGGGATGCCGGTGATGCGGGCGGTGTCCTCGGCCACGCCGGCGGAGACGGCCACGATGGCGTCGGCATGGGGGTAGGCGGCGCGCATGGGGCGGTAGCGCAGCCACTTCTTCAGCCCCGAGCGGCCCTCCAGGGAGCGGGAGAGGTGGGTGCCCAGCCGCACCGCCAGCCGGGTATCGACCCCGGCGCGCTGGCGGGCGCGGATGGCTACCCGGTTGGCCCGGTCCTTGGCCGCCAACATGGCGTCGGGTCGCTCCCGCCGGAGGTAGCGGGTGAGCGGCTTGAGGCTGGTGCGGGTGTGGGCCGTGCCCAGGTCGATGACCCGCACGCCTTCGGGCGCCTGGTCGTGGCCCCCTTCGGCCTTGGCTCGCACCAGGTCTACCGGATGGCCCAGGCGGGCGATGGCGCCGGCGAGGTTGAGCATCATGCGCTCCACCCCGCCGTCACCGGAGAAGGAGAGGAATAGGGCGATTCGTTTGGGCAGGTTCATGGCCTGGGCTCGGATTGGTTCGGTGCGGCGGCTCAGAGTCTACGCATGGGGCGGGGGAGCGGCAAGGTGGCCTCAGGCCGTTGGGGCAAGGATCTCCCGGTAAACCCGGTAATTGCCCGCGACCATGGCGGAGATGTCGAACTCCTGTTTCACCAGTTCCCGGCCGGCTCCCCCCATGCGTTTGGCTGTGTCCGGAGCCGCCAGGATTTCCCCCACCGCCTCGACCAGCTCGTCGGGGGCTCCCGGGGTTACCAGCCTCCCGTTCACCCCGTCCCGGACCACCTCCGGAATGCCCCCGGCCCGGCTCCCGACGATGGGTGCCCCGCTGGCCGCGGCCTGGAGGAGGGAAACGCCCAGGCCTTCCATGAGCGCGGGGTGGACCACCAGGTCCAGGCAGGGAAGGATCCGGGGCAGGTCGGAGCGGAAGCCGGTGAATCGGACGCAATCGTCGAGGCCCCGTTCCTGGACCTCCCTCTCCAGGTGTTCGCGCAAGGGGCCTTTCCCCAGAAAAAGGACGTGCAGTCCCGGGAACCGTTCCCGCAGGGCGGGCAGGGCCTGCAGGAGGTAAGTGTGGCCCTTGCGTTCGATGAGCTGGGCGATGACGCCGATGACGGGACCGTGCGCGGGCAGGTCGAATTCGGCTTGGAACCAACCGGGATCACAGGGCTGGGAGAACTGCGTACTGTCTACCGCGCTGGGGACGGTGACCACATACTCCGCGGATAGGCCTTCCCGGAGCAGCACCTGGCGAATCCCCTCCGAGATGGCAATGACGCGCTCGTAGAGGGAATACTTCCGGACCGCCCACCAAGGCGGCTCGGGGTTGTCCACGCGCCGGCTGACCAGGGCCGGAACCCCCGCCCAGCGCGCGGCCACCCCGCCCCAGAGGTCGGCCCCCCGCCGGCTGTGGACATGGACCAGGTCAGGCCCGACCCGGCGGATGAGACGGTAGAGCTGGAGGGCCATCCCCAGGCTGAGATCCCCACTCCGGGTCAAAGGATGAACTGCGATGCCGGAGTCTTCCGCGGCCTGGCCGATGGCGCTGCCCGCCGGGCAGGCCAAATGGCTCTCGCAATCCTCCCGTTGGGCCGAACCCTCCAGCAGGTAGAGCACCTGTCGGGCCCCGCCATAGAGGTTGCGGCCGGTCTCGATGTGCAGGACCTTCATGACCGAATCACTTCCCGGGCCGCATCCAGAACCTGATCCACCTCAAAGGCCGCCATGCAATCGAAGGTGCCCCCACAGGTGGGACGACGCCGGCAGGGAGAGCAGGGCAGGGCGGAGTACAGAACGTGGGCATTCTCTGTGGCGGGATCGAGGTAGGGACGGGTAGAGCCGAAAAGGGCCACCGTGGGGGTGCCGAAGCCGATGGCGGCATGGGTGAGCCCGGTATCCACCCCGAGGCAAAGCGATGCCTCGTCCAAAAGGGCGAAGGTCTCGGTAAGCCCCGTTTGCCCCGTTAGATCGACCAGCCCTTCCCCAGCCTGGCTCTCGATCCGCCGGGCGGCCTCTTGGTCCCCGGGCCCCCCAACCATCACCACGGGCAGCCCCAGTTCTTGTTGAATCCGGTCGGCTAAGGGGGCCCACCGCCCCTCAACCCAGTGCTTCTGGGGGCGTGTAGTGAACGGGGCGACCACGGCAAAATTCCCGGTGAGCCCCTTTGCCGCCAGGAGCGCTTCCGCATTCGCCCGGTCACCATCGGATACCGCCGGAGCCATGGGGAAGGCGCCCGGGTCGATCCCCAGGGCCTCCACTAACCGGAGGTATTCCGAGGCAATCCGCTCGTCGCCCCGCGGCCGGGTAACCACCTCCGTCATCAAATACTGGCTCCCTTCGCGGGAGCCGAGGCCGACCCGTCGCGGGGCCCGGGTAACCCGGGCCCAGAGACCGCTTTTGGCCAGTCCTTGGAGGTCAAGGACCAAGTCATAGCGGTTTCCACGCAACCGCCGGGCGAAGCCTATTACCTCCCGGGTCAAAGCCCGTAAGCGTCCCTGCCGCAGCAGCCGCTTCCAATCACCCTTGGGCCAGGTAATGATCTCGTTGAGCTCGGGCTGGGCCCGGAGCACGGCATCGGCTGGCGGCTCTGCCAACCAGTCAATGCGGGCTTCGGGGTAGGCACGGCGCAAGGCGGGGATGACCGCGGAGGCCATGACCACGTCGCCGATGGCGCTGAGACGGATTATCAGGATCTGCATTAGCGCGAGAAAGTTCCATGGTTAAAATGCACTATAGCCATAAAGGCGAAGGCGGTTGTCAACTTGGTTCCCAAATTCCTGTAATTGAGGAGAGGTACGAAAGGCAAAAGCCCGGGAGGCTTCGAAATCCTGTGCAACCCGATTCAAATCGGTGCTGGAAGGTTTAATCCCGGAAAAATGAGAAAGTTTTTCAAGAGATTTAAAAGGGGATTGTAAAATCGATTCAAATTCCATATCTAGAACATCAAGGGAGTTTGACGCGAGATTTGTACTTGCTGCCTCCAGGTATTCCTCCCAGAGGGAAAAAGCGCCCTCAAGGCTGGAGCAACGGGGGTTATTACCGAGATTGTTGGGAAGAAAACCAAGTTTGTTAAAAAGTTTCTTTTTATTAAGCTTGTTTTGGGTTTTGGCCAGCGATTTGTTATGGCGAGAATAAAGGCTCTGGGCTACATCTACCCCATGTCGGCGGATATGAACAATTCGAGCATGAGGGAAAATTGAGAGCCAGAGAGGAAGGGTTAGGGTGTTCCTAGGATCCTTCCAACCCCAGATGCGTTGAGGGGGATGGTGGCCATAACCCCAAAGCCCCAAGGGCACTAGGTATTGGGCATAACGAGGGCTATGCAAAAAATGTTTGAGTTGATCCCGTATTAAAGCGAATAGCTTTGGGTTATCCAGCAGTTGAAATATTGGTAAGGGTTGGGTCCAGTGGCTACGGGCTTGCCGTAACACCCAACTATTTGCACGGACGAAGAACCAAGCTTCGCAGTTACGGTCACGGTGAGAACCCAAAAAAAGACCTAATTTTCTAAGAGCCTCCGCTACCATGGTAGTACCGGAGCGGTGCATGCCGAGTATAATTATGGGTTGGGAAGATTTAGGAATGGTCATTTTTCAGTTTCGTCTTCTGAAGGGGAAAGCCCCATAATTTTTTGGTATTCGAGGGCAATGTTTTCCTGGCTGAAACGGAGACCCGCTTTACGAAGGGATTCAGGATTTGGCGGGTTAACCAGAACTTCCTTCATGGCCTTCGCCATTGAATCAACATCTCCAACCGGGACAAGGGGACCATATAGCCCGCCATTCAAGATTTCAGAAGGGCCACTAGGGCAGTTTGTTGATACGGCTGGAGTACCCAGGCTGATAGCCTCCGCCAAAACATTCCCGAAGCCTTCCCACGCAGAAGAAAGGGCAAAAAGGTCAGCCTTTTTCATGATAGAATAAGGATTGGAATAAAAACCAGGAAGGTCCACATCATTTTGCAACCCCAATTCCTCTATTAAGTTTTCTAAATATTCCCTTTTTTCTCCCTCCCCAATAATAAGTAATCGTGCGGGCATTTCTTCCCGGACTTTTTTGAATGCTTTGATTAAGGTTGGAAAATCTTTAGAAGAGCTAAGTCGGCCAACCCCGAGAATTACAGGGGCCGAACGGTTGTTCAGCAGCCAAGGGTGGTTAGGAGACTCATTCGCAAGATGAAAGAGAGACTGGTTGGTTATAGGGTTATAAATGACGTGAACTTTTTCCGGTTTAATTTTGAAGGTCGTGCAAAGTCCTCTTGCAGCCCCTTGAGAAACCGTAATTATTGCATTGGCTCTTGGGTAAAGGTGCTTAACCCAAAATTTTCTGGTAAATTTGGTTACAGTTTGACTAAGGCTGCTATGAATGGAGACAAATACTGGGGTATTTGTCCTGGAAAGTTCTGCAGAAATTATACCAACATTAGCACCGTGATCTTTTGCGGTTAAAAGAGCATCTGGTTTGAATTTTTGTAGGTATCTTGCTACTGGGAGTATAGCCGAGAGCTTGTGGTAAGTTCCAAGATCGATCACATTCGTATTCGGATTTAACTCCTCTGGGTAAGGCACTTCCCGGTCGCGGCTCAAAAGTAGATCAACCTGAATTCCGGAAATAGAAAGTTGATTAATCAGGTTGACTATTACCCGCTCTATCCCCCCCCAAGAACGGGATGGCATTAAAATGGCCAAACGTTTTGGGTGCCTTCCTGGAGAGATGTGGTTTGTTTTGGTGTTGGGCATTATTTTATTGAAAACCGAAGTTTTTTATTAAAAATTAAAGCTAATTCAGGCCCAATTCGGCAAGAAACTTGTTGGTTGCCTGCGAAACACTATAATGTTTGACGGCATTTTTCAGAGTTGAAGCAGAGGGAGGAGAAGCTAAAATCCTTTCCAACCCCTTTCCCAATTCCTCCCAATCACCGACTTTTACCAAGGGCCCTAATTTGCCCTCCTGGAGGATTTCCCGAGGGCCACTAGGACAATCCGTGGATGCCACTGGGGTACCCAAAGCCATTGCTTCAATGAGTACGAACCCCAACCCTTCCCATCTTGAAGTAAGGGCGAGGGCTGATGCATGGTAAATAAATGGATAAGGGTTATTTACAAAACCCATAAATTCAACATCCCGGAAAATTCCTAGTTCCTTTGAAAGTTGGGATAATTCGTCTTTTTTACGCCCCTTACCCAAAAGGATTAGGCGACAATCCCTCCGGCTTCGTAAATCAGAAAAGGCTTTTAGTAAAGTTTTAAAATCCTTCCTGCCCGAAAGCTCCCCGACACCCAGGATTACTGGAGGTTCTCCTGGTTGATACCATGGGTGTTCAGGTCGGGAAAATTTTTCATTGGATAAAGAATCCGGGATAACCGGGCTTGGTCCAACAGTTAGATTTTGAGTTTTCCCTTCCATATAGGTGGATAAATCGTCCATTACTCCTTTTGAGTCGGCAAAAACCTTAAACACCTTTGGGTATGCAAATTTTATGAAAAATTTTTGTATTTTTCTTTCAAAAAACCCTCGGTTTTTTATTTCAATAGAGGGCATGGTTCCATAACGGAAAACCTGCTTTGATTTTTCTTTAGAAAAATTGTTAGCCCAAAAAGCGACCCGGTTAACTTTATCCTTCCCAGAGATAAGGAAACCGGGCTTTTCTTTCTCTAAGTATTTCTTTAAGGGGATCAAACTGGAATAAGCATGGGAAGATCCCAAATTTATGATTCGCACATTGGAAGGTGTGTCTACCAAGTAGGGTCCATGACCTGAAACTTTTAACAAGTCAACGCGATAGCCTCGAGAGGCAACTTCGGGAATTAAATTTTTAAGTAGGCGGTCAACGCCACTATGTCCCGATGTGACAAAAAAGAAAGAAATCGTTGGCTGGCTATACAATGGTTAACCCCGGCTCAATATGGGTTTGGAGAGGGATTCTTCGTATGGTTTATGGAATGCTTTTTTATTCCATAAGGAACCCCTCCTAAAAGAGCAATAAAAAAGCTCATTTCAGGGTGGTTAAGACGAAAAGCAAAAAAACTCCATACAACCCATAATACCCAACCTGCTATAAGGAAATTAGCCAAAGGTGGGGGGATTATGCTTTTCTGCCAAGTGGTTCTTATAGCATTAAATATCAAAATCCATTGAAAAAAGAAAAAGGCAAAACCAACAACTCCAAATCTTACCAGTATCTCAATAAAAGTGTTATGTAAGTGAGTAAGCTTTGGAACCTTTTCTATAATTGGGTCTTTTTTTGCCACAAAATGCAAATTTCTAGGGCCCCAACCGAACCAGGGGCGCTCCATCCACCTATTGATCCCCCAACGCCACATTAAGACACGTTTGGAAATGGAAGTAACCTCTGCCTTATCAACGCCCTCTTCTATTATTTGGCTTATTACTTTGCCCTCGGAAGTTATTCGGGAGTAAATTTTATCCGATTGAAGGGCCATCAATACCATAAGAAACGTTAAGAACGCGGTTAATACTATTGAAAAATCCTTTTTTGGAAATAAATTTTCTTCTCTTGAAAAGATAAATAGTACAAAAGAAACTGATAAAGCCAAAACAAAACCTAGCCATGCCCCCCGTGCTTTTGTCGCTAATAACGCAAATAGCAAAATAGAAACTAGCGCAATTAATGTAAAAACAAGGTAAATTTTAAACTTGGGCGGAGTTAGATTGACTACAAAGGGTGTCAACGTTATTACTAGAATAATCCCAAAAGCCGAATAAAGGCCTGCTTCTGTTCCCGCAAAGCCAAATTGCTCCCTTTTTCCATTAATGATTTGGATCAAATTTTGGAATTCAAAATAGGGTAATATGCTGAAAGTAAATCCCAAAGCGAATAATAAGAAGACAAGAACCGCCAAATTATTGGGATTCTTGTGCTTAGATACCCAGAATGAAATCAAATAAACTGTCAGAAAACCCGTTAAAAGCCAACCTTTGGCTGCATCCCACTGTTGTTCCCATTGGTGGGGCCATTCTTGGCCAGCCCAAAAGGTTCGAGCTGCAATATAAAATAAAAATGAAATTGACAAATATAATAATAAATCCTTCTCGGCTATGGCTTTCGACTCTTTGAAAAACCAGATTAACCCAAATACTAATAAAAACCCTAAGGAAATGTTTCCTATGGCTGTGCTTAATTCCGCGCTAAAAGAAAAGACATATAAAAAAAAGAAGGGTAGCACCAGCCATGTTATAGGTGAATGGTAGCTGGGAAGAGGGAGAATTTGAAATTTAATCATACTGCACCTCATAACCGAAGAATTCAATTTCCTTCTTACAAACCTCCCCTATTAAATCAATAGCATTTTTACTCAATAGTTTTCCTGCCGGATCCCGGTTCTTTCTGTGATTCCCTTTTGCTTGATATTCAGGAAGGGTTAAGCCTGTTAAACCTAAAAAGTTCCCTAGATTTTCAAAATCTTTACTGAGGTCCTCATATCTCAGGACTTTATCAACTAAAAATTGGTCATCTTTAGTGTATAAATGCCAATTGCTTAATTTGTGTTTATGGTTTTTTGCTCTATTCTCAACATAATGGTCAATTGTATTAAATTTTTTTCCGTTTCTCTGTTGCCAATAGAAAAACGATATTGCCCTATCCCACGGGTTTCTTTCTATAGTAAACGTGAAGGTCTTTTTCCAAATTTCCGCACCTAGTAAAAGTTTGACATCATGTGCTGACATATGCTCGTCAAACTTATATGTAGCTGGGTATTTTTTTGTCAAAGGGTGTTTTAAAAATTTTCTGTATCTATTTGGTCTTTTTGTTATGTCCCGTAATAACCCCCAGGGTTTTTCCTCTTCCGGCCATTCGAAGTTTTGTGCTCCTATTCCGGCAAGGGAGGCCCGTTTTTCCTCATCCTCGGGTGTAAGTGGGGTTAAAATATCTTCCCCTCCGCAGAAGGAAGATAAAGCGATCTCGACGCTTGAACCGGCGGTTTTTGTTGTTTTTATGAAAATAAAATTTTCTTTTTTTGAATATATCATTGGTTAAATTGCCCTAATAGTTATAGGTTTTCTTTTAGGGAATCAAATGCCTTTAAGCTCAAACTCTTTTCTATCCGTTTTTGGGTTGTAGTATCGAAAAGGTTAGGAAATTTGGAAGGAGAAGGCTCGATTTTTTCTTCCACATTGCTTTTCCAAAATTCCTGATTCCCAACGAAAGGTAAACTTCTCGGATTTTTGACCATCTCTTCCTCATAGGGAAACTTCGCGATCCTGCAAACTTTTTGTAGAATTTTCTCTGGTTCATGGGCAAGGGAGTCGTAATGGACCACCAAATGTCCTTCCTGGTTTAGTACCTCTAAGGTGGCCCTTATCGAATTGTTCCATTGGCGAATGGCGTAGTCCGGTTTTAGTTGGCGGCTAAAAAAATCAGGGAATTTTCGGGCTCGGTCTACAATGGAAGCAACTACGTCCCGGCCGTCGCGGACGACGTGGATGCACAAGGAATCGGGAACCATCTCCTGGATTCGTCCGGCGTGGAGGACATGCCGGGGCGTTTTCTCCACCCAGGTATCGGTCCCGTGGGCTAGGGCCATCCGGTCCAAGAAATCCACTGTGTCCGCTACCGAACGATTCAGGCGAATACGCCGAGGGGGGAGCGATGGCTGTTCCTCCTCGGGGAGGTCGCTCTGGGCGCGCAGTTGGCCGAGGACCTTCCGCTCCTTGCCCAGGGTCAGCCCCAGCCGGGTCCAGGGCAGCTCCCGCCCGCGCATGCCCAGGGCCTTGAGGAACACCCCGGTCTCCGGGAAGGTATGGATGCGGGAGTGATTGGCCAGCATCCGCTGGAGGAGGGTGGTTCCCGAGCGGGAGCACCCCATGACGAAGATCCGGCGGTGGATGGATTCCTGCATTAATCCAGTAGCTCGAGTGGGTCCCGATCCTGAGGCGGCTGCTGGCCTTTCTCCTCGATGATCAAGCGGTACCAGAGGGCGAACTGGAAGATCGCCCACAGGGGCTGGGCGGCATCCCCTTTGCGCCGCTGACGGCGGCACAACCGGCGCACTCCCTCCGGACGGAACCAGTCTCGGACCGCGTCCTGCCGGGGCAGGTGCCGTTCGAGCCGGTCGAGGAAATCCCCCTGCAGCCACTCGCTGACGGGGACCTTGAATCCCTGCTTGCGTCCCCACAGGTGCTCGGGCGGCAGGTAGGTCTCCGCCCATTCCTTGAGGAAGGTTTTCCCCTGCCCCTTGCGGGTTTTCAGTCCGTCCGGCAGGGCCAAACCGAATTCTATCAGACGGCGGTCCACCAGCGGCACGCGCCCTTCCACACCGGAGGCCATGAGCATCCGGTCCACCTTGGTGAGCAAGTTGTCCGGAAGGGCGGTGGTGATGTCGGTCCCCTGCATGCGCTGCAGGTCGCTCCAGCTTCCGGGGGCGGACCGCCAGGCCTCGATGAAGGGTTGCCGGGAGCGGCCCACGGCCTCACGTAGCGGCGTCTGGAGCAGCCAGTGGGCCTGGCGGCCCCGGAGCATGCCCCTGGCGCGGAATCCCCCTGTTCCCGGATGAAGCATCCCCTTGAAGCCCCGCTCCAGGGCTGAGGTGCGATAGCGGCCGTACCCGGCGAAGGCTTCGTCGCCCCCTTCGCCGGTGAACACGACCTTGAGGTCCTGGCTGGCCTCCCGGGCCAGAAGGGAGGTGGGCAGGTTGGCGTAGTCCCGCATCAGGTCGTCGGCGGCCCAGACGGTGTGCGGGAAGCGGTGGAGCAGCTGTTCGGGATTGAGCCGCAGGGGTGTGAAATGGGCGCCGAGCCGGTTGGCCAGGTTCTCGGCGACGGGGAGCTCGTCCCGGAAGCGGTCGCTGGTGAAGCCCACGGAGAAGGTGCGGATGGGCTCTTCACTGTACCGGCTCAGCAGCGCCAGGATCAGGGCCGAGTCCACCCCGCCGGAAAGGAAAAGCCCATAGGGGACATCGGTGCGCATGTGCTGGCGCATGACCGTGTCCATGAGCCGGTCGAAGCGGTCGCTGGCCTCCTCGAAGCCCATCGGGCGGGGCTCCACCTCCCAGGGGGACCAGTACTGCCAGCGGCGCTGGATGGCGCCCTCTTCCACGACCATGGCCTCCCCCGGCAGGAGGCGCTCCACGCCCGCCACGGGGGTCCGCCGCCCCGCGCTGAACTGGTGCTGGAGGAAGCGCGCCAGGCCGTCGGCGTTTACCTCCGGACGGTGGGGCCAGGCCGGGAACAGCCCCTTGATCTCCGAGGCAAAGGCGATCCCCCCCGCCCAGGGGGCGAGGAAGAGGGGCTTCATGCCGAGCCGGTCGCGGGCCAGGATCAGGCGCCTGCGGGACCGGTCGTAGAGGGCGAAGGCGAACATCCCTTCCAGATGGTTCAGGAAATCCTCGCCGTAGGCGGCGTAGGCGTGCAGGATGGCCTCGCTGTCGGAGCCGGTGGCGAAATGGTGTCCCCGGGCCGCCAGGGTTTCCCGCAGCTCCACGTGGTTGTAGATCTCGCCGTTGGCCACCACTACCAGGTTTCCGTCGGGGCTGAACAGGGGCTGGTGGCCCCCGCCGGGGTCGATGATGGACAGGCGGGCGTGGCCCAGGGCGGTGGGACCCTCCAGGAAATGGCCCGAATCGTCCGGCCCGCGGTGGGCCAGGGCGCGAAGCTGGGCTGCGAGCGGAACCTCGGTCGCTTCCCCGTTCTGCTGCATGTAGCCGGCGATGCCGCACACGGTTGGTGGGGGCTCCTTGGGCGGGGGGTTAAGGTCCGGATAAAGGGCAAGGAGGAAAGTAGCCGTTGGGGTTGGACCCACGATGGCTGCCGCAATTGTAGTGGGCGGAAGATACCAAACCCACCGCCGGGATCAAACGCCGTCTCCCCCGAAGTTCCCCCCGCCGGACCCAGCTGTGTTAGATTCCGCATGGAATTCCACAGGGCCGTCGCCGCCATGTCCATTCCTGATTTCTCCGCCGCCCGCCTGCTTGTCGTGGGCGACCTCATGCTTGATCGCTACTGGTCCGGGGCCACGGGGCGAATCTCCCCCGAGGCCCCGGTGCCCGTGGTTCGCGTGGATGGTGAGGAGGTCCGCGCTGGCGGTGCCGGAAACGTGGCCCTCAATGCCGCCGCCCTGGGTGGGCAGAGCACACTGCTGGGCTTCACCGGACAGGACGAGGAAGCGGATCTTTTGGGTCGGTGCCTTCAGCACGGAGGGGTGGACTGGCGCTTCCTGCGCAATCCCCGCATCAAGACCCTGGTAAAGCTGCGCATCCTGAGCCGCAACCAGCAGCTCATCCGGCTGGATTTCGAGGACGGTCTGGAAGAATGCGACTGGCCCGTCCTGCGGGAGCAGTACAACGAGCTCCTCTCTCAGGCGGAGGTGGTCGTCCTTTCGGATTACGCCAAGGGCACCCTGGCCGACCCGGCGGAGCTGATCCGGCTTGCCCGGTGCGAAGGCAAGAAGGTGCTGGTGGACCCCAAGGGGGATGACTTCCGGCGGTACCGGGGGGCAAGCGCGCTCACGCCTAACCGGGAGGAGTTCGAGGCTGTGGTGGGGCCCTGCGCGGATGAGGCGGAAGTGGTACGCAAGGCGGAGCACCTGCGCGGTGAGCTGGACCTGGAGGCCCTGCTGGTTACCCGGGGAGAGAAGGGGGTGACTCTGGTGCGGGCGGGCCAGGAAACGGTCCATTTCCCCACCCGGGCGCGGGAGGTCTACGACGTTACCGGTGCCGGGGACACGGTAATTGCCACCCTGGGGACGGCGTTGGCCGCCGGGGAAAGCTGGGAGGCCTCGGTGTCCCTGGCCAACCTGGCCGCCGGGGTGGTGGTGGGCCGGCTCGGTACGGTGGGCGTCACCCCCGCGGAGCTTCGTCGCGCCCAGTTGGCCGAGGAGCGGGGTGGAAAACGGGTCCTGGACGAGGAGGCCCTAGCCCTTTCGGTGGCCGATGCCCAGGCCCACGGCGAGCGCGTGGTGTTCACCAACGGCTGTTTCGATCTGCTTCATGCCGGGCATGTGGCCTACCTGGAGGAGGCCGCGGCCCTGGGAGACCGCCTGGTGGTGGCGGTGAACGACGACGATTCGGTTCAGCGCCTCAAGGGGGAGGGTCGCCCGGTGAACCCCCTGGACCAGCGTATGGCCGTGCTGGCCGGGCTAGCGGCGGTGGACTGGGTGGTTCCGTTCTCCGAGGACACCCCGGCCCGCTTGATCGAACGGCTCCGGCCGGATGTGCTCGCCAAGGGCGGAGATTACCGGCCCGAGGCCATCGCAGGCTACGACACCGTAACCGCCGCGGGTGGCGAGGTGGTGGTACTGCCGTATCGGGAAGGCTGCTCCAGTAGCCGGATGATGGAAGCCATCCGCCAAACCGCGTCCGAATGACCACCGGCATCCCCCAGAGCGAGCGCTACCTCCGCCTCCTGTATAGCCTACTGGCCTATCTGGCGGTGCCGGCGGTCATGGGACGGCTCCTGGTCCGGGGAGTGAAAGCCCCCGGCTATCGCCGTCGCTGGCGAGAGCGGTTCGGCTTCCCGCCCTTCGAACCGCAAACGGGCGCCATCTGGGTCCACGCGGTTTCCGTGGGCGAGGTCCAGGCTGCGGTCCCCTTGATCCGGGGGTTCCTGGAACGCTATCCCCGCCGGACGGTAGTGGTGACCACGACTACCCCCACCGGTTCGGATCGGGTGAAGGCGCTGCTCGGGGATTCGGTCTGCCACAGCTACCTGCCCTATGACCTGCCGGGTGCCGTGCGGCGCTTTCTTCAGCGGGTGGATCCGGCCCTGGCAGTGGTTATGGAGACGGAGCTGTGGCCCAACCTGTTCGCGGCTTGCCACGCCCGGGCCGTCCCGCTCATGGTAGTGAACGCCCGCCTGTCGCCCCGCTCGTTCCGCGGTTACCGCAAGCTGCGCCCTATCATCACCGGACCGCTGCACCGCGCCGCCCTCATTCTGACGCAGACCGAGGCCGATGCTGAGCGCTTCCGGGCCTTGGGGGCGCCGGTGGAGCGGGTCCGGACCGCCGGCAATCTCAAATTCGACCAGCGCCTTCCCGAGGGAGTGGTGGAAGAGGGCAGGGGGCTCCGTCAGGGGTGGGGCGAAGAACGTCCGGTTTGGGTGGCGGCCAGCACCCATGAAGGAGAGGAGGAGCAGGTGGTGAGGGCCCACCGCCAGCTGCTGACCGACTTCCCCGAGGCTCTGCTGGTACTGGTTCCTCGCCATCCCGAGCGTTTCGGAGTGGCGGCGCGGGTGGTGGAGGATGCTGGATTCCCCGTGTGCCGCCGTTCCGGCGGTTGCCAACCGTCGGAGAGCGCGATCTATCTGGCCGATACCATGGGTGAGCTTCCCTGTCTGTTCGCTGCGGCGGATGTGGCCTTCGTGGGGGGCAGCTTGGTGCCAACGGGGGGGCACAATCTGTTGGAGCCGGCAGCCTTGGGACTTCCGGTGGTGACCGGGCCCCACCTGTTCAATTTTCACGAGATCTCCGCCTTGCTGCTGGAGCAGGGCGGCGCGCTGCAGGTGCATTCGGGGGCCGAGCTCGGTGAGACGGTGTCTCACCTGTTCGGTGATCCTGCCCGGCGGGAGCCCATGGGTCGGAAGGCCCGGGAAGCAGTGGTGGCCAACCGGGGCGCCCGGGAACGCATTCTGGAGAGCGCGGACCGGTGGTTGGCGAACGGTTCCTGATCCCTTCGATGTCATGGAGCGCTTGGAAAATGTGGCAAAAACGGCGGTGGGTGACGGTGGTGGCGGGCCTAGCGATCCTCGGCTTGAGCGGCTGCGGGGTCAAGCACACCGTGGGCGACACCACGATCCACGATCCGGAGGCCGGCCAGGAGCAGGAGGCCCAGGCCGATTCAAACGGGACGGTCCCGGGGGACGCCGCAGAAACCGGGGCCGGGGCCGAGGGCCCCACCGAGCCCACCGAACCAGCCCCCGAGACCGGCCAGTTCCTGGAGGCCAAGGGCACCAGCTACGGCGGGGAGGACTGGGTTGCGGAGATCCGCGGCGAGGGCGAGGGCCTGTGGCTCGCCAGTCCCTTCGATGCGGACACCACCTACGCCATGGTGCGCGCGGCCACGTTCCTCCAGGGGCTGCGCCTGACTGAGGAGGATCTCGACCGGCGCCGTTTCACCACCTCTCTGGCCTACAAGGCCTGGCATGGGGAGGACGAGGGGGGCTTCGCGCTGACCATGAAGATCCTCACCAAGGGCTTCGGCAAGGACGCCCGCTACCGCTTCCGGGTGGCGGTGGACCCCCTGGAGGACGGCGGCAGCCGCGTGGCGGTGGATCAGTACCGCGAGGTGATGGAGGAGGAGCCCCACCAGGACGTGGGCGACTGGGCGAAGGCCGACGAGGCGGATCCGGAGATCACCCGCGACTACTTGGAGGGCCTGCGACGGGGGCTGGGCGACTAGCTTCAGCCGCGGGCGCGGCCCGTAGCCGCCCCTGCGGCAGCTTCCCGGCCGGGCAGGGCGCCTGTGGGAGCGGCCATTGGAGGCCGCGACGCGGTTTCCGGCCTCGGGCGGTCGCGGCTGATAGCCGCTCCCACACCGGAAATCTTCCACGGCCGAGTCTGGTCCCTGTGGGAGCGGCCAGTGGCCGCGACAAGCCGTTTTCCCACGAAGCCGGACAGGCGATCGCCCCGCCGGCCGCCCCCTATTTTCGCCCGCTAAAGCGGGCTCCTACCTGAGACCCCCTGGGTGGCTGGCTCTGACTGGAGCGGCCCGTTCGGTTGCCGTAGGAGCCCACTTCAGTGGGCGAATCCGGACCGGAACCGTTCGCTAAAGCGCCTGGTTGGCGAAGTCCGCCAGCCGCGAGCGCTCGCCCTGGATCAGGGTGATGTGACCGGCGTGCTCCCACTCCTTGAAGCTGTCCACCACGTAGGTGAGCCCCGAGTTGGCCTCGGTGAGGTAGGGGGTGTCGATCTGGTTGATGTTGCCCAGGCACACCATCTTGGTGCCGGGGCCGGCGCGGGTGATCAGGGTCTTCATCTGCTTGGGCGACAGGTTCTGCGCCTCGTCCACGATGATCAGGCGGTTGAGGAAGGTACGCCCGCGCATGAAGTTCAGCGACTTGATGCGGATGCGGTGGCGCAGCAGGTCCTGGCTCACCTGGGCGGCCCAGGTGCTTTCCCCGCCGTTGCCGCCCTTGCCCCCCTTGCCGCCCCCGTTGCCGGATCCGGTGAGCAGCTCCAGGTTGTCCTCCACCGCGCCCATCCAGGGCGCCATCTTCTCTTCCTCGGTCCCCGGCAGGAAGCCGATGTCCTCGCCCACCGGCACGGTGGCGCGGGTGACGATGGCCTCTGCGAAGCGCCGCTCCTCGATGACCTGGTGCAGGGTGGCCGCCAGCGTCAGCAGGGTCTTGCCCGTGCCCGCCAGCCCTAGCAGGGTGACGAAGTCCACCTCCGGGTCCATGAGCAGGTTCAGGGCGTAGTTCTGCTCCTGGTTGAGGGCGTTTATCCCCCACACGGCGTTGTTGGGGTTGGTGTAGTCCCGGATCGGCTCGATGAAGTAGGTGGAGGGGTCCAGCCGGCGCCGCACCCGGTAGGACAGGCCCTCGTCCTCGCCGTGGCCCTCGGAGTAGATGAACTCGTTGGGCCACCAGTCCCGCTCCACCTCCCCCAGGCGATAGAGGGTCCGGCCCTCCTCCGCCTCATAGTCGGCGATGGTCAGGGGATGGGTCTCCCAGAAGTCGTTGGCCACCGGGTTGTGGCCGGTATAGAGGAGGTCGGGATCCTCCACCGTGTGGTCGCTGGTGTAGTCCTCCACGTGCAACCCGAAGGCGCGCCCCTTGATGCGGAGGTTGATGTCGTTGGTGACCAGCGAGACCTGCCGCTCGGGGAAACGGTGCTCCAGCCCGAGCACCACGCTGAGGATCCGGTTGTCCGCCTTGCCTTGCGCGAGGTCGTAGGGCAGGGGATGCTCGATGGCGTCCATCTGGAAGAACAGCCGGCCGTCGGTTCCGGGTATGGGGATCCCGCTGGCGAAGTCGGTCACTCCCTCGCAGAGGCCGTCGAGGTACCGGGAGACCTGGCGGACGTTGCGCGCCACCTCCGACATGCCCTTCTTCCCGGCGTCGAGCTCCTCGAGGACGACCATGGGGAGGTAGAGGTCGTGCTCCTCGAAGCGGAAGAGGCAGCTGGGGTCGTGCATGAGCACGTTGGTGTCGAGTACGAACAGGCGTTTGGCTTCGGCCATCGACTCCTGCCTTGTTGCCGAAAGGAAGTAGGTTAGACCGGGTGCGCCGCCGAAAGCTCCGCCCCGTCCGGGCGCGTGCCCAGGTTGCCCGAAAGTGCCTCTGACGGCTAGTATGAGCCGATCCGTTCGCGGGTCGGACCCGAAACAGGCGTACAGCCGAGAGGACGAACATGTTCCACGGAAGCATTGTGGCCCTGGCGACCCCCATGCTGGAAGACGGGGCGGTGGATTGGGACGCCCTGGCCGACCTGGTGGATTTCCATCTGGAGCAGGGGACCGATGCCATCGTGGCGGTGGGCACCAGCGGCGAGTCGGCGACCCTGGACCACGACGAGCACCGCCAGGTCATCCGCTTCGTGGTGGACCAGGTCCACAACCGGATCCCGGTGATCGCCGGAACCGGCTCCAACTCCACCCGCGAGACCCTGGAGCTGACCCGTCACGCCCGGGAGGTGGGGGCGGACGCGGCCCTGCTGGTGGCGCCCTACTACAACAAGCCCACCCAGGAAGGCCTGTACCAGCACTTCCGCCGGGTGGCGGACGAGGTACACCTCCCGCAGATCCTCTACAATGTCCCCGGCCGTACCGGTTGCCAGATCGCCGTGGAGACGGTGGAGCGGCTCTCCCACCTCTCCACGGTGGTGGCCATCAAGGACGCCACCGGGGACATCGCCCGCGCCCAGGACCTGGTGCGCGGCTGCGGCGAGCGCATGGACGTGCTGTCCGGGGAGGACGGCATCGCCCTGCCCATCATGCTGGCGGGCGGCAAGGGGGTGATCTCGGTCACCGCCAACGTGGCCCCCGCCCGCATGGCGGAGATGTGCCACGCCGCCCTCGCCGGGGAGCTGGCCCGCGCCCGGTCCCTGGACGACGATCTGGCCCCGCTGCACCATGCCCTGTTCCTGGAGGCCAACCCCATTCCCGTGAAATGGGCCCTCCACGAGATGGGCCGCATGGGGCCGGGCATCCGACTGCCGTTGACGCCTTTGTCCGAGGTGCATCGTATCGAGGTCCGCCAGGCTCTGGAGAAGCTCGGCCTGGTGGGCGCCTGAGGGGGCACCGCAACGTACCGTGAGCTGGGAGGGAGAGGTCATGAAGGTACCTGGGAAAGGGAAGGTCGCCGTGCTTGGCGCGCTGATGCTGGGCGCCGGTTCCGCTTGGGGCGAGGTTCATGAGGTGGAGGTGCGCAACCAGGGCAGCGACGGGCAGCGCATGGTGTTCGAACCGGCCCTCGTGGAGGCCGCTCCCGGTGATACGGTGCGGTTCGTGTTCGAGGATATGGGCCATAACGCCGCCGCCTACCACCCCGACAACCGGGGCAAGCCCAGCCTGGTCCCCGAAGGGGCCGCCGCCTGGGACAGCGGCTTCAAGAAGCCCGGCGACGCCTTTGAGGTGACCCTGGATACCGAGGGGGCGCACCACTACTTCTGCCTGCCCCACGAGGGCATGGCCATGGTGGGCCTGATCGCCGTGGGGGACGCCGGCCAGGGCCCCGGCCTGGACGCCGTGGAGGACTCCGGCATCCCGGACGCGGCCAAGGCGAAGCTGCGCAAGCTCCATGAAGAGCTGGACGGGTAGGGAGGCGACGTTGCAAGCCCGCCCGAAGCCTTCCTTGCTGGCCGCCATCCTGGGACTCGCCTCCCTGGCCGGGGCGGCCGTCCCGGCGATGGCGGCGGGGGACGACGCCGAGAACGGCGGGGAGGAGTCCTTCCTGCCTCCCGAGGTGCAGGTGTGCATGGGCTGCCACACCATCGACCGGGACGACCGCCAGGGCGCCGGCAGCGCGCCCTCCCTGTGGGGGGTGGTGGGTCGGGAGCCCGCGGTGGATGGGGTGCGGGTGAGCCGCTGGGACGAGGAGTCCCTGCAGCGCTGGTTGGCCAATCCCCGCGCCATGGCCCCGGACACCACCAGTCGGTTCCCCGGCTACGCCGATCCCGCCGCCCGGGAGCGCGTCATCGAGTTCCTCAAGGGGCTGTAGCCCGGCGCGGGCGTTGCCGCATTTTTTACCGGCGTGCTAGAGTCTTGTACGCGCCGGTTATTTCCGTCGGCCCGGGGCTCGCGCCTCGGGCCGCCTTCATTTGAAAGGGTGGCCGTCTCCATGAAGTCGACCCCTAGTGGCTGTACCCCTGTGTTGAACCGCACCCTCCTCCGGGCCGGTCCCCTGCTGGCCCTGGCCGCGGTGGTCCTGGCCGGCTGCGGGCCCAATCGGGGCCCGGAGTACGGCGCGGAACCGGTGGAGCGGGAGGCCCTCGCCATTCCGCCCGACCTCGCGGCCGAACCCCTGGCCGCCCAGGACCCCTTTCCGAACCTGCCCGACGCCAGCCAGTTCCGCCCCGGTCCACGCGCCGCGGAAGCCGACGGCGAGTGGGCCGCGAAGCTGGACGGCAACACCCTGAGCGCCCCGGTCCCCGGGGGCTGGGCGCTGGGCGCCTTCCGGGCGGCCCTCGTGCTGCAGGGAGCGGGTATCGACGAGGAACGGCGGGGCATGCTCCGGACGGAATGGCTGGGCGAGGAGGCCCTCTCCGCCCTGGGGGTGCCGGTGGTGGAGGACGGGCCCGTGCGCTTCACGGTCAAGGCTCGGGGGCTTGCGGGTGGCGGCACCCGCCTCCTCGTGCAGGGGGCCGTCCGCAGCGGCAGCGACGCGGATTCGGCGTCGGAGGAATCCGTGCAGGGCCTCCTGGAGGCCGTGCGTCCCGCCTTCGGCAAGCGCCGCTGACACCCAAAGGGGGAAGAAGCCATGATCGGCAAGATTGTGCTGGCCCTGCTGGTGCTGCTGGTGTTCTGGTCCCTGTCCCGGTCCATGCCCATGGTCCTGGGCGGCTGGGTCGGGCGGCTGGCCAGCAAGACGGCTACCCAGCTGGACGACCACCTTGTGGAGGAGCTGGACGACGCCACCGGGCGGGTGGTTCTGGCCCTCGGCCTGTGGCTGGCGTGGGCGATCCTCGGCCTGGAGGGGGCTTTCTCGGATCTGGTCGGTGTCGTCCTGCTGCTGGGCGTGATCTTCACCGCCGCGGTGCTGGCCTTCGAGGCCGCCTGCGCCGTCTTCGAGTTCTTCGTCGATCCCCACGAGGAACAGGGCCGGGAGATGATCCGCGTGTTCGAGGAGCGCTTCCAGCGGGCGGTGGGGACCTTCGTCGCCCTCGCCGGCTTGGCCTTCGGCCTGGCGGTGGTGGGGGTGGACCCCTTCCTGGTGGGGGCCGTGTTCCTGACCTTCGGCCTGGTGGGGACCCTGGCCCTGCAGCCGGCCCTGCAGGAGTTCAACGCCGGCCTGGACCTGATTCGTAGCGCGGGATGGCGCCCGGGCATGCAGGTGGTCATCGGGGAGTATTCGGGCAAGCTGGCGAGCGTCTCCCCGGCGGCCATCGTCCTGGAGACCCATGAAGGACGCGCCTACGTGTCCAACACCCGGGCCGTGGGAGCCGCCCTGGTGCAGGGTGCCGAGGGAGAGGGGTAGAACCCGATGGAGAAGGGCGATCTGCTGTACGAGGGCAAGGGCAAGCGGGTCTACCGTACGGAGGACCCCGAGGCCCTGATCCTGGAGTTCAAGGACACCGCCACCGCCTTCGACGGCAAGAAGCGCGAGGAGCTGGACGAGAAGGGCCGCATCAACAACCGCATCAACGCCTTCCTCATGGACGAGCTGGCCGCGGCGGGCATCCCCGTCCACCACCGGCGGGTGGTCTCAGACACGGAGAGCGAGGTGAAGGCGCTCGATATGCTCCCCGTGGAGGCGGTGGTGCGCAACGTGGTGGCCGGTAGCCTGGCCCGCCGCCTGGGCCTGGAGGAGGGCACCGAGCTGGACCGCCCGGTGTTCGAGTTCTTCTACAAGAGCGACGAGCTCGGCGACCCCATGATCAACCAGTTCCACATCCTCGCCTTCGGCTGGGCCAGCCGCGAGGAGGTGGACCGCATGATCGAGCTGTCCTTCCGCGTCAACGACGTGCTGGTGCCCCTGTTCGAGGCCGGCGGTATGCGCCTGGTGGACTACAAGCTGGAGTTCGGCCGCTTCCGCGGCGGCCTGGTGGTGGGCGACGAGCTCACCCCGGACGGCTGCCGCCTGTGGGACCTCTCCACCGGCGAGAAACTGGACAAGGACCGCTTCCGCCGCGACCTGGGCGACGTCCTGGAGGGTTACCGCGAGATCGGCCGCCGCCTGGGGGTGGACCTGTAGATCCGGCTATCGCCCGCTGAAGCGGGCTCCTACGGTGGCCTTCCTGGTCCGCTGCCACCCGATTACCCCATTCCGCCCCTCCCCGGCCCCCCGCCGGGGCGCTCGCGTTCCCCATAGAAGGATTTCCGTGACCATGGAGCTTTTCCCCGGAGCCGCCGCCTATTCCCCGTTCCGCCGCGCCCGCCTGCTGGAGCAGATCCGGGCGGAAGTCCCCGCCGTCCGCGATCTGGGCACCGCCTTTGTCCATTTCGTGGAGCCCGAGGGCGAGCTGACGGCGGAGGATCGCCAGGCCCTGCAGCGCCTCCTGGACTACGGCGAGGAGCCCGGTAGCGAGCGGGCCCTGTCCAACCCGGACTTCGTGGTGGCCCCGCGCCCCGGCACGGTCTCGGCCTGGTCCTCCCGGGCCACGGAGATCGCCCGGCGCTGCGGCCTGGAGCGGGTGGTTCGGCTGGAGCGCGGCGTGGCCGTGGCCCTGGTCCCCGAGGAGGGCGCGGAGCTGTCCGAGGCCGACCACGAGGCGGTCGCCGGCCTTCTGCACGACCGCATGACCGAGACCGTGCTGCCGGGCCTGGAGGCCGCCGACGCCCTGTTCTTTCACGCCGCGCCCGGGCCGCTCGGCGAGGTGGACGTCCTGGGCCGCGGGCGGGCCGCGCTGGAGGAGGCGGACAGCGAGCTGGGCCTGGCCCTGTCCGCCGACGAGATGGACTACCTGGTGGACGGCTTCACCGACCTGGGCCGCAACCCCACGGACGTGGAGGTGATGATGTTCGCCCAGGCCAACAGCGAGCACTGCCGCCACAAGATCTTCAACGCCGACTGGGTGGTGGACGGCGAGGAGCAGGCCGACTCCCTGTTCGCCATGATCCGCCGCACCCACGACAACAACCCGCGCCGCACCCTGTCCGCCTACAAGGACAACGGGGCGGTGATCGAGGGCGCCTGGACGGGGCGGTTCTTCGTCCACCCGCAGGAGGGCCGCTACGGCTACCACCTGGACGAGGCCCTGCCCATCGTCATGAAGGTGGAGACCCACAACCACCCCACCGCCATCGCGCCCTTCCCCGGCGCGGCCACCGGCTCCGGCGGCGAGATCCGCGACGAGGCGGCCACCGGCCGCGGCGCCAAGCCCAAGGCGGGCCTCACCGGCTTCACCACCTCCAACCTGCGCATCCCCGGCGCCGAGCGTCCCTGGGAGCGCGACGACGGCAAGCCGGTGCGTTTCGCCTCGGCCCTGGACATCATGCTGGAGGGTCCCATCGGCGCGGCCCGCTTCAACAACGAGTACGGCCGCCCGGGTATTGCCGGCTACTTCCGCACCTTCCAGGAGGAGGTGGCCGGCCCCGAGGGCCGGGAGCTGCGCGGCTACCACAAGCCGCTCATGCTCGCCGGCGGCATGGGCAACGTGCGCCGGCGCCACGCCATCAAGGCCAACAAGGCCTACGTGAAGCCCGGCACGCCGGTGGTGGTGCTGGGCGGCCCGGCCCTGCGCATCGGCCTCGGTGGCGGCGCCGCCTCCAGCCAGACCGGCGGCACCGCCGACGCCGAGCTGGACTACGCCTCCGTGCAGCGCGCCAACCCGGAGATGCAGCGCCGCGCCCAGGAGGTGATCGACGCCTGCTGGGGCCTCGGCGAGGAGAACCCCATCCTATCCGTGCACGACGTGGGCGCCGGCGGGCTCTCCAACGCCCTGCCGGAGCTGGTGGACGACGCCGAGCGCGGCGGCCGTTTCGACCTGGCGAAGATCCCGCGCCTGGACACCAGCCTGTCGCCCGCCGAGCTGTGGTCCAACGAGGCCCAGGAGCGCTACGTCATCGCCGTCTACCCGCATTTCCTGGAGCGCTTCCGGGAGCTGTGCGAACGGGAGCGCTGCCCCTATGCGGTGGTGGGAGAGGCCACGGAGGAGACCCACCTGCACGTGGCCGACTCGGAGACGGGGCAGGTGGCGGTGGACATGGACCTGGAGCTGCTGCTCGGCAAGCCGCCCAAGAAGACCATGGACGCCGCCCGCTACCGGCGCCCGGGCGACGGCTTCGACCCCGCCGGGCTCGACGTGGCCGAGGCGGCCCAGCGGGTCCTGCGGTTCCCGGCGGTGGCCGACAAGACCTTCCTCATCACCATCGGCGACCGCACCATCACCGGGCAGGTGGCCCGCGACCAGATGGTGGGCCCCTGGCAGGTTCCGGTGGCCGACGTGGGCGTAACCACCGCCGGCTTCGACACCTACCGCGGCGAGGCCATGGCCATGGGCGAGCGGGCCCCGGTGGCCCTGCTCGACGCCCCGGCCAGCGGGCGCATGGCGGTGGGGGAGGCGCTTACCAACATCGCCGCCGCCCGCATCGGCCGGCTCGAGGAGGTGAAGCTGTCCGCCAACTGGATGGCCGCCTCCGGCCACCCCGGCGAGGACGCCGCTCTGTTCGACACGGTCCGGGCGGTCTCCGATTTCTGCACCGCGCTGGATATCGCCATCCCGGTGGGCAAGGACTCGCTGTCCATGAAGGCGGTGTGGGCCGACGCCGAGGGGCGCAAGGAGATGACCTCCCCGGTGTCCCTGGTGGTCTCCGCCTTCGCCCCGGTGCGCGATGCCCGCGCGACCTTGACCCCGCAGCTGCGCCTTGATGCCGGCGACACCGAGCTGCTGCTGGTGGACCTGGGAGGAGGCCGCAACCGCCTGGGCGGCTCCGTGCTGGCCCAGGTGCACAACCGCATGGGCGACGCGGCCCCCGACGTGGACGACCCGCAAACCCTGGCCGCCTTCTTCGCCGCCGTGCAGCGCCTGGCGAGCGAAGGGCGGCTGCTTGCCTACCACGACCGCGCCGACGGCGGCCTGCTGGCCACGGTGGCGGAGATGACCTTCGCCGCCCGCTGCGGGGCGGAGATCGACGTTGTGGGCCCCGCGGCCGAGGGCGACCCGGCGGCCGCCCTGTTCTCCGAGGAGCTGGGGGCGGTCCTCCAGGTGCCGGCGGACCGGCGCGAGGAGGCGCTGGCCGTTCTGGCGGAGGCCGGGCTGGGTGACTGGAGCCATGTCCTCGGCCGTCCCCGCGACGACGACCGCCTGGTGGTCACCGCCGGCGGCGCGACCCTGCTGGACGCCGATCGGGTGGACCTGCACCGCGCCTGGTCGGAGACCAGCCACCGCATGCAGGCCCTGCGTGACGACCCCGACTGCGCCCGCGAGGAGTACGACCGCCTGCTGGACCGCGAGGACCCCGGCCTGCACGCGGCGCTCACCTTCGACCCCGCCGAGGACGTGGCCGCGCCCTACGTGAACGCCGGGGCGGCGCCGCGGGTGGCTGTGCTGCGCGAGCAGGGCGTCAACGGCCAGGTGGAGATGGCGGCGGCCTTCCACCGCGCCGGCTTCGAGGCGGTGGACGTGCACATGAGCGACCTGGAGGCGGGGCGCGCCGACCTGGGGGACTTCCAGGCCCTGGCGGCCTGCGGCGGCTTCTCCTACGGCGACGTGCTGGGCGCCGGCGGCGGCTGGGCCAAGTCCATCCTCGCCACCCCCGTCCTGCGCGACCAGTTCGCCGCCTTCTTCGCCCGCGAGGACACCCTGGTGCTGGGGGTGTGCAACGGCTGCCAGATGATGAGCCAGCTCACCGAGCTGATCCCGGGCGCCGACCACTGGCCGGCCTTCCGCGGCAACCGCTCCGAGCAGTTCGAGGCGCGCCTGGTGATGGCGGAGGTGCCCGAGAGCCCCTCGCTACTGTTCCGGGGCATGGAGGGCTCGCGGCTGCCCATCGCCGTCGCCCACGGCGAGGGCCGCCCGGCCTTCGCCGAAGACGGGTTGGAAGCCGCCCGCGAGGCCGGCACCGTGGCCCTGCGCTACGTGGACAACCGGGGCGAGCCGGCGACCGAGTACCCGGCAAACCCCAATGGCACACCGGACGGCGTGGCCGGCATGACCACGCCGGACGGCCGCTTCACCATCCTCATGCCCCACCCGGAGCGGCTGTTCCGCACCGTCCAGTATTCCTGGCACCCGGCGGACTGGCCCGAGGACGGTCCCTGGCTGCGCCTGTTCCGCAACGCCCGCCGCTGGCTGGGGTGAGTCATCGGGCCGCGCCCGTTGTCTAACGGCATTCGCCCGGCGGGCCCCGGCTCGGTGTCGAAAACCTTTACTTGCCCCCTTTCAAACCGGTGAGGCACCTTCAAGGGAGAGGGACATGGCCATTCCCACGCGCACCAAGGAGATCGAGCTCCTGCAGCTGGTGGCGGAGCTGGAGCGCTTCTACACCGAGGAGGAGCTCGACGAGATCGAGGAGACCGATCCGGATCGGGCCTACGAGCTGGCGCGGGCCCAGGCCCTGGCGGAGCAGTACGGCCTGGAGCCCGGCCAGCAGCCGGCCACCGATGAGGATCTGACCATCGACCACGAGCGGGTGAAGGCCGCCCTCGAGGAGGCCGCCCAACTGCTGCGCGGTGACGGCGGCGACCTGGAGCTGGTGGACATCGACGGCTCGCGGGTGCGTGTCCGCATGCTCGGGGCCTGCTCCGGCTGTCCGAGCTCCACCATGGACCTCAAGACCATCGTGGAGCGTAAGGTGAAGCAGCGTGTCCCCGGCATCAGCGAGGTGGTGAACACCATCTGATGGAAATGGGTTTTCCTCCTTGTCACGCTGGGTATAATTGTCGATCAGGTCCAGCTGTACAGCGACCTGGGGTGGGGATACACCTGTCCGCGCCCCTGTAAGGGGTTATCCCAAAGGGAATAACCCGGGCCGCATCCCGTCCCAGCCGGAGGGACGGATAGGTTTTTTTGAAGTTTTGTGCCTAATCGGGAAAGGACGGGCATGTTTCCACATCTGCTTGATCTGCCTTGGTGGGGATACGTTCTCTTCACTCTGGTAGTGACCCAAATCACCATCGCTTGCGTGACCCTCTACCTCCATCGGGCCATGTCCCACGGATCGGTCACCCTGCATCCGATAATAAGCCACTTCATGCGTTTCTGGCTCTGGCTCACCACGGGCATGAACACCCGGGAGTGGGTGGCCATCCACCGCAAGCACCACGCCTACGCGGACCGCGAGGGCGATCCGCACAGCCCGAAGTTCGAGGGCATCTGGAACATGCTCTTCCTGGGGGCCGTGCTGTACCACCGGGAGGCCAAGAACCAGCAGACCATCGAGAAGTACGGCAAGGGCTGCCCCGAGGACTGGATCCAGCACAACCTCTACGACCGGTTCCGCAACCTCGGCGTGCTGCTCATGCTCGCCACCGATGTGGCTCTGTTCGGTCTGGGCATCGGCGTGGCGATCTGGGCCGTGCAGATGGCCTGGATCCCCTTCTGGGCGGCCGGCGTCATCAACGGGGTGGGGCATTTCCTCGGCTACGCGAACTACAAGGTCAAGGACAACAGCCGCAACATCATCCCCTGGGGCTTCTTCATCGGCGGTGAGGAGCTGCACAACAACCACCATGGCTACCTCACCAGCGCCAAGTTCTCCGCCCGCAAATGGGAGTTCGACATCGGCTGGCTGTACCTGCGGGTGCTGTCGGCGCTGGGCCTTGCCGAGATCAAGGTGGTGGCCCCGCCCTACGACACCTCCAAGGGCTAGGCCCGCCCTCGCACGGTAATCCAGCCCGCCCGGTCCGCCGGGCGGGCTTTTTGTGTCCTGGCGGCAGTAGTAGGCACAAAAAAAGCAGGCCCCGCATGGGGCCTGCTTTTTTGTTGCGGGCCGGGCCGGTCAGGAGGCCTGGCCGATCCCCAGCTTCTCCCGCCAGCCGGGGAACAGCTGGTCGGCGTCGTGGGGGAAGGACTCGAAGGCCCGGGCGAATTCCGGATTGTCCTTGGCGAACTCCACCGGGTCGGCGCCCTCGTGCCAGCACATGTAGCCCTGCCACAGGGACTTGGCGCCGGCGGCCGGACCGTCGATGTGGCCGTAGGAGCCGCCGCCCGCGGTCATGATGACGTTGGCGTGGCCCAGGTTGTCGAAGAAGCCCGGGGCGCGTAGGGCGTTCATGCCGCCGGAGATGATGGGCGTGGTGGCCTGGACGCCGTACCAGTTCTGCTTGAAGTAGGGGCCCTCGGCCTCGTCCCGCTCCAGCATGTAGGCGATGGCCTTGTCGGCGGCGTCGCCTTCCATCTTGCCGAAGCCCATGGTGCCGGTGTGGATGCCCGAGGCGCCCTGCAGGCGGGACATCTTGGACAGCACGAAGGCGGTGTAGCCGCGCTGGGTCTGCGGCGAGGTCACGGCGCCGTGGCCGGCGCGGTGGAAGTGCAGGAACTGGTTGGGGAAGCGCCGGCGGGCCGTGGTGATGGCCGTGGGGCCGGCCACGTAGCCGTCCACCAGGAAGGCCACGTGGTGGGCGAACTCGCCGAACTGCTCAAGGATGTACTCGCCGCGGGCGATCATCTCGAAGGGATCGTCGGCGGTGATGTTGGCGGAGAACAGCTTGGCCTGGCCGGTCTTGTCCTGGGCCCGCTTCATGGCGTCCACCACCGCGGGGATGGTCTCGCGCATGGGGGCGAAGGTCTGGTTGCCCTGGGGCTCGTCGTTCTTGATGAAGTCCCCGCCGAGCCAGAAGTCGTAGGCGGCGTCGGCGAAGGGCTGGGCGCGCAGGCCGAGCTTGGGCTTGATGATGGTGCCCACCACGAAACCGCCGTTGTAGGGGTCGCGGCCGAGGGCCCGCCACAGGTCGGAGATGTTGGCGGCGGGGCCGTCGAAAAGCTGCAGGTAGGCCGGCGGCACGTAGAAGTCGTACATCTTGGCGTACTCGACGTCGCCCATGCCCTGGTTGTTGCCGATGGTCAGGGTCAGGAAGGACGCCAGCATGGCCCGGCCGTCGGTGATGTTGCGGTCGAACAGCGCCACGGGGTAGGCGATCTTCATCAGCTCGCTGGCCTCGTCCACCTCGTAGACCAGGGCATCCACCTGCCGGGTGTGGTCGTCGGTGGTGGACACCTCCACGTTGGTTCCGGTGGAGGATTCGGCGGCGAAGTGGGCCGCGGTGGCGAGGAAGTCGTGACCGGCCTTGGGCTTCATGTGGTAGGCGGCCAGGACGTGCTGCCCGCCGGCAATGAGGTCCTCTTCGCGGAGACTGAGGTCCGCGTAGCGATTGGTCTGGTCGAGTGCCACGGATGGTTCTCCTTATCGGGCCAAACGAATGAAAAAACCGCCCGGAGGCGGGTAAGTACGCTTCATGAAATACGGGAAGGGCGGGCTGGCGCGGGCCAACCCTCGAGAAAAAAAGCCTAACCAGTATAGGGGAAGGCGCTTTATATCATTTGCTTATTTTATTGAGCAAATTTGTCAAATTTATGATTGATCGCGACGCTCAAGAATCCCCGGTTTCCCCGGGAGGCACCGGATTGTGCCCCAGGCCCCGGGGCGGGATGCTTGGGTCGGGGGGACGTCCTCGTTCCCTGACAGTCCGGCACAATCCGGGGGAGGCCATGCGCCGCGATCTGGCCCGTCAGTTCCTGTACGACATGTTGCTCGCCCGCCGCTTCGAGCTGCGGGCCGCCGAGGAGTACGCCCAGGGCAACATCGCCGGCTTCCTGCACCTCTACCCCGGCGAGGAAGCGGTGGCCGTGGGCTCACTGCGGGCCGCCGACCCGGGCGACTACGTGGTGAGCACCTACCGGGAGCACGTGCACGCCCTGGTGCGGGGGACGCCGCTCGGGTCGGTGATGGCCGAGCTGTTCGGCCGAACCGGCGGCTGCTCGGGCGGCTACGGGGGCTCCATGCACCTGTTCGACGTCGAGCGCCGGTTCCTCGGCGGCTACGCCATCGTCGGCGAGACCTTCCCCGTGGCGGCGGGCGTCGGCTACTGGCTGGCCATGAACGGCGAGCCCGACGTGGTGCTGTGCTATTTCGGCGACGGCGCCGTGAATCAGGGCACTTTCCACGAGACCCTGAATATGGTGGCCCTGTGGGATCTGCCGGTGGTCTTCCTGTGCGAGAACAACCATTACCAGATCGGCACGGAGGTCCACCGGCATTCCGCCGTGTCGCACGTCCACCGCCGCACGGGCGGCTACGGCATCGAGGCCCACTGGGTGGACGGCATGGACGTTCGGGCGGTCCACGAGGCCACCCGGGACGCCCTTCGCCACGTGCGGGAAGGCAACGGTCCGGTGCTGCTGGAATGCGAGACCTACCGCTACCGGGGCCATTCCATGGCGGATCCCGCCGCCTACCGCTCCGCCCTGGAGGTAAACGAGCTGCGCGCCCGCGATCCGCTACTGACCTTTCGGGAATGGGCGGAGGGCGAGGGCTGGGTGTCCGCCACGGAGAGCGCGGAACTGGACCAGGCGGCGGAGCGGGCCGTAGAGGAGGCCGTGGCCTTCGCCGCGGAGAGCCCCCCGCCTCGCGACCTCCACGCGGGGGTCCACGTCCGCCCCCTCGACCTCTACGGGGGCCGCCCATGAGCCAATGGAAGAAGGGCAACGACCAGGCCGGTCTGCTGGCTCCCGCACGGCCCGCCGAACGGCTCCAGGTGTGGGAGGCGCTGAACATCGCCCACGACCGGGTCCTCGCCGAGGACGACGCGGTGTTTGTCATGGGCGAGGACGTGGGCCTGTTCGGCGGCAGCTACCGGGTCACCCAGGGGCTGTACGCCAAGTATGGCGCCTGGCGGGTGCGCGACACCCCCATCTCCGAGAACTCCTTCACCGGCCTGGGAGTGGGCGCCGCGCTGGTGGGCGGGCGGCCCGTCATCGAGCTCATGACGGTGAACTTCGCCCTCCTGGCCATGGACGCCATCATCAACATGGCCGCCAAGATGCGCTACATGTCCGGCGGCGCGCTGCGGGTGCCGCTGGTGGTGCGCACGCCGGGCGGGGTGGCCCGGCAGCTGGCCGCCCAGCACTCCCAGCGGCTGGAGCACCTCTTCATGAACGTGCCCGGGCTGCGGGTGGCGACGCCGGCCACGCCGCAGGACGCCTACTGGCAGCTTCGCCAGGCGGTGCGCGACGACGATCCCATCCTCCTCCTGGAGCACGAGCTGCTCTATTTCCGGGAGGGGGCCTTCGACCCGGAGGCCGAGGCCCCGCCCATGCACGCGGCCCGGGTCCGGCGGGAGGGCGGCCACTTCACCCTGATCGCCTACAGCCGCATGGTGGAGGTGGCCCTGGAGGCCGCCGAGGAGCTGGCCGCCGAGGGCATCGAGGCGGAGGTCATCGACCTGCGCAGTCTGCGGCCCATCGACCTGGTAACCCTGCAGGACTCGGTGACCAAGACCCACCGCGCCCTGGTGGTGGAGGAGGACTGCCGCTTCGGCGGGGCGGGCGCGGAGATCGCCGCGGCCCTCAACGAGCGGAGCTTCTTCGAGCTGGAGGCGCCAGTGGCCCGCGTGGCGGGGGCGGATGTCCCCACCCCCTACAACGGCGCCCTGGAGGCCGCCTCCATCCCCCGGCCGGGGGACGTGGCGGAGGCGGTGCGTGAGTGGATGGTAGGCTGAAGCTGTCAGCGCTTGGTCGCGGAAATGCAACGATTTTCCACGACCGGACACGAGTTGTCCCGGCGGGTTCGAGCCGGTAGGCTCACCGGGAAGAGGGCCAAGGGGCGAGGGCGCCATGCAGGAGCCGGACTGGGACAAGCGCTACCGGGAACGGTCGGTGGGGGACAGCGACCCCGTGGCGGTTCTCGAGGACAACCGCCACCTCCTTCCGGCCGGGGGCATGGCCCTGGACCTGGCCTGCGGCCTGGGGGCCAACGCCGTGCTCCTCGCCGAGCAGGGCCTGAAGACCTTCGCCTGGGACCGTTCGTCGGTGGCCGTGGAGAAGCTGGCGGCCTGGAGCCGGGAGAACCTCTTGCCCATCACCGCCGAGGTGCGCGACGTGGTGGTTTGGCCGCCGGAGCCCGGGCGCTTCGACGTGATCGTGGTGGGCCACTTCCTGGAGCGGCAGCTGGCGGGGGCCCTTCGGGACGCCCTCAACCCCGGCGGCCTGCTGTTCTACCAGACCTTCACCCAAACCCGGGTCAGCGACCGCGGCCCGCGCACCGAGCGCTTCCGCCTTGCGGACAACGAGCTCCTGCACCTGTTCGCCGATCTCCAGGTGCTGGTGTACCGCGAGGAAGGGCGGGTGGGGGATACGGCGCGGGGCGTTCGCGACGAGGCCCAGCTGGTGGCCCGCAAGCCCGAATGAGTGCCGCCGAGGCAGCTGGTGTCCAGGTAGGAGCCCGCTTTAGCGGGCGATTGCTCGAGCCGGCTTGGCTGCCGAATCGGGTCGCCCGCTAAAGCGGGCCCCTACACCGGCTTTTCGGCCCTGGAAGGTGGCTCCGGCACCAGGCCCTGGAGCGGGGCCTCCGTCCCCAAGTAGCGGAGATGGCTGCCGCAGCCCGCGCGGCAGTCGGAGGCCCCCAGCCCCGGGCACACCACCCGTCCGCCCACGGCGGCGTTAAGGCGGCACTCCGGCTCGGCGGACAGGCCGATGTAGCGGATTTCCGCCCCCGGTGCGGCGAGGAAGTAGTCGATGTGCCAGCGCAGGCGCTTGGACGCGGCGTCCCGGCAGTGGCGCCGCAGCCGGGCGTTGCGATGGCGCCGGGCGCTGCCCGTGTAGACGTACCAGCCCACGGGGAAGGCGCACCGGCCCAGCCGGCCCACCTCCACCTCCGCCGCCTCGGCCAGCCGGATCCAGAGCTGGTAAGTGGTGCAGGAGGGGCTCATGCGGCCCCCTTCGGCCCGCCTTTCGGGGGGCAATCGGGAAAGAAAGGCGCTGGCGGCACCGTGACCCTCGACGTCCTGCTCAATTCCTTCGTGGTCCTGTTCGTGGTGGTGGACCCCATCGGCAACGCCCCCATCTTCGCTGGGCTGACCCGCGGGTTGAGCGGCGCGGAGCGGCGGGTCCTGGCGGTGAAGGCCATCGTGCTGTCGGCCGCCATCCTGCTGGTCTTCTTCCTGGGGGGCAACGGGCTCCTGTCCGCCCTCGGCATCGGCGTGCCCGCCTTCCGCATCGCCGGGGGGATCCTCCTGTTCCTGGTGGCCATCGACATGGTGTTCGCTCGCCAGTCGGGCCTGCGCGGTGCCACCGCCAGCGAGCAGGAGGAGGCCCAGGAGCGCGAGGACATCTCCGTGTTCCCGCTCGCCTTCCCGCTCATCGCCGGCCCCGGGGCCATCACCACCGTCCTGCTCATGGCCTCGGAGGGGGGCGCCTGGACGGGGCAGCTGGTGCGGTTGGGGATCATCTTCGCCGTGCTGCTGCTCACGCTCACCAGCCTGCTGCTCACGGCGCGCATCATGCAGGTGCTCGGCGAGACCGGGACCAACGTCATCGACCGCCTGCTGGGGCTGGTCCTGGCGGCCATCGCGGTGCAGTTCGTGGTGGACGGTATCGGCGGGGCCTTCGGGGTGTAGGGAGGGCGGGGCGACGCTCCGTACCGTGGGGATGTAGAATCGTCCGTCCCGAAAGGAACCACGGGCGAACGCAGCCATGGGAGAGGAAATGGCCCGGCACTACGACTTTTTGGTCCTCGGCGGTGGCAGCGGGGGGCTGGCGGCGGCCAAACGCGCCGCCGGCCACGGCGCCCGCACGGCCCTGGTGGAGCCTCACCCCCTGGGCGGCACCTGCGTTAACGTGGGCTGCGTGCCCAAGAAGGTGATGTGGAACGCCGCCGGCATCGCCGAGGCCCTGGAGGACGCCCCCGGATACGGCTTCGAGGTGGAGGGCGCACGCTTCCACTGGGACCGGCTGCGGGCCGCCCGGGCGGCCTACGTGGAGCGCCTGAATGGCATCCACCGCCGCAACCTGGAGGTGGCGGAGGTGGAGCACCTGGCGGGCTACGGCCGCTTCGTTGACGCGGGCACGGTGGAGGTGGACGGCACCACCTACACCGCCGACCGGATCCTCATCGCTACCGGCGGCCGCCCCCGGGTCCCGAACCTGCCCGGCGCCGAGCACGGCCTCACCTCCGACGGTTTCTTCGAACTGGCCGAGCAGCCCCGCCGCGTGGCCATCGTCGGCGCCGGCTACATCGCCGTGGAGCTGGCGGGGGTCCTCAACGCCCTGGGCTCCGAGGTGACCATGCTGCTGCGCCGCGAGCACCTTCTGGGGGGATTCGATGCGCTCATGCGCGAGACCCTCATGGACGCCATGAGCACGGCGGG
This sequence comes from Thiohalorhabdus denitrificans, assembly GCF_001399755.1. Classification (NCBI taxonomy): domain Bacteria; kingdom Pseudomonadati; phylum Pseudomonadota; class Gammaproteobacteria; order Thiohalorhabdales; family Thiohalorhabdaceae; genus Thiohalorhabdus; species Thiohalorhabdus denitrificans. The sequence continues at coordinate 168,458 of NZ_LJCP01000014.1, read as the reverse complement.
AGTGAACTTCCTCACCTGCATCCACATGGACCGGGTGGAGCGTGGCGACGATGGCTATGTGCTGGTTTCGGCGGACGGGGATCGCACGGGCGACTTTGACCAGGTCGTCTGGGCCGTGGGCCGGGACGCCAGCACCGAGGGCCTGGGGCTCGAGGCGGCCGGGGTGGAGACCGGTCCGGAGGGCATTGTCCCCGTGGACGAGTGGCAGGACACCAACATCCCCGGCGTCCACGCGGTGGGCGACGTCACCGGTCGCGCTCCCCTGACCCCGGTGGCCATCGCCGCGGGGCGCCGGCTCGCCGACCGCCTCTTCGGGGGGCAGGCCGACGCGCGCCTGGACTACGCCGACATCCCCTCGGTGGTGTTCAGCCATCCCCCCATCGGTACCGTGGGCCTTACCGAGGAGGAGGCGGAGGAGCGGTACGGCCAGGGCGGCTTTGCCTGCCACACCACCACCTTCAAGGACATGTACTACGCCCCCCTGGACCGCAAGGAGCCCACCGCCATGAAGGTCATCACCGTGGGCCCCCACGAGAAGCTGGCGGGCATCCACGTCATCGGCCGCGGCGCCGACGAGATGATCCAGGGCTTCGCCGCGACCCTGAAGGCGGGCGGCACCCTCCAGACCCTGCGTGACACCGTCGCCATCCACCCCACCGCCGCCGAGGAGCTGGTGCTCATCGGCTAGTGTCCTGTCGCAGAAATTCGTACCCAAAATGGGCTCCCCGGGATGCGGGGTAAGCCCGAAAGGCGACTGAAGGGATGCCCGCAGGGCAGGGCCCCTTGGAGCCTGGAGGGCTTGCCCCGCGTCCCGGGCCCGGCCCAAAGATTAGAGAAAGAATTTCTGCGACAGGACACTAGGGCGTCAGAGGTCGGCCGCGAAGGCCTCCTCGGCCTCCCGGATCAGGGCCTCCACCTCGTGCTCATGACGCGGGGAGAAGTGGAAGGGCACCAGCTCCCCCACCCCCGCCCGCGCGGCCAGGCGGCCGGCCTGCGGGGCCGTCAGGTGGTAGGTGGCCGCGGCCCGGTCGGTTTCCCGCCCCCGGAAGGCCGCCTCGATGTAGAGCCGGTCCGCGCCGCGCACCAGCTCCACGATGCGCGCGGCGTTGCCGGGGCTGTCCACGGCGTCCACCACATAGCCCACCTTCTGGCCCCGCTCCCGGGAGAGGAGGGCGGCGCGCAGCTCGCCCAGGGGTAGGGTGGCCGGCCGGTTGCCCGGGTCCTTCCAGGCCACCCGGATGGGGGTGGCATCAGGGTCTTCCCGGCGCACCGCCGCCTTGAGCTCCGCCAGCCAGGGGCCAGGCCTCAGGCCGCGGTCCTCCAGCCGGTTACGCCACACGTTGAGGTGCTCCGGCTCTTCCAGCGCGAAGGCGAGGCAGGGGATGCGGTGGTCCAGCTCCGCCGCCCGCACCCGGAAGGCATCCTCGTCCACCAACAGGCCGCCGGGGAACCGGGGCGGCTCCAGCTCCTCGCGCCGGAAGCCGTTGCGTACCCGGAAGCGGGCCCGGTGTCCCGGCCGGTCCTCGGCGTACTCCGCCACCTCCAGAGTGAGGTCGTTGGCGTAGCCCTCCACCAGGTTCCAGGTGTAGCCGCCCAGCTTGTGGCCCACCCGGTCGATGAAGCCCGGCGGGCCGAACAGGCGCAGGCGCACGTCCCGGCCCAGGCAGATGCGCAGCAGGCGGTCGAAGCCGGCGAAATGGTCCATGTGGGCGTGGGAGACGAAGACGTGGGTGAGGCGCAGGATCTTGCGCGGGGCGAGGTCGGGGATCTCGCCCAGGTCGAACAGCAAAGCCCCGCGCCGGTCCAGGAATTCCACGTAGAGGGCGGGGTCTCCCAGCGGCCCGTTCACCAGTGCGGGGTGGAAGGTGGGGCGCATGACGGCATGCTCCTCCCGGTGCCGACGCCGGCGGGCGCCGCCGGGCCTGCCCCTCATCATGGGAGCGGTGGCCGGCGGTGACAAACCGCCCACAGCGGGGTTCAGCCGGTCCAGTCCCCGGACGGCAGGGGGGCGCCCAGGTGGAAGCCCTGGGCGCGGTCGCAGCCCCATTGGCGCAGCAGGTGCAGGGCCTCCCCGTCCTCCACACCCTCCGCCACCACCTGCAGGCCCAGGCTGTGGCCCAGGTCGATGGTGGAGCGCACGATGGCCTGGTCCTCGGGGTCCTGATGGAGCCTCATGACGAAGGACTTGTCGATCTTGAGGGTGTCCACGGGGAGCTCCTTGAGGTAGCCGAGGGCGGAATACCCAGTGCCGTAGTCGTCCACGGCGATACGCACGCCGAGGGCGCGCAGGTCGCCCAGGATCCGCTTGGCGCGCTCGGCGTCGGCCACCATGGCGTTCTCCGTGATCTCCAGCTCCAGCCGGTGGGCCGGGAGGTCCCAGGCCGTCAGGAAGTTCCGGATCTCCTCCACCATACCGGTTTCCTGGAGGTCGTCCGCGGAGAGGTTCACGGCGATCCCCAGGTCGTATCCGCGGAGGTGCCAGCGGGCGCATTCCCGCACCGAGGCGTTGAGCACCCTTCGGGTCAGGGCGTGGAGGACCCCGGCGCGCTCCGCCATGCCGAAGACGTCCTGCGGCGGCAGAGGGTGGGTTCCGGCTGGGCCCCAGCGCAGCAGGGCCTCCGCGCTGGCGGTTCGGCCCGAGGCCAGGTCCATCTGGGGCTGGAAGTGGACAGGGATGCGGTCCTGGCGGATGTCCTCGAAAAGGTCGTTCACCCGGGTGAGGCGCTCCACGGTGTCGGGGTGGTGGTCGGAATGGAACTCCACGAAGCCCTGGCGGAGCCGTTTGGCCTCGTACATGGCCAGGTCGGCGCGCCGGATGAGAGTCTCGGGGTCCTCGCCGTGCTCCGGGAAGAGGGTGATCCCCATGCTGGCGCCGATGTGCAGGTCGCCGTTGCCCGAGCTCAGCGGGGCCTGGAGGCGGGCGAGCAGCTTGCCCGCCACGTGCTTGGCGGCGTCGCCGTCCGTGTCCGGCAGCAGGATGCCGAACTCGTCCCCGCCGAAGCGGGCTACCGTGTCCGTGTCCCGCAGGACCTGGCGGAGGCGCTGGGCCACCTCCACCAGCACCCGGTCGCCGGTGGGATGGCCGAAGGTGTCGTTGATCTCCTTGAAGAAGTCCAGATCCAGCATGACCAGGGCCCCCGCCAGGCCCTTCCGGCGGGCCCGCTGGATGGCCTGGGTGAGGCGGTCCTCCAGCAGCGGGCGATTGGGCAGGTCCGTGAGGGGGTCGTGGAAGGCCTGGTGCTGCAGGTCGGATTCCCGGGAACGCACCTCCTCGCGCATGACCCCGAAGGCGTGCACCACGTCCTCGATCTCCCGGGGGCCGCGCGGCAGGGCCGGCGCCCCGCTGCCGCCCTCGGCCTCCCGCTTGATGGCCCCTGCCACCCGCGCCAGGGGGGCGAGGATGCCGCGGTTGAGGAAGGCGTAGCCCAGCACCACCACCCCGAGGTGGATCACCAGTAGCCCCCACAGCATGGCGGTGAGGTGGCTGGCCACCGTGGCCATGGAGTCCGTGGCCCGGTTGGCGGAATCCGCCAGGCGCTTGTCCAGGCGGATGAGGGAGGATTGGATGGACTGGTAGAGGGGGTGGAGGGAGCCGGTGATCAGCGGGAAGTCCTCCCGCCAGTTGTGGTGGAGGTAGACGCTGCGCACCCGCTCGTAGGCGTCGTACCAGCGGCCCGCCTGCTCCCGCATGGCCACCACCGCCCGCTGCTGGGCCAGGGGCAGGGTTCCGCGCGCGGCGCGTTCCTCGAGCTCCGCCAGGGACTCGGACACGCCGAGGAAGAAGGATTCCACGTTCCGGGCCCGGGTCTCGTCCTCGTCCCCGCCCAGCATCCCCATGCGGGCGGTCATGTACAGGCGGAACTCCGCGATCATGCGGCTCCACTGGTAGCGGCAGTGGTGCAGCACCTCGGCCACGTCGCCGTCCGCCACCCGGCCCAGGGGGCCGGCGGTGCGGGAGGCGTCGGAGGCCAGGGCGAGCTGGGCGGCGTTGAGGAAGGCCCGGCTGGCGGGCCCGAGCTCGTCGCGCATGATGCGCAGGGCCGGGTACATCCGGTCCGGGGAGGTGCGGATGGCGATGAGCGAACGGGCCTCTCCCTCCAGGGCCTCGAAGGCCCGGTCCAGGGCGCGGGCGGGGGGCTCCCAGTGGTTGCGTGCCACCCAGGGCAGGCCGCGGAGTCGCGCGGCCCCTTCCTGGGCGCGCTGAATGGCCTCCAGGGCCCGGGCGCGGCTCTCCTCGTCAGGGGTCAGGGCGAAGGCCTGCAGGTAATGCTCCGCCTCCCAGAAGGCGTTCTGCAGCATGCGGCTGACCTCCAGGGCCTCCTGACGCTGCCGAAAGTGCTCGGTGCGCAGGGACTGCTGGTCGTGCAGGTAGGCCTCCGCGAACCAGCTGCTGGCGAGCAGCACCGCGAGCACCAGCAGGGCGCCGAGGAGGTAGCGCCCGTGCAGGCTGTTGAGCTCCGGCGGCGAGAAGGCGGGGACGCGTGGAGGCAAGGCCTGGGTTCTCCGGGGGGCTCGGGGCGCCCCAAGGCGGTTCCTGGGGCGGTACCCCATGATCAAGGGGTTACGGAATTCTGCTTTAGCCGGCGGCCGGGCTCAAGGGATGTCCGAAAGGCCGGGGGTATTTTTGTCCGGTGCCTCGGACACGACGGTGGAAAAAACGGCGCCCGAATAGGGGGAAAGGATGAGGCCGGACTTTCTTCGGCCCCCGGGCCCCGGTATGGTTACGCTGTCCGCTAGTGGCAATCGCGAGGTGCCGGCTTGTCCTCCATGCTCCCCGACCACACCCGGGACTGGCCCCTCTGGGCCCGCCTCCTGCACGGCGCGATCCGTGCCTACTGCCGCTTCTTCCATCGCCTCCGCGCGGAGGCGAGCACCCTTCCGGAGACGGGTCCGGCGCTGTTGGCGGCCAACCACCACGCCGGTCCGGACCCGCTGTTCCTTGTAGCCACCAACCGTCGGCTCATCTCCTTCATGATCGCCATGGAGTACTACCGGGTGGGCGCCCTGACCTGGCTGTACGACAAGGCCGGCTGCGTGCCCGTGAAGCGGGTGCGGCCCACCGCCTCCAGCCTGCGCGGGGTCCTGGACCGGCTGGACCAGGGAAGGGTGGTGGGGATCTTTCCAGAGGGGGGCATCCATCCCCCGGAGGAGCGGGTCCATCCCAAGGCGGGAATCGCCATGCTGGCCCTGGAGAGCGGTGCGCCGGTCTTTCCGGTGCACGTCGACGGCATTCGGCAGCTGCCCGGCCACGACCTGAAGACCTTCCTGCGCCCGCGCCGGGTGCGGGTGCGGTACGGCCCGGCGGTGGACCTGGAGGACCTCCGCAGCCGGTATGCCGGGGACCGCGACCGCGCCCTCCTCAACGAAGCCGCCCGCCGCATTGTGGACGCCATCTATGCCCTCCCCCGCTGAGCAGGCGCCGGAGCAGGGCTGGGCCGGGCGCCGCGAGATCGTCGCCTGGGCCTTCTACGACTTCGCCAACTCCGGCTATACCACGGTGGTGGTTACCGCCGTGTTCAACGCCTACTTCGTGGGCGCGGTGGCGGGCGGCGGACCCACCGCCTGGCTGCTGTGGACGGTGGCCCTGGCGCTGTCCCACGCCCTGGTGCTGGTCATCGGCCCGTGGGTGGGGCAGACCGCCGACGAGAACGGCCGGCTCAAGCCCTGGCTGGGCGCTTCCACCGCCCTGTGCATCGTGGGGACCGCGGCCCTGGGGCTGGTGGGCCCCGGGGACCTGGTGCTGGGCATGGCGCTGATCGTGGTCTCCAACACCGCCTTCGGCCTGGGCGAGAACCTCATCGCCGCCTTCCTGCCGCGGCTGGTGCCGGTGCACCGCCTGGGCCGCACCTCCGCCTTCGGCTGGACCATCGGCTACCTCGGCGGCCTGCTCACCCTGCTGGTGTGCTTGGCCTACGTGCGCTGGTCCCAGGCCCAGGGGGGCGCCGCCGAGGACTTCGTGCCGGGAACCATGGTCATCGTCGCCGTCATGTTCGCCTTCGCGGCCCTCCCTACCTTCGTCTGGGTGCAGGAGCGGCCCGGCCCCCTGGCCCGCACCGGTTACCGGACCAACCCGTGGCAGCGCACCGTGCAGGCGTGGCGCGACGCGCGCCAGCTCCCCGACCTGGCCCGCTTCCTGGTGTGCCTGGGCATCTTCTATTGCGGCATCCAGACGGTGGTGGCCCTGGCGGCGGTCTACGCCGAGCAGGTGATGGGCTTCTCCAAGGACGAGACCATCAGCATGATCCTGGTGGTCAACCTGGCGGCGGCCGGCGGCGCCTGGCTCCTGGGCCGGGTGCACGACCGCATCGGCGCCGTGCGCACCGTGGGCATCACCCTGGTGGGATGGCTGGCGGCCATCCTGCTGGCCTTCTTCGCCCGGGAGCCGGGCACCTTCTGGGCGGCGGCCTTCCTGGTGGGGGCCTGCATGGGCGCCAGTCAGTCCAGCGGCCGGGCGCTGGTGGCCATGCTCTCCCCGGCCGGCCACGAGGGGGCCTTCTTCGGCCTGTGGGGGGTGGCGGTGAAGGTGGCGGCCATCGTGGGGCCGCTGTCCTACGGCCTGCTCAGCTACTTTTCCGCCGGCAACTACCGCGGCGCCCTGCTGGCCACCGCGGGCTTCTTCGTGGTGGGGCTGGTGCTGCTGGCGGGAGTGGACGAGCGTCGGGGACGGGAGCGCCGCAACCGGTTCGCGCAGGAGGCCGGCGGTGGGGCGGGGTGAGAGGGGCGAGCGTTAGCCGGAAATCCCGGGAGAACAAGCCCTTGAAAGCAATCGACCCCGGCCCCATGTAGCCTGCTGGGAGGGGTTGCATTCCCTTCCAATGCAAACTAGATTTTAATTTAGACTGATTCTAAAACCCACCCGCTCAATGGAGGAGGAGCCACCATGGCGGATCTGAAGGGCACCAAGACCCACGAGAACCTGAAGGAAGCCTTCGGCGGCGAGTCCATGGCCAACCGCCGGTACCTGTATTTCGCCCAGAAGGCCGACGTGGAAGGGGAGAACGAAGTTTCCGCCCTGTTCCGCTCCACCGCCGAGGGCGAGACCGGCCACGCCCACGGCCACCTGGAGTTCCTGGAGGCCGCCGGCGATCCGGCCACCGATGAGCCCATCGGCGATACCACCACCAACCTGAAGTCCGCCATCGCCGGCGAGACCTACGAGTACACCGACATGTACCCCGGCATGGCCAAAACCGCTCGGGACGAAGGTTTCGACGAGGTCGCCGATTGGTTCGAGACCCTGGCCAAGGCCGAGCGCTCCCACGCCAACCGGTTCCAGAAGGCGCTGGACAACATGGACTAAGGACGTGGGACGGCCCCGCGGGGCCGGTCTCCAGCGCGCTGGGGCGCCTTTGCACAGGCCTCCAGCGCCCGAATAAGGGGGTGGCGGGGGCGAGTTCTACGCATTTTCGCCGCGGGGGTTCCGGAGGCCACGGTGGATACCCATGCGGTGGCGGGAGCTCGCCAAGCCCCTGGCGGGGTTCCGCGTGCGACCGGTATCCACCATCGCAGGAATCCCGGGGCTCCGCCCGGCCAGCACCCCCGGCCCAACCCGAGGAGACGCGCATGGCGGAAGAGGGAGCATCCAAGGCGCCCCAGCGGCACCCCCTGAAGTGGGGCGAAGACTCCTTCTGGGACAAGGACGCCCTTCATCAGGAGATGGACCGGGTCTTCGACATCTGTCACACGTGCCGGCGCTGTCTGTCCCTGTGCAACGCCTTCCCCACGCTCTTCGACCTTATCGACGAGTCGGAGACCATGGAGGTGGACAGCCTCACCCGGGAAGACCACTTCCAGGTGGTGGACCGGTGCTACCTCTGCGACATGTGCTTCATGGCCAAGTGCCCCTACGTCCCGCCCCACGAGTGGGAGGTGGATTTTCCCCACCTGATGCTGCGGGCCAAGGCCATCCAGTATAAGGACGGCGAGCCGTCCTTCCGCGACAAGATCCTGACGCAGACGGACACCCTGGGCCGGGTGGCGGCCCGGCCCGTCGTGGCGCCGCTGGTGAATTGGGCCAACCGGCAGCGGCCGCTGCGCGCGGCCATGGAGAAGTCCCTCGGCGTCCACCGCGAGCGGGAGCTGCCCCGCTACGCCTCCCGCACCTTTACCAGCTGGAAGAAGGGCTACCAGGGGCCCGAAGTGGAGCCCACGGCGGGGGAGGAGACCACCGGCAAGGTGGCGGTGTTCGGCACCTGCTACGTGAACTACCAGACGCCCGAGATCGGACGCGACCTGGTGGCCGTGCTGGAGAACAACGGCATCCCGGTACGCTTCGTGGAGGGCGAGCAGTGCTGCGGCATGCCGCGGCTGGAGCTGGGCGACTTCGATTCCGTCATGGCCGCCAAGGAGGCCAACCTGCCCCGGCTGGAGGCCCTGGTGGACGACGGCTGGGACATCCTGGTCCCGGTTCCCTCCTGCGCGCTGATGTTCCGCCAGGAGTACGGCAACGTGGACCCCGACGACGAGCGGGCGCGCAAGGTGGCGGAGCGGGTCTTCGACCCCTTCGAGTACCTGCTGAAGCGCCACCGCGAGGGCCTGCTGAACACGGACTTCCGGCAGGGTCTGGGCAAGGTGGCCTACCATCGGCCTTGCCACCAGCACGTGCAGAACATCGGGCAGCAGACCCAGCGCATGCTGGAGCTGATCCCGGACACCGAGGTGGCGGCCTTCGAGCGCTGCTCCGGCCACGACGGCACCTGGGGCGTGAAGGTGGAGTGGTTCGAGAAGTCCATGGAGATCGGCAAGCCGCTGTTCCGCCGGGTGCGGGAGGCGGAGGCCGACCATTACGCCAGCGATTGCCCCATCGCCGGCACCCAGATCAAGCAGGGCCTGGAGACCGAGCAGCCGCCCACCCACCCCTTGACCCTGGTGCGGATGGCGTACGGGCTGGAGGAGAAGGCCTGAATACGAGGACGCCGAACCGCCAAGCCCGCCAAGGGTCGCCAAGAACGGCGCAAGAGATAGGCAAAGGCTAAACAGGCGGGGTAGGCAAGCTCCTTTTTGTAGGAGCGGCCGTCCCGGCCGCGATCCGGGGCCTCCCCCCGCTAGGCGGGAGGTTCCGGCTTAAGGGCCCGTACCCGCATCCGGACGGATTTGAGCGGGCCGAACCGAGCACGGAGGATTCCCATGCAGGCGATCACCCAGCAGGACCTGCTCTCCCTGGAGGACTACGAGCGTCGGCGCAAGGAGATTCAGGAGCGCATTCAGGCCCACAAGGTGGAGCGCCGCCTGGACCTGGACGACCACATCAGCCTCTTCTTCGAGGACCGCGACACCATGTGGTACCAGGTCCAGGAGATGGCCCGCGCCGAGCGGTTGTACAAGCCGGAGGAGCTCAAGGACGAGCTGGACGTTTACAACCCGCTCATCCCGGACGGCTCCAACCTCAAAGCCACCATGATGATCCAGTACGACGCCCGCGAGGAGCGCATGGCGCGCCTGGCGGAGCTGGTGGGCATCGAGCACCGCGTCTGGGTACGGGTGGACGGCCACGACAAGGTCTACGCCCACGCCGACGAGGACCTGGACCGCTCCACCGAGGACAAGACTTCCACGGTGCACTTCATGCGCTTCGAGCTGGATCCGGACATGATCCACGCCTGGAAGGGCGGCAGCCCGGTGCACGCGGGCACCGACCACGACAAGCGCCAGCTCGAGGTGACCGTGCCCGAGCGGCTGCACGAGAAGCTGGCCAACGACTTCGACTGACCCCGGCCGGGGGCTGGCTATCGGGAGCGGGGCCGCTCCACCAGGAGCCCGCTGCGGACCCGCCCCCGCCCGTCCACCAGCCGCCGCAGGCTGCCCAGCACCGCGCCCACCGTCCCCAGCGCCGTCCCCGCCGCGATCAGGAAGAAGATCATGATCTGGTACTTCACCGCCTCCACGGGGGCGGTGCCGGACAGGATCTGCCCGGTCATCATGCCCGGCAGGCTGACGATGCCCGCCACGGACATGCCGTTGATGATGGGGGTGATGCCCACCCGCACGGCGTCCCGCGCCAGATCCCGCACGGCCTCGCGGCGGGTGGCCCCCAGCGCTAGCAGTAGCTCGATGTAGCCCTGCTCCCGGCGCAGGCCGGTGAGGACCCGGTCCATCCCCAGGGCGATGCCGTTCAGGGTATTCCCCAGCACCATGCCCAGCAGCGGGATGGCGTATTGCGGCTGGAACCAGGGGTCCACGGAGACGATGCCGAACAGGGCCACCGCCGTCACCAGGAAGGACGATCCCACCATGACCCCCCAGCCCAGGGGGTAGATGCCCGAGAAGCGGTAGCGCTGGCGGGCCACCGCCTCGCGCCCGGCGAGCACCGCCATGAGCAGGCCCAGGCCCACCACCGCCGAGGGGTGGCGCAGGCCGAAGACCCACTCCAGGATCATGCCCACCGCCAGCAGCTGCACCACCATGCGCCCCGCGGCGATGAAGATGGAGCGGCCCATGCCCAGGCTCATGGCCAGGGAGATGCCGCCGTTCAGCAGGATCAGCGCGGCGGCTACCGCCAGGTCCGTCGCGGAGAGGGCGATGGGTCCTTCAGGCGTCATCGCGGCGCTCCTCGCCGTAAGCGCGGGTCTCGAAGCGGCGCATGATCGAAGCGAACCGTTCGGGCTCGCGCTCCGGCCCGCGCAGGGCGGTGCCCTCCAGGTGATACAGGGCGTTGCCCAGGCGCGCCGCCTGGGCGGGGTCGTGGGTGACCCAGACCACCGCGGTGCCGGCGCGTACGCGCCGGCGGATGGCCTCCTCCACCAGCTCCGTGGCCCCCGGATCGAGGGCGCCGGTGGGCTCGTCCAACAGCAGGATGCGGGGGTCCCCGCTCAGCAGCAGGCCCAGCGCCGCGCGCAGGGCCTCCCCGGTGGACAGGGCCTGGGCGGGGCGGTCGAGCACTTCCCCGCTCAGGCCCAGGCCGGCCAGCTCCCGCTCCGGCTCCGAGCCGGCGGGCCGGTGGTGCAAGCTCTGGACCTGCGCCAGGAGGTCGCGCAGGGATGCCGTGCCGAGGACCGGGGTGGCGGGCAGAAAGCCCACGGCGCGGCGGTATTCCGGGGCCGGATAGCTCTCCGCCGGCCGGCCCTCCAGCTCCACCCGGCCCCTGGCGGGCCGGTCGAGGTCCGCCAGCGCACGCAGCAGGCGGGACTTTCCCGAGCCGCTGGGGCCGGCGAGCAGGACCAGCTCGCCCGGCCGCAGGGCCAGGTCCAGGGGTCCCAGCGGCGGCTCGGCCAGCTCCAGGTTCCGGGCGCTCAGCAACGGGGCGGTGATCTCGGGCCTCCTCGGCGCGTTTCCGATGGCGAGTGACGGGGAAGGGCGGCTACAATGGCGGTCGGCCGCCCGGGGCGGCCAAGGATAGCGCATCCACCTGGCGGGCTCACGCCCAGGAGGGCAACCGTGTTCCTGTTTCAGCGATTGGCCGAAGAGCGCATCCAGGAGGCCATGGAGGAGGGTACCTTCGACGACCTCCCCGGCCAGGGGGAGCCCCTGGAGCTGGAGGACGACTCCATGGTGCCCCAGGAGCTCCGTACCGCCTACCGCATGCTCAAGAACTCCGGGCACCTGCCGCCCGAGCTGGCGCCCAACCAGGAGATCAAGGAGCTGGAGGACCTGCTGGAGGTGGTGGAGGACCCCGCCGAGGCGGGCCGCGCCCGCGCCCGCCTGCGCGTCCTGACCGAACGGCTCCAGCTGGGCCGCGGTCGCGGTACCTCCCTCAAGACCGAGCAGGTCTACAAGGAGAAGCTCCTGCGCCGCTTCGCCGACGGGGACTGAGCTCCCGGCCCATCCGGGGCTTCTCGCGCTTGCCCCCGCCCCCCTTTCCCGTTTTCCATTTGATGTGTAGGGTTTTTCCTGTCCGGACCGTTCCTGTCCGGTGTTCCCGACCAGGACAGCCCAGGAGGCCCTATGCGTTCCCTGAAAGGTTTCATCCTGGTGGCCGCTGTCGCGGCCTCCATGATCCTGTTCGGCATCGCCTACGGGGTGACCTCCTGGATATCCCGGCGCTACGTCCAGCAGGACGCGGAGGAGCAGGCCCGTTTCCTCGCCGAGCAGACCTTCAGCTCCATGTTCCAGGTCATGCGCCGGGGTTGGGATCGGGAGGACGTGGAGGGCTTCTTGGGCGCCCTCGAGCGCACTACCGAGGGAGAGCGCTTCGGCATCGAGGTGTTCCGGGGCGGGCTGGTGGAGGAGCGGTTCGGCCCCATCGAGCAGCCGCCCCTGACCCCCGCTGTCCGCGAGGCCTTCCGCACCGGCGAACCGGGTCGGGTGGAGGAAGACAATCGGCTCACCTTCGTCCATCCCCTCCGGGCGCGGGCGGAATGCCTGCAATGCCACACCAACGCCGGGGTGGGCGACGTCCTGGGGGTGATCACCGTGGAGGAGGACCTGGGGCCGGCCATCCAGGCCGCCCGGGAGCAGTTCCGCACCGCCTTCCTGCTCATCGCCCTGGTCCCCCTGGGGGCCGCCGTCGGTGTGGCCTGGATCATCAGCCGCCGGATCGACCGCTCCGTGGCCTCCCTCAGCGGCAGCATCGAGCAGGTGAGCACGGTATCGGACCTGCGGGAGGTGGAGCAGGAGATCCCGGACGTGGGCTTCACCGAGCTCAACACCCTGGCGGCGCAGGTGCGCGAGCTGTCCTCCCGGCTCCAGGGGATCGCCGTGGACAAGGATCTCCTGGAGTTCGAGATCCGGCTCCTGGAGAAATTCGTCATCACCTCGGACGTGGTGCAGGACTGGCGGGACTACATCAAGAACCTGCTTTGGGAGATCAACGGGATCATCGAGGCCTACTCCCTGTTCTCCCTGTTCAAGGTGGACGAGGAGCTCTACGACCTGGAGGTGTTTTGGCTCCATCCCCCCAGCTTCGAAACGCGCGAGGCGGTCACCAGCCGGATCAACCACGCTATTGAGGGCAACCCCTGCTTCGGGGCCGCCACGGAGGTGGAGATCCACCACAACGTGGCCGATCCCGGGGCGCCGGAGCTCGCGGTCTCCGCCCAGGAGCTGGACGTTCAGACCAAGTCCCTGTTCCTGGACAGCCCCAAGATCGGTGGGATTGTGGGGATCGGCGTCAACGCCGCCACCACCCGGGACCCCACCCGGGTGCTGGTAACCGAGAGCATCCTGTCCACGCTGCTGAACGTGGTGGGCTCCGTGCGGGCCATCTCCAAGTACACCCGGGACCTGGAGTACTACGCCAGCCGTGACCCCCTGACCAACCTCTACAACCAGCGCACCTTCCGGGAGTTCCTCAGCTACGAGGTGGGTCGCGCCGAGCGTCACGGCTACAGCTTCGGCCTGCTCGTGGTGGATCTCGACAACTTCAAGAACATCAACGACCGTTTCGGCCACCCGGTGGGGGACAAGTTCCTGCAGCGGTTCGCCGGGGCGCTCCACGACGCCCTGCGCGACGGCGACGTCTGGGCCCGCTACGGGGGGGACGAGTTCGTGGGGCTGCTCCCGGAGACCGGGGCCGAGCAGGCCTACGCGGTGGCCCAGCGCCTCCTGGAGGCCGCCGACGGCGTTGTCCTGGACACCCCCGACGGCACCCGCGTCCGGGCCACGGTGTCCGTGGGCATCGCCATGTACCCCGCCCACGCCACCGACGCCCATGATCTGTTCCTGTTCGCGGACAACATGATGTACCGCGCCAAGACCCAGGGGAAGCACCGCATCGGCATGCCCACCGAGGAGGACGTGGTGGAGGTCTTCCGCGAGCTGGGGGAGAAGAGCCACCTGGTCCAGGAGGCCATCGACGGCGCGGCGGTGGTCCCCTACTACCAGCCCATCCGTGCCGTCGCCGACGGCGCCGTGCTGGCCCACGAGGTGCTGAGCCGCCTCCCCAGCGGGGGAGAGGTTCTGCGGGCGGAGGAGTTCATCGAGCACGCCGAGCGCATGGGGGTGGTGCACAAGCTCGATTACCGGGTCATGGAGCGGGCCTTCGCCGATGCCCGGGAGGCCGGGTACCAGGGGCTCCTGTTCATCAATCTCTCCCCGCGCGCCCTGGTCCTGGAGGAATTCCCCGCCCGCACCCGCGAGCTGGTGCGCGCCCACGGCATGGATCCCGCCCGGGTGGTCTTCGAGCTCACCGAGCGCGAGACGGTGCGCAACCTCAACCTGCTGGAGCGGTTCATCAGCGACCTGAAGCGCGACGGCTTCCAGTTCGCCGTGGACGACTTCGGCAGCGGCTTCTCCTCCTTCCACTACCTCAAGCGCCTACCCATCGACTACGTGAAGATCGAGGGCGAGTTCGTGGCCAACATGACCCGGGATCCCCGGGACCACGCCTTCGTCAAGAGCATGGCGACCCTCGCCGCCGAGCTGGGAATCCACACCATCGCCGAGCTCATCGAGGAGGAGGAGGTGCTTCAGGCGGTCCGCGAGGTGGGGATCCCGCTGGGGCAGGGCTTCCATCTGGGCCATCCCTCCCCGGATCTCGGCTAGCTGCGGGGAGCCCCGGACCGCCTGTAGGCCCGGCCGATTTTCCCGCCCGTCCACCGATGGTAGAAAGGTTGGAAGGGTCCGCATCGCGGCGGAGGAGGCACCCGTGTTCCAGGACCGGAAGAAGGCAGGCGAGCGGCTGGCCGCGCTCCTTCAGGAGCGGGGCATCCGCGGCGATATCGTTCTGGCCGTGCCCCGGGGTGGCCTGCCGGTGGGGCGGGCGGTGGCGGACGCCCTGGGCCTGCCGCTGGACATCGTGGTGGCGCGCAAGATGGGCGCGCCGGGTAACCCCGAGCTGGCCGTCGGTGCGGTGGCGAGCGACGGCAGCGTCTGGCGCAACGAGTCGTTGATCCGGCAGCTGGGGGTGGACGAGGCGTACCTGGAGGAGGCGCGCCGGAGGGAGGCCGCCAACGCCCGGGAGAAGTTCGACCGCTACCGGGGTGGCCGCCCCGACCCGGACCTGAAGGGCCGGACCGTGCTGATCGTGGACGACGGCGTGGCCACCGGGGCCACCACCGTGGCCTGCATCCGTCAGGCCTACAGCCGGGGGGCGGCGCGGGTGGTGCTCGCGGTGCCCGTGGCGCCGCCCGAAAGCGTCCGCCGCCTGGAGGGCGAGGCGGACGAGGTGGTGGCGGTGGAGACCCCCGAATGGTTCATGGCCGTGGGCCAGTTCTACGCGGAGTTCGGCCAGGTATCCGACGAGGAGGCCATGCGCTACTTGACCCCCGGGAAGGACCTGCCCGGGGGTCCGGAAGAAGGGAGCTAGGCGGCGGGGTAGACCCGCTCGCTCCACCAGTCCCCGGTGGAATCGCAGATCTGGCATTCCACGCTGGGCTCGCGGGTGTGCTTGACCAGGAGGCTTACCACCTGGAACAGCCAGATGGTGTAGGTGGGGTTGTTGTCCAGGTAGCCCACGCCAAGATGGATGCGCCGGCCCTCGGTTACGATCTCTCCGAGCCCCTGGGAGCGGTCGAGGCGTTGATCCAGCTCGCGGAGGGCCTCCTGGACCTCCGGGTCGTCGATGTCGGCCACCTCCAGGTCGGCGTACAGCTGTAGGTCCCTTGCCATGGCCATGCCTCCTTTGGGCGATTGCGGCCAATCCTTGCCTTCCTTATAACGCCGTCTTTTGGGGTTTTTCAATCCGGAAATCCCACCAGGACGGCAGTTGCGGTATCCCGCTTGGGGAAGTGGGGAGCGCGCCGGGACCGGCGGGTGGCCGGGAAAACCGCCCCCGTGCGGGCAGTGTCTAAATTCTTTATGGGGCCGCAGCCGGGTGGGGCGGATTCCCCCGCTTGCAGGGGGTGGGCCCGCTGGCTCGGGTCATGCATGGATGACCGGAGAGGACCGCCTGGGGAGAAGCCATGAGCGAACACCCGGAACCGCGTATCCGCATCGGCACCTCGGGCTGGCAGTACGACCACTGGCGGGGGCCCTTTTACCCCCAGGATCTGCCCAAGAACGCCTTCCTGGAGTATTACGCCGAGCGGTTCAACGCCACCGAGATCAACAGTTTCTTCTACGGCCTTCCCAAGGCCGAGACGGTGGCCCGCTGGCGGGACGCGGTCCCCGCGGATTTCCTGTTCGCGGTGAAGGCCAGCCGCTACATCACCCACATGAAGAAGCTCAAGGACCCCGGCCCCAGCCTGGAGCGCTTCTGGGAGCGCGCGGGGCTCCTGGGGGACCGCCTCGGCCCCGTGCTGTTCCAGCTTCCCCCCAAATGGGGCCTCAACCTGGACCGCCTGCAGGCCTTCCTGGAGGCCCTGCCGAGGGGCCCGCGGTACGCCTTCGAATTCCGGGATCCCAGCTGGTTCGACGAGCGGGTGTACACCCTCCTGCGCGAGCACAACGCCGGCTTCTGCATCTACGACCTCAGCGGCACGGAGTGTCCCCTCCAGGTGACCGCCGATTTCGTCTACGTGCGGCTGCACGGCCCGGCAGGCGCCTACGCGGGCACCTACGACGACGAGGCCCTGCGGCAGTGGGCCGGACGGCTCCACGAGTGGCAGGTACGGGGCCTGGAGGGGTACGTGTTTTTCGACAACGACGAGGCGGGGTACGCCGCCCTGGACGCCGAGCGTCTGCGGGAGCTGGTGACCACGCCCCGCGCGGTCAGCAGGGGGTAGGTCATGGCCGGGGAGCTTGTGGAGATTCCGCTGAACGGCACCAGCCTGGACGGCGAGCTGGTGGTGCCCGAGGGGGCGCGCGGCCTGGTGATCTTCGTCCACGGCAGCGGGAGCAGCCGCCTGTCGCCCCGCAACAACTACGTGGCCCGGGTCCTCCGGGAGGCGGGGTTGGCCACCTTCCTGTTCGACCTGTTGACGGCCGGCGAGGACCAGGTCTACGCCAACCGCTTCGATATCCCCCTGCTCACCCAGCGCCTGGTGATGGTGGTCCGCTGGATGCGGGGCAAGAACGGGATCCGGGACCTGCCGGTGGGCCTGTTTGGCTCCAGCACCGGCGCGGCCGCCGCCCTGCGGGGGGCCGTGGAGCTGGGGGACGAGATCGCCACCGTGGTCTCCCGGGGCGGCCGTCCGGATCTCGCCGGAGAGGCCCTGGACCGGGTGGGAGCCCCGGTGCTCCTGATCGTGGGGGGCCTGGACCAGGTGGTCATCGACCTCAACCGGGAGGCGCAGGCCCGGCTGCCCGAGGGGAGCCACCTTGAAATCGTCCCGGGGGCGACCCATCTGTTCGAGGAGGAAGGTAAACTGGAGCGGGTGGCCGAGCTGGCCTCCCAGTGGTTCCGGGATCATCTGGGCGCCTCCCCCTGATTCCGGGCCAGCCCCGACGCCCTGGACCGAAAGGCAAGAGCACAACCATGGCGCAGACCAACCAGGAAGGTGGCTCCCCGGAAGGAACCCCCGAGGGTCCCGTGCCGCCGCGGGAGCAATGGCGGTACTGGATCTGGTTCCTGGTGCTCGGCCTGCTGTTCGGCTATTTCCTCTGGCTGGGCGGCCAGGGCGGCAGCCGGTTGGAGCTCTCCTACACCCAGTTCAAGGCGGAGGTGCGTGCCGGGACGGTGGCCGAGGTCACCGTGCGCGGCCAGCAAATCGACGGCCGCTACAGCCCGGACGCCCGGCCGGTTACCGAGCAGGCCCGGGGGGACGGGGCCCCGTCCCGGTTCACCACCGCCAAGCCCCCCTTCGAGGACCCCCGCCTCATGGACCTCCTGGAGGAGAACGGCGTCGCGGTGACCGCCGTGCCGCAGCAGGATTCCCTGCTCGGCCCTTTGCTCATCGGGCTGTTGCCGCTGCTGGTGATCATCGGCCTGATCTGGTTCGCCGGCCGCCGCATGCAGAACCAGCTCGGCGGCATGGGGCAGCAGATCAGCGGGTTCACCAAGTCCCAGGCCAAGCGCTACGAGAAGAGCGCCAGTAGCATCACCTTCGAGGACGTGGCCGGCTCCGAGAACGCCAAGCGCGACCTGCAGGAGCTGGTGGACTACCTCCGGGAGCCGGAGCGGTTCCGCAAGCTCGGTGCCGAGATCCCCCACGGCGTGCTGCTGATGGGCCCGCCCGGGACCGGAAAGACCCTCATGGCCAAGGCGGTGGCGGGCGAGGCGGAGGTGCCCTTCTTCTCCATCTCCGGCTCGCAGTTCGTGGAGATGTTCGTGGGCGTGGGCGCCTCCCGGGTCCGCGACATGTTCAACGACGCCAAGAAGGAGGCCCCGGCGATCATCTTCATCGACGAGATCGACGCCGTGGGCCGGCAGCGCGGCGCGGGCCTGGGTGGCGGCCACGACGAGCGCGAGCAGACCCTCAACCAGATCCTGGCGGAGATGGACGGCTTCGAGTCCGACGAGTCCATCGTGGTCATGGCCGCCACCAACCGGCCCGACGTCCTGGACTCCGCCCTGCTGCGGCCGGGCCGCTTCGACCGCAAGGTGACCCTGGAGCGGCCCCCCAAGCAGGCGCGGGAGGCCATTCTCAAGGTCCACGCCCGCGACGTCCCGCTGGCCGACGACGTGGACCTCGGCACCATCGCCGCCCGCACGGTGGGCTTCTCCGGGGCGGACCTGGAAAACCTCGTCAACGAGGCGGCCCTGTTCGCCGCCCGCGCCCGCAAGGAGGCGGTGGACCGCGAGGACTTCGACCAGGCCCGCGACAAGATCCTGTTCGGAAGCGAGCGCGAGGACCTGCTGCAGGAGGAGGAGAAGCGGCGCATCGCCTACCACGAGTCCGGCCACACCCTGGTGGCGCGCCTGCTCAAGGAGACCGACCCGCTCAAGAAGGTGACCATCATCCCGCGCGGCCAGGCCCTCGGCGCCACGGAGCAGGTGCCCGAGGAGGACCGCTACAACTACACCCTGGGCTACCTGCGGGCGCGCCTCGCCGTCATGCTCGGGGGCCGGGTGGCGGAGAAGGTGCGCTTCAACGACTTCTCCACCGGCGCCCACGACGACCTCAAGCAGACCACCCGGCTGGCGCGGCAGATGGTCACCCAGTGGGGCATGAGCGAGAAGGTGGGGCCGGTGGCCTTCCGCGAGGGCGAGGAGCACGTCTTCCTGGGCCGGGAGATGGCCCAGCCCAAGGACTACAGCGAGCACACCGCCCAGCTCATCGACCAGGAGGTGCACGACCTGATCGCCGCCCAGGAAGGGCGTGCCGAGGACATCCTTACCCGCAATCGCGAGCGTCTCGACGCCCTGGCGGAGGCCCTCCTGGAGCGCGAGACCCTGGAGGCCGAGGAGATCGACGCGATCCTGGGCCTGGAGCCCGAGGACCGGGGCGAAGAGGAAGGGGCGGCCCCGGAAGGGAGGGCCGGATCGAACGCCTCTCCCTCCTCCGTCCACAGCGAGGGGGATTCCGGGGCGTCCTGAGGCCGGTGGTTGCGGGAGCGGGCCGCCGCCCCGGCAGGGCCCGCCCGCCTGGAAGCGGTCGGCCGGTCCCGGCCCCGATCAGCGGCCGCCGGGAAAGCGGGCCCCTGGATCCTCCACGAACCAAGGGGTCACAGGGCGACCACGGTCGCCAGGCCCCCCGCCAGTACCACTCCGAAGGCCGCCGCCACCGGGCCCCCCATGCCCCGGCCGGCGATGGCCACCACCAGTCCCCCCTTCACCAGCGTGTTTACCGCCGCGGCCAGGATGATGGCGTGCGCAGCCACCTCCGTCTCCAGGTCGCCCCGGGCCATGCGGCTCAGGGACAGGGTGATGGCGTCCACGTCCGTCAGCCCCGACACCGCCGCCAACAGGTAGACCCCGGCGTCCCCCAGCCATACCCGGGCCCCCTCCGCCAGCAGCATGATGGCCGCCAGCAGGACCCCGAACTGCAGGGCGGGGCCGATCTCGAAGGGATTCTTGAGGGCCATGTCCCCGGGGGCGTCGCCCTCCCCGGACTGCCACCATAGGAATCCGGCGGCGGCGAAGCCCAGGGCCGTCATGGTGGCCATCACCGGCCCCAGCACGGTGACCACCGAGGGGTTCACCACCGCGGCCTCCAGGACGATGCGGGGGAACATGGTGGCCGCGGAGACGGCCACCCCGGCCGCCAGGAGCCGGCGCAGGCCCGGCTCGCGCCGGCCCATGCGGGAGAAGCTGAGGGTGGTGGCGGTGGAGGAGGCCAGCCCCCCGGCCAGACCGGTGAGGGGCACCCCGCGGTGCGGGCCGATGAGCTTGATGGCGAAGTAGCCCACGAAGGAGATGCCCGCGATCAGGACCACCATCCACCAAAGGGTGTAGGGGTTGAGGGCGCCCCAGGGCCCCATTCCCTGGTTGGGCAGCACGGGCAGGATCACCACGGAAATGAGCAGGAGCTTGAGGGCGGCGAAAAGCTCCGGCTCGGTGAGACGGCGCAGCCAGCCGTGGAGCACGGGCTTAAGGCCCAGCAGGAGGGCGGTTATTACCGCGCCGGCGGCGGCCACCGCCATGTAGCCGGTGACGGCCAGGGCGCCGAAGGCGAAGGTGAGGAGCAGGGCCACCACGGAGGTGATGCCGTAGTCCGGCTCGTCGCCGGCCCGGACCATCTGCAGGTGGGCGAGGATCACCACCGCCGCCAGGGCCAGGAAGCCCAGCCCCAGGGCCGGGGCGCCGAAATCCTCGGCCAGCACCGCCCACACCCCGCCCATGAGCCCGGTGAGGCCGAAGGTGCGGAGGCCCGCCAGCCGGCCCCCCTCGGCCCGCTCGCGCATCTGCCAGCCCCGCTCCAGCCCGATCAGCAGGCCCAGGGCCAGGGCCAGCCCCAACCGCTGGAACAGGGCGAGCGCCTCCAAGGCGGTCCCGTGGGGTCAGCCGCGCTCGGCGAGCGGGCGGAAGGTACGGCCCTCCGGGCCGGTGTAGAGCTGCCGCGGGCGGGTGATGCGCATGGAGGGATCCTCGATCTGCTCCTTCCAGTGCGCGATCCAGCCGGGCAGGCGGCCGAGCGCGAACATCACCGTGAAGAAGTTGGTGGGGATGCCCATGGCTCGGTAGATGAGCCCGCTGTAGAAATCCACGTTGGGGTACAGCTTGCGCTCGGTGAAGTAGCTGTCCGACAGCGCCGCCTCCTCCAGCTTGAGCGCGATCTCCAGCAGGGGGTCGTGGATGCCGAGCTTGTCGAAGACCCGGTAGGCGGCGTCCTTGATGATGCGGGCACGGGGGTCGTAGTTCTTGTAGACCCGATGACCGAAGCCCATCAGGCGGAAGGACGAATGCTTGTCCTTGGCCAGGTTGATGTACTTTTGGACGTCGCCGCCGTCGGCGTGGATCTGTTCCAGCATCTCCACCACCGCCTGGTTGGCGCCGCCGTGGCGCACCCCCCACAGGGCGTTGATGCCGGCGGAGATGGAGGCGAACAGGTTGGTCTGGGCGCTGCCCACCGTGCGCACCGTGTGGGTGGAGCAGTTCTGCTCGTGGTCGGCGTGCAGGATCAGGAGCTGGTTCAGCACCTGCACCAGCTCGTCGTCCACCTCGTACTCCTCGGTGGGCAGGGCGAACATCATGTGCAGCAGGTTCCCGCAGTAGGAGAGGTGGTTCTGCGGGTAGATGAAGGGCTGCCCGTGGAGCTTCTTGTAGGCGAAGGCGGCGATGGTGCGCAGCTTGGACAGCAGCCGCACGATGGTGCGCTCGCGCTCCTCGGGGTTCAGCGCGTCCTGGGCCTCGGGATAGAAGGTGGACAGCGAGTTGACCATGGCAGACAGGATGGCCATGGGATGCGCCGTCATGGGGTAGCCGTCGTAGAAGCGCTTCATGTCCTCGTGGAGCAGGGAATGCTCCGAGAGGGCCCAGGAGAAGGCGTCGTACTCTTCCGGAGTGGGCAGCTCCCCGTTGATCAGCAGGTAGGCGGTCTCCACGAAGGAGGCGCGCTCCGCCAGGTCCTCGATGGAGTACCCGCGGTAGCGCAGGATGCCCCGCTCGCCGTCCAGGTAGGTGATGGCGCTGTCCGTTGCGGCGGTGTTGGCCAGCGCGGGGTCGAAGGTGACCAGGCCCGTCTGGGCGCGGACCCGGGTAATATCCACCCCGCGCTCCGCCTCCGAGCCCTCCAGCGTGTCCAGGGGAGTGCGCTCCCCCTCATGGCGGAGCTCGGCCGTTCCGGACAGGCGCCGAAGGGTCTGGGCATCTTCCGTCATTACACGCTCCTCCTGGGCAGCTCCGGGGCCGGGGCGCCCCCTCCCCGCCGGGCCGAAAAGAGTAATTGTACCCGCCACGGACGGTCGCGCCCACCGGTCCGTCCCCCCTTGCGGGTGCTCCAGCGCGGCTGCCTCCTGGGAGGGGTCGCCGAAGCTCTGTCCCGTGCTCCTACACCCAGCCGCGGACCCGGTAGTAAAGGAGGCCCAGGTACTCGTGGGCGGCGTTGCCGCTCATCTCCAGGAAGCCCGCGGTGGGCAGGAAGTCCAGCCAGTGGTAGGGCTCCCCGAAGCCCTCGTGGAAGTCCGTGGGGGCCGCCACCGGGTCGAGGTCGCCGGCGGCGAAGGTAGCCATGGAGCGGGGCATGTGCCAGGCCGTGGTCACCAGCACCACCCGCTCCCGGCCGTCCAGGAGCGCCTTGAGGTTGGTGACGTGCTCCCGGGTGTTGCGGGAGCCGGTCTCCGCCTGAATGCGGCCCGGCGGGAACCCGTAGTCGTGGACCAGGATGTCGGCCATGAGCCGCCCCGTCGGGGCCCCGCGGCCCAACGGCAGCCCGCCGGTGGTGAACACCGGCAGCCCGTTGCCACGGGCCAGTTGGGCGGCGTAGCGGGTGCGCTGCAGGGTGGCGTCCCCGGCCACGGCGCCGCCGTACTCGGGGCTGTCCGGGATCTGTCCCCCGCCCAGGACCACGATGGCCTCCGCCGTGGGCGGGATCCGTTCCAGGGCCTCGTAGCGGGTCTCCAGCGGGGTGAGGAGCAGCTCCGCGCCGGGGCGGATGCTCAGGAAGTAGGCGAGGGCGAGCACCGCCGCGCCCAGCCAGCCGCCCAGCCGCGGCGCGCGGCGGGCCAGGAGCAGGGCGGCGATCCCGCCCAGGATCAGGAGCCCCGGAGGCATGGCCAGATAGCCGGCGGCCTTGGCAATTTGTAGTTGCATCGCATACCCTTGTGCCGGGAACGCCGTACTTGGCGTTCGTGCCAGAGGAGACCGGGATGAGCTCCCAGGAAGCCGATTACAGTCCATCGTACGGGCCCCCGGGCACGGCGGGCCCCCAGAGCCGGGTCGAGTGGGTGCTGGAGGAGACCCTGCGCAGCCGCAGGTTCCTCGCCGCCATGGTGGTGGGCCCCGACGGCTGGGCCGTGGCCAACCGGGGCTTCGAGCACCCGGACCGCATCACCGCCCTGGCTCCGGATTCTATCCAGCTGTTGCACCGGCTGAAAGACGCCTTCCCCCCGGAGCGCAAGCAAGCCGCCCGGGAACCGGGGGAGGCCGTGCCCTTCGCCGGATTCACCGAGGCCGACCCCGAGGACACGGAGAAGGATCCGGAATACGTGGCCGTGAGCCTGGGGCAGGACCGCAAGCTGCTGTTCCGGCCTTTGGAGGTGAAGGACCGGACCATGACCCTGGTCCTGCTCACCCGTGCCCTTTCCGGGAACACCGACGCGGTGCTCGAGGGCATCGGCCGGGCCGTCACCACCTGCCTGATCACGGACTGGTCGCGCTTGGCCGAGTCCTGAGCCCCGGCCTATACGCCCGGGAGGCGGATAGAGGCAAAAGGGCAGAGTCCGGCACCGAGGGGATGGCCAAAAAAAGGCCCCGGGAAGCACCCGGGGCCTTTGCGCGTCCTGGGGGGCCGCCTCAGCCGGCCATGGAGCGCAGCACGTAGGGCAGGATGCCGCCGTGCTTGAAGTAGGCCAGCTCGTTGGGCGTGTCCAGGCGCGGCTGCACCATAAAGCGCTTCTCCGTGCCGTCGGGACAGTGGACGAAGACGATG
Organism: Thiohalorhabdus denitrificans; assembly: GCF_001399755.1. NCBI lineage: Bacteria > Pseudomonadati > Pseudomonadota > Gammaproteobacteria > Thiohalorhabdales > Thiohalorhabdaceae > Thiohalorhabdus > Thiohalorhabdus denitrificans. The sequence continues at coordinate 144,735 of NZ_LJCP01000014.1, read as the reverse complement.
AGGTCCTCCTCCGGATCCTCGATGTCGTACATGCCCACGATGTCGAAGGTCTCCTCCCCGGTGAGCTCCAGCTCGTCGGCGTTGTCGCCGTGCTGGAACTCCAGCGGCAGAATGCCCATGCCGATCAGGTTTGAGCGGTGGATGCGCTCGAAGCTCTCGGCGATCACCGCCTGCACGCCCAGCAGGGCGGGGCCCTTGGCCGCCCAGTCGCGGGAGCTGCCGGTGCCGTACTCGCGGCCGGCCATGACGATCAGCGGGGTGCCCTCCGCCCGGTAGCGCATGGCGGTGTCGTAGATGGGCAGCAGCTCGCCACTGGGGACGTGGGTGGTCCAGCCGCCCTCGCGGCCCTGGGCCAGCTTGTTGCGCAGGCGCACGTTGGCGAAGGTGCCGCGCATCATCACCTCGTGGTTGCCGCGCCGGGCCCCGTAGGAGTTGAAGTCCTCGGGGGCCACCCCGTGCTCCATGAGGTACTGGCCGGCGGGGCTGGCGGGGTCGATGGCCCCGGCCGGGGAGATGTGGTCGGTGGTCACCGAGTCGCCCAGGTTGGCCAGGCAGCGGGCGCCGTAAATGTCGGTGGGCTCGCCCACCTCCTTCTTCAGGTCGGCGAAGAAGGGCGGGTTCTGGATGTAGGTGGAGGCGTCGCTCCATTCGAAGCGGTCGCCGGTGGGGGCATCCAGCTCTTTCCAGTGCTCGTCGCCCTCGAAGATGTGGGCGTAGGCGCGCCGGTAGGCCTCGGGGTCCAGGGACTCGCGCAGCAGGGCCTCCACCTCGGACAGCGACGGCCACAGGTCCTTGAGGTAGACCGGCTTGCCCTCGGCGTCCGTGCCAAGCGGATCGCTGTAGGGATCGAAGTCCATGGTGCCGGCCAGGGCGTAGGCCACCACCAGCGGCGGGCTGGCCAGGTAGTTGGCCTTCACCTTGCCGTGGATGCGGCCCTCGAAGTTGCGGTTGCCGGACAGCACCGACGCGGCCACTAGCTCGCCCGCGTCGATGGCCGACTCCACCGCCTCGGGCAGCGGGCCGCTGTTGCCGATGCAGGTGGTGCAGCCGTAGCCCACCAGGTTGAAGTGCAGCTCCTCCAGGTAGGACAGCAGCCCGGCGGCCTGCAGGTAGTCGGTAACCACCCGCGAGCCCGGGGCCAGGCTGGTCTTCACCCAGGGCTTGGTGGACAGGCCCCGCTCCACCGCCTTCTTGGCGACGAGCCCGGCGGCCAGCATCACCGAGGGGTTGGAGGTGTTGGTGCAGGAGGTGATGGCGGCGATCACCACCGAGCCGTGCCCCAGCTCCGCCGCGCCCGAATCCAGGTCGGCGGTGGCCGTGGCTCCCGGCTCCTTGCCGAAGGTCTCGGTGAGGGCGGTGCGGAAGCCCTTCCGGGCCTCGGACAGGGCGATGCGGTCCTGGGGCCGCTTGGGGCCGGCCAGGCTCGGTACCACCGAGGACAGGTCCACCTCCACGGTGGCGTTGAAGGTGGGCTCGGGCGCCTCGGGGGTCCAGAACAGGCCCTGGGCCTTCATGTAGGCCTCGGTGCGGGCGATCTGCTCCTCGGAGCGGCCGCTGGCGCGCATGTAGTCCAGGGTGGTCCCGTCCACCGGGAAGAAGCCCACGGTGGCGCCGTACTCGGGGGCCATGTTGGCGATGGTGGCGCGGTCCGCCAGGGGCAGCTCGCCGATGGCGGGGCCGTAGAACTCCACGAACTTGCCCACCACCCCGTGGGCGCGCAGGGTCTCGGTGATGGTCAGCACCAGGTCGGTGGCGGTGGCGCCCTCCGGCAGCTTGCCGGTGAGGCGCACCCCCACCACCTCGGGGATGAGCATGGACACCGGCTGGCCGAGCATGGCCGCCTCCGCCTCGATGCCGCCCACGCCCCAGCCGAGGACGCCCAGCCCGTTGATCATGGTGGTGTGGGAGTCGGTGCCCACCAGGGTGTCGGGGTAGGCCAGTTTCTGGCCGTTCTCCTCGTCGGCGAACACCACCCGGGCCAGGTGCTCCAGGTTTACCTGGTGGACGATGCCGGACTCGGCGGGCACCACCTGGAAGTTGTCCAGGGCGTTCTGCCCCCAGCGCAGGAAGGTGTAGCGCTCGCGGTTGCGCTCGTACTCCTTTTCCGTGTTGGCCTCCCAGGCGCCCTCCGTGCCGAACTGGTCCACCTGCACCGAGTGGTCCACCACCAGCTCGGCCGGCACGAGGGGGTTGATGCGGCCGGGATCGCCGCCCAGCTCGCCCATGGCGTCGCGCATGGCCGCCAGGTCCACCACCGCGGGCACGCCGGTAAAGTCCTGGAGCAGCACCCGGGCGGGGGAGAAGCCCACCTCGCTGCGCCCGGCGGTCTCCGGGGTCCAGTTCGCCAGCGGCTCCACCTCGTTCGCCCGCACGCGCTCGCCGTCCTCGTTGCGCAGCAGGTTCTCCAGCAGCACCCGCAGGCTCACCGGCATGCGGGAGACGTCCGCGTCCAGGCGGTTGAGGTTGAAGTAGGCATATTCGGTCCCGTTCACCGACAGGGTGTCGCGGGTACCGAAGCTGTCCAGGCTGGGCATGGGCGTGCTCCTGAGGATCCGTAAAAGTTGGAATCTATCCAGAAAAATATCGATCTTGCTCGGCGCAGGGATGGCCCGTAGGAGCAGCGGCCCCCGCCGCGACCACCCTAGTCCAGGCACTCACGGCTACGAAGGGGTGCGGCCTTCCGCCTGTGTGGCGGAAGGCCGCACATCGCGGCGGCGGCCGCCGCTCCTACAGGGGCCCCAGTCCGGCGGCCGTCAGGTAATGATCCGGCTCGGTCCGGACCCCGCCAGGTCGTTCATGACCTCCGAGAGACGCCGGGCGGTGGCGGCCGGGTCCGGCAGCGGCGCCCCCTGGGCGAGCCGCGCCTGGTCCAGCAGGAGCCAGCCCCACTCGCCGAGGCGCTTGTCAGCCGGGTCAGTGCCGTGGATCTCCTTCATGGTCTGCACCAGGGGGTGATCCGGGTTGACCTCCAGGATCGGCTGGCTTTCCGGCACCGGCTGGTTGGCGGCCTTGAGCAGGCGCTCCATGTGCTCGCCCAGGGCGTTCTCGCCGGCCACGATGCAGCTCGGGCTGTCGGTGAGGCGGTGGGAGAGGCGCACGTCCGAGACGGCCTCGCCGAGACGGTCCTTGAGGGTGCCCACCAGGCTGCCGTAGTCGGCCTCGGTGGCCTCCTCTACCTGTTTCTCCTCCTCGCTCTCCAGCTCGCCGAGGTCCAGGTCGCCGTGGGCGACGCTGGTGAGCGGGGTGCCGTCGTATTCGCTCAGGTGCATGACCACCCACTCGTCCACCGGATCGGTGAGCAGCAGCACCTCCACCCCCTTCTTCTTGAACACTTCCAGCTGCGGGCTGTTCTTGAGGGTTTCCAGGTCGTCGCCGGTGAGGTAGTAGATGGCCTTCTGCTCGTCGCGCATGGCGGCCTTGTAGTCGGCCAGGCTCACCCACTCGTCGGGACGCTTGGAGGTATGGAAGCGCAGCAGGCCGGCCAGCTCGTCCTGGTTGGCGGAGTCCTCGGGGATGCCTTCCTTGAGCACCGCGCCGAAGTTGTCCCAGAACTTGCGATAGCGGTCCGGCTCGTTTTCCGCCATGTCGGCGAGGCGCTTGAGCACGCGCTTGACCACGCCCTTGCGGATGCGGGCCACCTGCTGGTCCGACTGCAGCATCTCGCGGGAGACGTTCAGGGGCAGGTCCGGGGCGTCCACCACGCCGCGCAGGAAGCGCAGATAGGTGGGCAGCAGATCGCGGGCCTGGTCGGTGATGAACACCCGGCGCACGTAGAGGCGCACCCCGTGGCGGGCCTCCGGCTGCCACAGGTCCAGCGGAGGCTGCGACGGAAGGTAGAGCAGGGCGGTGTACTCGGTGGTGCCCTCGGCGTGGAAGTGCAGCCAGGTGAGCGGGTCGGTGTCGCCGTGGGCCACATGGGCGTAGAAGTTGCGGTACTCCTCCTCGGAGATCTCATTGCGGGGCCGCGCCCACAGGGCCGAGGCCTCGTTGAGGGTCTCCTCGCCCTCGCCCCCCTCCAGCACCACCGGATAGGGGATGTGGTCGGAGTAGGTCTTCACCACCCGGCGCAGCTCGGCCTCCTCCAGGAACTCCCGGGCGTCGTCCTTGAGGTGGAGGGTGATGGCGGTGCCCAGCTCGGCGCGCTCGATGGTCTCCACGGTGTAGCTGCCGGTGCCGTCGGACTCCCAGCGCACGCCCAGGGACGTGTCCACCCCGGCGCGGCGGGTGGTGACCTCCACGCGGTCGGCCACCATGAAGGCCGAGTAGAAGCCCACGCCGAACTGGCCGATGAGCTCCACGTCCTGATCCTCGTCGCCGGTGAGCCGATCGACGAAGGCCCGCGAGCCGGAATGGGCGATGGTGCCGAGGTTCTCCACCACCTCGTCCCGGTCCATGCCGATGCCGTTGTCGATGATCGTCAGGGTGCCGGCCTCACTGTCCGGAACCAGACGGATCCGTCCTTCCTTCTGCCCCTCGAACAGCTCCTCGTTCTTGAGGCCCTCGAAACGGAGCTTGTCGATGGCGTCCGAGGCGTTGGAGATCAGCTCCCGCAGGAAGATCTCCCGGTGGGAATACAAGGCGTGGACCATCAGATGCAGCAGCTGCTGCACCTCGGTCTCGAAGGTGCGGGTTTCCTGCTGAGGATGTTCCGCCGTCACGGTGCTACCTCGCTTTTCCCGGGGGTTGAACGGATACGCCATCCCTATATAGGGGCAAGCCCCCCATTTTAAAAGAGAGCGGCGCTCCGTGCATGGGTCGCTAGGCGGATTGGGGCGGGGCGGCGGAAAGGGGCTCTTCGGATTCGTCCGGGGTGTCGGGCGCGGCCTCGGGGTCCGCCGTCACCTTCCAGCGGGCCACGGCCTGGACGGGGAGGTGGTCGGAGAGGAGCTCGGGGAGGGGGCCGTACTCCTCGAGAACGATCTCCGGGGAGGCCAGGATGTGGTCCACCGCCACGCGCGGGCGCCAGCTGGGCAGGGTGGCGTGGGCCGGGCGGGTGGACATGTGCAGACCCGCCTCCTCGCAGAGCAGTTGCAGCTCCCGGGAGCGGGGCTTGGCGTTGAAGTCGCCCATGACCACGGAGGGGCCTACCGCGTTCACCAGCTCCGCCACGTAGGCCACCTGCCGCATGCGGGTGCGCTGGCGCAGGGCGAGGTGGGTGATGAACACCGACAGGGGCCGTCCGTCCAGGTTGAAGCGCGCCTCGAGCACCCCGCGGCCGTCCATGGCCCCGGGCAGGCGGTGCTCATGGACGGCCTGCACGGGCAGCCGGCTGAGCAGCGAGTTGGTGTGCTGGGCGAAGCGCCCGAAGTCGCGGGTGATCATGCTCTGGCAGGAGGCGAATGCGGCGCTCGCCGCCAGGTAGCGGGCCTGATCCACGAAGGCGGTGCGGAAGCTGCCGCCGTCCGCCTCCTGGAGGCCGACGATGTCGAAGGGGGCGAGCACCTCGGCGATGCGGTCCAGGTTGTGGAGGCTCTGGCCGTGGGGCATGACGTACTTCCAGCCGTGGCTGACGTAGTGCCGGTATCGGCGGGAGCCGATGGCCACCTGGATGTTGTAAGTAAGAAGGCGCAGGGCCGTCTGGCTCATAGGAGACGTCGTCGGCGGCAGCGGGGTTGGAGGGACCCGGAGCCCGCGGGGCGGGCCGGGGCTCGACAGGTTCAAGCGTACGGGCGGGGGGAGAAGGCGTCAAATGGCCTCCGGGCCGCTTCGCGAGCGGCCCGCGCAACCCCTCTGGAGGTTATCGTTCCTCGGCCAGGGCCCGCTCGGCCTCGTCGATGGCCTCGTCAAGGTAATGGCCGTAGTATTCGGTGCCGCCCTTGAGGCCCACAAGGGGGTCGGTGAGCTGGCGTCCCTCAGGGCCGTAGAAGGCCACGGTGGGGGTGAGGGGCGCGTCCTCCCGCTCGGCGAAGCCCCGATGGCTGGTCTCCTCCCCGTGGAAGTCCTTGAGCCGGCTGTGGTCGCGGGTGTTCACCTCGCGCAGGGCGATCCGGCTGGTATAGGAATCGTTCTTCATGATGGGCCCGAGGTAGTTCTCGCGCACCGCCTCGCAGTAGGGGCATTCGTCCTGGTAGAAGAAGACCAGCACGGGCCGATCCTGACTGCCCGCCTCCTGGGCGGTGGCGGCGAGGTCCCGGGCGGCGGGGATCTCCCCCGCGTAGGCCGGACCGCCGAGGAGGAGAAGGCCGAGAAGGGGGATCAGGCGCGTCATTCCGATTTCCTTGTCCGAATGAAGATTCGGTAACCCTATATCAGGGCACTGCCCCGGGGCAATCCCGCCCCTTACGACCGCTTCGGAGCCCCCGGGTTTCCCGGAGCCGGTTTGATTTTACCCCCCGATTTGCCCAAGATATTGGATTGCCCGGAAACCCCCTCCCGGCGCCCTCCGGGGCCGGGTAGGCAGCCCTAGGAGAGCAAGTGAGCGGGGAGCGGATTCGCATCGGTACGCGCGGCAGCAAGCTGGCCCTGTGGCAGGCCAACCACGTCAAGGGCCTGCTGGAGGCCGCCCACCCCGGCCTGGAGGCGGAGCTGGTGACCATCACCACCACCGGCGACCGGGTCCAGGACCGCTCCCTGCTGGAAATGGGGGGCAAGGGCGCCTTCGTGAAGGAGATCGAGGAGGGGCTGCTCGCCGGCACCATCGACATCGCCGTGCACTCCATGAAGGACGTGCCCGTGGAGCTGCCCGAAGGCCTGCACCTGCCGGTGGTCTGCAAGCGCGAGGATCCCCGCGACGCCTTCCTCTCCCTGCAGTACAGCCATCCCAGCGAGATGCCGGCGGGGGCCCGCATCGGCAGCTCCAGCCTGCGCCGCAAATGCCAGCTCATGGCCCGTTTCCCGGAGCTGGAGGTGGCCGAGATCCGCGGCAACGTGGACACCCGTCTGCGCAAGCTGGAGGACGGGCAGTACGACGCCATCGTCCTGGCCGCCGCCGGCCTGCGCCGCCTGGGCTGGGCGGACCGGATCACCACCCTGCTCGATCCCGCCGACAGCCTACCCGCCATGGGCCAGGGCACCATCGGTATCGAGTGCCGCGAGGCCGATGACGCCACCCTGGAGCGGCTGCGCGCCATCGAGGACGGCGAGACGGCCGTGCGCACCCGCGCCGAGTGGGCCCTGAACCGCCGCATGCAGGGCGGCTGCGAGGTGCCCATGGGCGGCTTCGCCGAGCTGGACGGTGAGCGCCTGCGGGTGCGCGGGCTGGTGGGCGAGCCCGACGGCTCGCGCCTCATCGAGGACGCCGTGGAGGGGCCGGCCGCGGAGGCCGAGCGGCTGGGCCGCGACCTGGCCGACCGCCTTCTGGGCGAGGGCGCCGACGCCATCCTGGAGCGGGCCCGGGGCCGTGCCTGAAACACCCTGGTCCGGGTGCCGGATCCTGGTGACCCGGCCGGCGCACCAGGCGCACGCCCTGGTGGCGGCCATCGAGGAGCGGGGCGGCGAGGCCCTGGCTTTCCCCACCATCGCGGTGGTGCCGCCCCCCGATCGCGGCCCCTGGGGGCGCCTCGCCCCGGACCTGGAGGCCTTCCGGTGGCTGTTCTTCGCCAGCGCCAACGCCGTGGAGGGCTTCGCCCGGCTCCTGCGCGAGGACGGCCTGCCCTGGCCGCAGGGCCCCGGGTACGCGGCCATCGGCCGCAAGACCGCCGCGGTGCTCGAGGAGCACGTGGGCGCGCCGGTGCTCACCCCCGGGGATTTCCGCTCCGAATCCTTCCTGAAGCTGGCGGAGATGGCCCCCGAACGGGTCGCCGGGGCCCGGGTCCTGGTGGTGCGCGGCGAGGAGGGCCGCGAACTGCTGCCGACCACCCTGGAGGAGCGTGGCGCGCGGGTGGAGCGGCTGCCCGTCTACGCCCGCCGCCAGCCGGACGTAGACCCCGCTCCGCTGGCGGCCGAGCTGCAGCACGGCCGGCTGGCGGCGGCCGTCTTCACCAGTCCCGAGACCTTCACCAACCTTCTGGAGATGCTCGACCAGGGGGCCCGGGAGCACCTGCGGGCGGTCCCGCTGGTGGTCATCAGCCCGGTCACGGCCCGGGCGGTCACCGAGCACGGCTTCCCGGAGCCGCTCGTCGCCCCCGAGGCCAGCGACGAGGGGCTCCTGCGGGCCCTGGAAGAGCACGTCTGCAACCCCCGCCCGGATCCGTAAGGAGGCCGAGACCCATGCGCTATCGTCCCCGGCGCCTCAGGCGCAACCAGGCCATCCGTTCCATGGTGCGGGAGAACCACCTGCGCCCCGAGGACCTCATCCAGCCGCTGTTCGTCAAGGAAGGCGGCAGCGTCCCCCAGGCGGTGCCCTCCATGCCCGGCGTCTTCCAGCTGCCCCTGGACCAGCTGGTGGAGGAGGGGCGCAAGGCGCGCGACGCGGGCCTGGGCGGCGTGATCCTGTTCGGCATCCCCGAGGGCAAGGACCCCGAGGGCAGCGAGGCCTGGCACGCCGAGGGGATCATCCAGCAGGCCGTACGCCGCCTCAAGGAGGCTGTGCCGGACCTCTACGTGATCGTGGACGCCTGCTTCTGCGAGTACACCGACCACGGCCACTGCGGCGTCCTGCGCCAGGACGGGGTGGTGGACAACGACTTGACCCTCGACAACCTCCGCAAGGCGGTGGTCAGCTATGCTGAAGCGGGAGCGGACATGGTGGCTCCGTCCGGGATGATGGACGGCATGGTGGACGCCATCCGCTCCGCCCTGGACGAGAGCGGCTACTACGAGCTGCCGGTGATGGCCTACACGGCCAAGTACTCCAGCACCTACTACGGGCCCTTCCGGGACGCCGCCGAGAGCGCTCCCTCCCACGGCGACCGGCGGGGCTACCAGATGGACCCCGCCAACGGCCGCGAGGCCGTGCGGGAGCTGGAGCTGGACGAGGCCGAGGGCGCCGACATCGTCATGGTCAAGCCCGGGCTGGCCTTCATGGACGTGGTCCTGCGCCTGCGCCAGTCCACGGACCTGCCGGTGGCCGTATACAATGTCTCGGGGGAGTACAGCATGATCAAGGCGGCCGCCGAGCGGGGCTGGATCGACGAGCGGGGCGTGGTGCTGGAGACCCTGACCGGGTTCAAGCGTGCGGGGGCCGACCTCATCCTCACCTACCACGCCTTGGACGCCGCGGCGTGGCTCCGCGGCGAGGCCTGAGCCGGCGCGCCCCGCGGCCCCGATCGGGCGCCTCGCTTTCAGCCCGCCCGTGACCGTGGCGGGCCGGCGCCCCCAGCGACGGGACGAACCGAGAGGATTCCATGGCAGACACCAACGAGCAGCGGGGACCCGACGACACCTCCCGGACGGAGCCCACCAGCGAGGCCCCGGAGGGCGGCGAGGGTCCGCACGCCGGGGAGGCGGAGGCCGGCGGGGATACAGGGTCGGCGGAGCAGGCCGGCGGCTCTGGCGGCGAAGGCAGGGACGCGTCTACGCAGCGTGCGGGCGGTGGCCGGGGCGGTCTGGTGCTGGCGGTCCTCGCCCTGCTCCTCGCGCTGGGCGTGGGCGGCGGCGGGGCCTACCTCTACCTCGAGCTTGACCAGCGGCTCGAGGGCCTGGAGACCACCGTGGCCAACCGCGAGCAGCAGCAGGAGGAGCTGCGCCAGGAACTCTCCGAGGAGCTGGATCAGGCCACCCGCGACCTGCGGAGCACGGTGGAGCAGCACGGCCAGCAGCAGGGGCGCATCGCCGAGCGGCAGGAAGAGCTGCGCAACCGCGCCGAGCAGCTCGGCCAGGAGGTGGAGGCCGTGCAACGGGCCAACCAGGAGCTCCGGGCCCGGCTGGAGGGGGGCCCCACCTACTGGCGCCTGGAGCGTGTGGAGACCCTGCTCGTGAACGCCGACCGCATCGCGCGGCTGGAGGGGGATCTGGACGCCGCCCGCGCGGCCCTCGACAGCGCCGACCGCACCCTTCGGGACATGAACGCCCCGGAATGGATGGAAGTGCGGCGGGCCATCCAGTCCGCCATGACCCGGCTGGAGGAGGTGCCCGAGCCCGACCTTCCGGGCATCTCCTTCAAGCTGGCCAGCCTCGCCGACAGCGCCATGAACCTCCCGGTGAAGGGTGTGGAGCCGCCGGCCATGGAGCCCGGGGAGGAGGGCGGCCAGGCGCAGGAGGAGGCCCCGCAGGGCTGGTGGGGACGGTTCCGGGCGGGCCTGGAGGACTTCTGGGAGGACGTCAAGGGCCTGGTGCGGCTCCGGCGCTCCGGGAAGGAGATGGAGCCCCTGCTGCCCCCCGATGAGGCCACCTTCCTGCGCCACAACCTGGTGTTGAACCTGCAGTCCGCCCGTCTGGCCGCCCTTCGCGGGGAGGTCGAGCTCTACCGGCGGACCCTCGAGGAATCCCGGGAGTGGGTCGGGCGCTTCTTCGACCCCGACAGCGACGGCGTGCAGGCCATGCTCGCCTCCCTGGAGTCCCTGGGCGACCGGCTGGTAACCCGGGAGGCCCCCTCCCTGGAAGAGCCGCTGGCCACCTTCCGCCGGATCCGCGCGGAGCGGGAGGAATAATGCGCTCCCTGATCAAGATCCTGATCGTCTTGGGCGTGGCCGCGGCGGTGGTCACCCTGGTGGGGGAGGGGCCGGGCTACGTGCTTGTCCAGGTCGGGGAGTATACCCTGGAGACCACCGCCGCCCTGGCGGGGGTGGCGCTCGCCCTGTTCCTCTTCTTCGGCTGGGAGATCTGGGGGCTCCTGAGCACCGCCTTGCACGCCCCCTCCCGCTTCCGCGAGGCGCGGCTGCAGCGCCGTCGGCGGCGCAGCCTGGCCCTCCTGGAGGAGGGTACCCTGGCCCTGGAGCGCGGCGAGTCCGAGCGGGCCCGCAAGCTGCTGGCCCGCGGCGGCCGCTACGCGGACCGGCCGGCGGCCTTCTTCATCGGCGCCGCCCGGGCCGCCCACCAGGCCGGCGAGGAGGCCGCCGCCGAGGAGTACCTGGGCAAGGCCCAGAACGAGGTGCTCGCCGACGACCCGGCGGCGACCCTGCTGCGGGCCGAGATGGAGATGGAGGCGGGCCGGGCCGAGCACGCCCTGGCCCTGCTATCGGACCTGGAGAAGAAGGACCCCGACAACCGCCAGCTCCTGCGCCGCCTGCTCACCCTCTACCGCCAGGTGGAGGACTGGGACGCCCTGATGCGTCTGCTGCCCCGTGCCCGCAAGGCGGGTGTGCTGTCCGAGTCGGAGGCGGCGGAGCAGATGCGCGAGGCGCGCGCCCAGCGCATGGAACAGGCCCGCCTCGCCGGGGACGGCGGGACCGTGGAGCGGCTCTGGAAGGAGGCCTCGCGGGACGAGCGGGCCGACTCCCGGCTGATGGCCCCGTGGATCCGCTACCTGTTGAGCGAGAACCGTGGGCAGGAAGCCGAGCGGGCCCTGGAACAGGGCCTGAAGCGCCACTGGCGCGGCGAGCTGGTGGACCTCTACCTGGCGCTGCCGCAGGCCCCGGGGTCGGCCCAGGAGCTGCTGCAGCGCCTGGAGCGTTGGCTCCCCGACCATTCGCGCGACCCCCACCTGCTCACGGTGCTCGCCCAGCTGGCCATCGCCGCCCGCCTGTGGGGCAAGGCGGACCGCTACCTGGAGGACGTGGCCGCCCAGGAGAACCTGCCGGCGGAGATCCTGCTGCGCCTGGCGCACCTCTTCCAGGAACGCCAGAAGCCCGACCAGGCCCTGGCCTGCTGCCGGCGCAGCCTGACCGCCCTGGAGGGCCGGGTGCCGGTGCTGGCGCCGCCGGAGGCCGACGGGCAGAAGGAGGGCGGAAGCGCGCAGCCCTAGCCCCGCTATTGTGGGAGCGGCTATCAGCCGCGATCCCCCGGTTCGGAGCCAGTGTCGGGGCCCCTGGCCGCTCCCACAAGGCCCCTTGCCTTTCGGGGCCCTATTCCACCGAGTAGGTGAAGGCGTCGGAGAACAGGCGGTCCTTGTCCAGGCCCAGCTGCTGCAGGGCCTCGCTGGCCGCCTCCACCATGGGCGGCGGTCCGGCCAGGTAGCCCTCGTGGCCCGACAGGTCGTCGTAGTAGCGCGGGATGACCTCGTGGATGTAGCCGGTCTCCCCGCTCCAGTCGGCGTCCTCCTCCCCGGGGTCCGAAAGGGCCGGCGTCCAGCGGAAGTTGGGGTGCTCGGCCTGCCACTGGTCCAGGGTCTCGGTGAGGTAGAGGTCGCGTCGGGCGCGGACGCCGAAGAACAGGTGGAAATCGCGCTCCAGGCCCTCCTCGAAGGCGGTCTCCAGCATGGCCTTGATGGGGCCCAGCCCCGTCCCCCCGGCCACCAGAATGGCGGGCCGGTCGCTGTCGCGCAGGTAGAAGTTGCCCAGGGGGCCCTCGAAGTTCCAGATCTCCTTGGGCTTGAGGCCGGTAAAGACGTGCTCGGTGAACTCGCCGCTTGGCACGTAGCGGATGTGCAGGGTCAGGAAGTCATCGTGCAGGGGCGAGTTGGCGATGGAGAAGGCCCGCCGCCGGCCGTCCTTGAGGATCACCTCGATGTACTGGCCCGCCAGGAACTGAAGACGCTCCGCCGAGGGCAGCTTGAGGCGGACCTCCATGATGTCGTGGGTGAGCTTGCGGGCGTCATGGACCCGGCAGGGGAGGCGGCGCACCTCCGTCTTCTTGGCGTCGTCGATCTCGTAGGCCTCGATCACCAGGTCCGACTGCGGCTGGGCCTGGCAGAACAGGGCTGCACCCTGGGCCCGTTCCTCCTCGCTCATGGCGGTGGGCTGGTACTGCCCGTAGTCCACCTGCCCGGCGACCAGCTTCCCCTTGCAGTCCCCGCAGGCGCCGTTGCGGCAGCCGTAGGGGAGGTTGATGCCGTGATGCATGGCCGCGTCCAGGATGGTCTGTCCCGGGGCGACCTCGAACTGCTTGCCACTGGGTTCCAGCTTGACCGTATACGCCATGGGAGCCGTTTGCCTTTTTGGATGCGGGGCCGCCCCTTCCCCGCGGGGAAGGGCGGCCGGGTCAACCGGTTTCCAACAACGAGTCGAGAAGTAGAGTGGCGGAAATGGTATCGCATGCACAGGGACCCCGGAAGCGCCGGCCGGAGGTGGCCATCGCCGGCTGCGGCTACGTGGGCGCCCGCCTGGCCGGGCGGCTGGCCGCGGCGGGCCATCCCGTGCGCGCCGGCCGGCGCGAGCCCGGGCGCGACTGGCCGGCCGGGGTGGCGCCCTTCCATCTCGACCTGGACAACGGCGCCGGCCTGGAGCGCCTGGCGGGGGCCCGGGCCGTGGTTTGCGCCTTTCCGCCGGGCCGAGGGGAGGCCCGGGACCTCCGCATGGCCCGCCTTCTGGCGGGGCTCGCGGCGGCCCCGCCGGAGCGCCTCGTCTACCTGAGCACCACCGGGGTCTACGGGGACCGGGGCGGGGCGGCCACCCCCGAGACCGCCCCCCGCCGCCCCGGCACCGACCGCGCCCGCCGCCGTTACGACGCCGAGGAGCGGGTCCGGGCCTTCGGTCGCCGCCACGGGACCAGCGTCCAGGTGCTCCGGGTCGCCGGCATCTACGGCCCGGGCCGGCTGCCCCTGGAGCGGGTGCGGGCCGGCGAGGCCCTGCGCGTGGCCTGGCCCGAGCCCCGCTACACCAGCACCATCCACGTGGACGACCTGGTGGTCCTGATCGAGGCGGCTCTCAGGCACGGACGCCCCAATAGGGCCTACAACGCCTGCGACGGCGTGGAGCGTGCCCAGGGCGCCCTGCTGGAGGCCGTGGCTGCCGTGCTCGGCGTCGAGCTGCCCGCGCCGCTGACCCCGGAGGCGGCCTACCGCGAGCTGTCCGCCATGCGTCTGTCCTTCCTGGAGGAATCCCGCCGTTGCCGCAACGAACGCGCCCGGCGCGAGCTGGGCTGGGCGCCGGCCCATCCCGATCTGGAGGCGGCGGTGCGGGGCATCCTGCGGGAAGGAGATCCGGGCCCCTCGCGCCCCCGCGTCTGATAGGGTGGGGCGCCCTGTTCCGGCAACCTCGATTCCCAGGATCCATGAGCCAAGACCCTTCCCGACAGACCCGTCCCGTCCGCAGCTACGTGCTGCGCAAGGGCCGCCTGACCAGGGGCCAGCAGCGCGCCCTGGACGAGCTGCTGCCCCGGTACGGTATCCCCGATACTCCACCGGAACTGGATTGGACCGCCGTCTTCGGCCGCGAGGCCCCCGTGGCCCTGGAAATCGGCATCGGCGGCGGGGAGGCGCTTCTGGGGTTGGCCCGGGCCCATCCCGAATGGAACTGGGTGGGCCTGGACGTCTATCCGCCGGGGGTGGGCAAGCTGCTCCTGGGCCTGGAGGAGTCCGGGCTGGACAACGTCCGGGCGGCCTTGGCCGACGGCGTGGATTTCCTCGCCGAACGGGTGCCCGCGCATAGCCTCTCCGCCTGCTACATCTTCTTCCCCGACCCCTGGACCAAGGAGCGCCACAAGAAGCGGCGCCTGATCCAGGCTCCCTTCCTCGACCTGCTGGCGGCGCGCCTGGCCCCGGAGGCGGACCTCTTCCTGGCCACCGACTGGGCGGACTACGCCGAGTGGATGGTGGCGGCGCTGGAGGCGCATCCCCGCTTCACCAACGTCCACGGTCCCGGCGCCTTCGCCCCCCGCTGCCCCGACCGCCCCCCTACCAAGTTCGAGGCGCGCGGCGAGCTGCGCGGCCACGAGGTCTACGACCTGCACTACCGACGGATGGGCGGAGGCGCCTAGGTGCCGGCATCCGGGCGGCCGCCTGGGCTCGCCGGCGCTTGCCATTCCCCGCCGGAAAGCTCCGTGCCGCCGAGCCTCCGGACCCGTTCCTCGTCCATGAAGTAGGCCTGCGCTTCGCCCAGGGAATCTCCCTCGGGGGTGAAGGCGGGGACCTCCAGGCGCTGGTAGGTATTCGCCGTTCGGGGGCGGTCGGGGGCGTAGCCCTCGATGGCGTCTATCGTCGGCAGGCTCTCCGGGGGAAGGTGGAGGAGGACACCGTGGACCCAGCCCGGCCCCGCAACCGCGGCCGGGAAGCCCTGAGGCAGGTCGAAGAGCCGTCCCCGGATCTTGCCGGGCTGCCAATGCTCCACCCGGCCGCGCAGGGCGCGCTCCCAGTTGGTGTGGCCCGGTTTCAGGGTGCCGTACACAAAGATCCGCATCCGCGCTTCCCCCATGCCCCGACGGGCGCCCGAAGGAATCAGTCGAGGAAGAGCTGCACCAGGTCGTTGAGGAAGGCCCGCCCGCGTGCCGTGGGGGCCAGGCGCTCCGGGTCCGGGTCCAGCAGGCCCAGGCGCTCCGCCTCGGCCCGGGGTCCGGCCAGACGGTCGACGGGCAGGCCGGTGCGCATCTCGAAGAGGCGGGTGGGTACGCCTTCGGTCAGGCGCAAAGCGTTCAGGGCGAACTCCCCGGGCAGCTCCGCCGCCTCCAGGTCGCGGTGCTCGGCGGCGGGATCCCCCTCCCCGGCGGCGCGCAGGTAGGCGTCGGGGCCGCCGTAGTTGCGGGTGCGCCGGATGCCGTCGGCGGTGGTGAGCTTGCCGTGGGCCCCGGCGCCCAGGCCCAAGTAGTCGCCGAATTCCCAGTAGTTGCGGTTGTGGCGGCAGGCGCGGCCGGGCCGGGCATGGTTGGAGACCTCGTAGTGGCCGAAGCCGGCCTCCGCCAGGCGCTCCCGCAGCGCCGCCTCGGTGTCCGCCACGACGTCCTCGTCGGGCAGGGCGGGTGGCCGGGCGGCGAACACGGTGTTGGGCTCGATGGTGAGCTGGTAGAGGGCCACGTGCTCCGGGTCCAGGGCCAGCAGCCCCTCCAGGTCGGCCACCGCCCCTTCGGGCGTCTGCCCCGGCAGCCCGAACATGAGGTCCAGGTTGAGGTTGTCGAAGCCGGCCTCGCGGGCGGCGGCCACCGCCCCCCGCGCCTCCGCCGCCGAATGGACGCGGCCCAGCCGCGCCAGGGAATCGTCCTCCAGGGACTGCACGCCGATACTCAGGCGGTTGACCCCCGCCTCGCGATAAGCCGCGAAGCGCCCCGCCTCGCTCGCCCCGGGGTTGGCCTCGAGGGTCACCTCGCAGTCGGCGGCGAGGCCTACCTCCCGGTCCAGGTCTTCCAGCACGGCGGCGAAGAAGTCGGCCCCGAACAGAGAGGGCGTGCCGCCGCCGAAGAACACGCTTGCGGCGCGGCGTCCGCCGGTCCAGGAGGCGCGCCGCGCCAGCTCGGCGCGGACGGCCTCCAGATAGGCGGCCTCGGGCAGGGTCCCCTCACGGGTGTGGCTGTTGAAATCGCAGTAGGGGCACTTCTTCAGGCAGAAGGGCACATGCACGTACACCGCCAGGGGAAGATCGGCCGGCCGGGGCGGGCTCAACCGCGGGCCTCCTCCTCCAGCCGCCGGCGCAGGGCCTGCATGGCGCGGCCGCGGTGGGACAGGCGCGACTTCTCGGCCGGGTCCAGCTCCGCCGCCGTCACGCCGCGCTCGGGGACGAAAAAGACGGGGTCGTAGCCGAAGCCGCCCGCGCCGGCGGGTGCCTGGGCGATGCGACCGGGCCAGCGGCCCTCGGCGATGACGGGGCAGGGGTCCTCGGCCCCGCGCAGCAGGACCAGGCTGCAGTGGAAGAAGGCCTCCCGTCGCTCCTCGGGGGTGTCGGCCAGGGCATCCAGGAGCTTGTCCAGGTTGTCGGCGTCCGTGGCGTCGGCGCCGGCGTAGCGGCTGGAGTAGATGCCGGGGGCCCCGCCGAGGGCCGCCACGGCCAGGCCCGAGTCGTCGGCCAGGGCGGGCAGGCCCGTGGCCCGCGCGGCGTGGCGGGCCTTGAGGATGGCGTTCTCGACGAAGGTCAGGCCGGTCTCCTCGGCACCCTCCACGCCGAAGTCCCCCTGGGGGCGGACCCGCCAGCCCAGGGGCTCCAGCAGCTCGTTGAGCTCGCGCAGCTTCCCGGCGTTGCCGGTGGCCACCACCACTTCCTGCATGGGAACCCTCTTCCTTGGCGTTCGCTTCGGTAGGTTGCGGTTTTCCGCTGGCTTGGACCGGATCCGGCGGCTAGGATTCGGGGCCGTTCGGCTCCCCGGCAAGGCGGGTGCCGCTGGGCTCGTAGGTCCAGGCCGGCTGGAGCACGAACAGGCGGCCGCCGTCCTTCATGCGCCCCGCCAGCCATTCCCCTGGGACCCCCTGGCCGGTGAAAAGGTCCGCCCGCACGGGGCCCCGAATGGCCCCGCCGGTGTCTTGGGCGAAGGTCAGGCGCCGGAAAGGGCGCTGGCCGCCACCGTGATCGGCCTCCGGCAGCTTGGTGGTCATCCAGACCGGGTACCCCAGCGGGATGTGGTCGGGGTCCACGGCCAGGGATCGGCGCGGGGTCAGGGGAATGCCCAGGGAGCCGAGCGGGCCGTCCAGGTCATTGTCCCGGATCTGGAAGAACACGTAGCTGGGGTTCTCGTTCAGCAGGGAACGGACCTCGCCGGGGTTTTCCCGCAGCCACTGGCGAATGGTGGGCAGGGAGACCTCCTCCCGGGGGATCTCGCCCCGCTCGATCAGGATCCGGCCGATGGAGGTGTACGGGTGGCCGTTCTGGTCCGCGTAACCCACCTTGACCACCTCCCCATCAGGCAGGCGGACTCGGCCGGAGCCCTGGATGTGGAGGAAGAAGCGGTCGACGCGGCTGTCCACCCACAGCAGCTCGTTGCCCGCCAGGGGCTCCGCGGGGCCCTCGATCTGGGCCCGATCGTAGTAGGGCACCACCTTGCGGTCCCGGGTTATCCGGCCACGCACCCGCTTCCCGCTCAGGCTCCGGAATCGGGACTCCAGGGAGATGCGCAGCAGATCGTCGGGCGGACGATAGAGGGGGTACTTGTAGCGATCGGTGGGCTCCCGGCTGCCCTCCAGCAGGGGCACGTAGTAGCCGGTGATCAGGCCGCGGTTGTCCTCCTCGCCGTTCACCATCCGGCGGGGAAGGAAGCGGGTGCGCATGAAGAAGCGGGCCTGGGCGTGGCTGGGCTCGGGATGAACCTCCGCCTCGTTGCAGATGGCGCGCCACTCGGGCGTGCTGCCGAGCCGCTGGCAGGTGCGCAGCAGGGCCGGCCAGGCCCCGCTCTGCACGCCCCGCTCCCAACCGG
Organism: Thiohalorhabdus denitrificans; assembly: GCF_001399755.1. NCBI lineage: Bacteria > Pseudomonadati > Pseudomonadota > Gammaproteobacteria > Thiohalorhabdales > Thiohalorhabdaceae > Thiohalorhabdus > Thiohalorhabdus denitrificans. Next base: position 126,771 of record NZ_LJCP01000014.1, on the reverse strand, counting down.
GCACTTCGGACCAGGAAACGGTGGGGCCCACGCCGGGCTCCCTGGGCGACTCCTCGCGGGGTCCCAGCAGGGCGCACCCCGCCAGCAGCAGCGGCAGGACCACCAGGGCGAGGGGCAGGCCGGCGATCCGGGGGCTGGAAAAGGCGTTCAAGCGGCTGGCTCCTCCTCCGGCGTGCCCGGGGCTCCATTGGGAGCTGGGACCGGAGAAAACGGTTGCGGGGGCGCCACGGCGGGCGCCCATGCTAGCAAAAGGGCGGTCCGCTGCGGGTCCGGCCTTCGTCTGGGGCGTCGTAGCAGGTAGTATAGGGACCCCGGTCGCGGTGGCAACCGCCCCGCCGGAACCCGTGCAGCAGAGGATTCCCGCATGATCCGAAGCATGACCGCCTTCGCCCGCAGTGAAGCGGACCTGGGGCCGCAGCAGGCCGTCTGGGAGCTGCGCACCGTAAACCACCGCTACCTGGAAGTGAATCCCCGCCTGCCGGAAGGCTACCGGGGTCTGGAGAGCCACCTCCGCGAGCGGGCCCGGGAAACGCTCCAGCGCGGCAAGCTGGACGCCACCCTGCGGCTTTCCGACAACGGCGGCGACGGGGGCAGCCTGCGCTTGGACCACGACCTGGCCCGCTCCCTGGTGGACCTGGGACGGGAGTCGGTCCGGGAGCTGGGCACCCCCGGCGAGCTGTCCACCGCCGAGCTTCTGAAGTGGCCGGGCGTGGTGGTCACCGCCACCCTGGACGCCGGCGAGGCCCAGCGCCGCCTCCAGGAGGCCTTCGACGCCGCCTTGCAGGAGCTGGTGGAGGCCCGGGGACGGGAGGGGCAGGCCCTGGGTACGGCCCTGGAGGAGCGCCTGGACGGGGTGGAGGCCGGCCTGGCCCGAATCAAGGAGCGCCTCCCGGAGGTGCGGGAGGCCTTCCGCAACCGCCTCGAGGAGCGCCTGGGCGAGCTGCGCGAGCGCGTGGATCCCGACCGGCTGGAGCAGGAGGTGGTCCTGCTGGTGCAGCGCGCCGACGTGGACGAGGAACTGGACCGGCTGGCCACCCACACCGCCGAGGTCCGCCGCGTCCTGCGGGAAGGAGGGGCGGTGGGCCGGCGCCTGGACTTCCTCATGCAGGAGATGAACCGGGAGGCCAACACCATCGGCTCCAAGTCGCCGGACACCGCCATCAGCCAGACGGTGGTGGACATCAAGGTGCTGGTGGAGCAGCTGCGCGAGCAGGCCCAGAACATCGAGTAAGCGCCAAGGGAGGCCGTCATGCCCGAAGGACCCGCCGATCTTCCCCACCAGCCGGGGCTGCTGATCATCCTCTCCGCCCCCTCGGGCGCGGGGAAGACCTCCCTGTACCGGGCGCTGCTGGAGCGCGTGGACGGCGTGGTGGCCTCGGTGAGCCACACCACCCGGGCGCCACGGCCGGGGGAGCGGGATGGCGTGGACTACCACTTCGTAGACGAGGCGGAGTTCGAGCGGCAGGTGGCGGAGGGGGCCTTCCTGGAGCATGCACGGGTCTTCGACCGCTACTACGGCACCAGCCGGGCGGCCGTGGAGGCGGAGCGGGCCGCGGGCCGCGACGTGGTCCTGGAGATCGACTGGCAGGGCGCGCGCCAGATCCGCGAGCGGGTGGCGGACGCGGTGAGCGTGTTCGTTCTGCCGCCCTCGCGGGAGGCGCTGCGTGAGCGCCTGGAGGGGCGGGGGCAGGACGACCCGGAGGTGATCGAGCGCCGCATGCGCGACGCCGAGGCGGAGATCAGTCACTACGCCGAGTACGATTACGTCATCGTCAACGACGAGTTCGAGGAGGCCCTGGGGAGCCTGGTGGCGGTGGTGCGGGGCGAGCGCTGCCGGCTGGACCACCGCCGGGAGACCCTTGCGGTGTTCGCGGACCGGCTGATGGGGAAAATTGACGAAGCGGGGGGTTGAGAGTAAGGTAATACGTTTCCCGTCAGATTCTTCCGATGGCTTCCGGGAGAGGGCAAGGAATCCATGGCGCGCATCACCGTTGAAGACTGTCTGGACCAAATCCCCAAACGCAACCGCTTCCACCTGTCGCTGATCGCCGGACGGCGGGCGCGGCAGTTGAGCCATGGCGCCACCCCGCTGGTGGACTCCCCCGAGGACGACGCCACGGTGCTGGCCCTGCGGGAGATCGCCACCGGCCAGGTCAGCATGGAGCTCCTGGACCGGGTGGACCAGGAGCTGGAGGGCGTCCACCTGCCCGACGGCGGCGAGGCCATGCGGGGGGAGTCCTCCGTGGCCGAGGCCGCCGAGGCCCTGGGGGCCGGCATGGCCTCCGGCACCCGGCAGGAAGCCCCCGCGCCGGGCTCCGACGAGGCGGGTACCGGCGAAGCGGAAGCAGAGCCGGAGGCCGAAGAGGCCCAGGAGGAGGCGGCCCCCGAGGAGCCCGGCCCGGCGGAGGAGGAGCCGGAGGGCGAGGAGGGCGCCGCCGACGCCTCCTCCGACGAGGAGAGCCCCTGAAACCGCGCGCCCCCGGGGGAGCCCCGTCGGGGGCCTCCCCCTTCCGAAGCGAGTGAAATTCCCCCGCCGTGCTGCGCATCAACGAGCTCATTGAGGCCGCCCAGGCCTACCTGCCCGCCGAAGACGTCGATCTCATCCATCGCGCCTACCTGCTGGCTGCGGCCGTCCACGAGGGGCAGCAGCGGGCCTCGGGCGAGCCCTACATAACCCATCCCATCGAGGTGGCCCGCATCCTGGCGGGCTTCCACATGGACGGCGCCTGCTTGGCTGCCGCCGTGCTCCACGACGTCGTGGAGGACACCCCCGCCACCTTCGACCAGATCCAGCGCCAGTTCGGCGAGGAGGTGGCCATGCTGGTGGACGGGGTCACCAAGCTGGGGCAGGTGCACTTCGAGACCCACGAGGAGGCCCAGGCGGAGAACTTCCGCAAGATGCTCCTGGCCATGTCCCAGGACCTCCGGGTCATCATCATCAAGCTGGCCGACCGCCTGCACAACATGCGCACTCTCGACTACCTGTCCGAGAACAAGCGCCGCCGGGTGGGTCGGGAGACCCTGGAGATCTTCGCGCCCATCGCCAGCCGGCTGGGTCTGAACCGGATCAAGAACGAGCTCGAGGACCTCTCCTTCAAGCACCTGTACCCGGTGCGCTACCGGGTCCTGTCCGAGCAGGTGCGGAAGGAGCGCGGCAACCGCGCCCACATCACGGACCGCATCGAGGCGGCCATCGCCAGGGACCTCGAGGAGGCGGGCCTGGACGCCGACGTCATCGGCCGCGAGAAGCACCTCTACAGCATCTACCGCAAGATGCGCTCCAAGGGCCTGTCCTTCGAGGAGGTCCAGGACATCTACGCCTTCCGCATCCTGGTGGAGGACGTTCCCACCTGCTACCAGGTGATGGGGCGGGTTCATAACCTGTTCAAGCCCATTCCCGGGCGCTTCAAGGACTACATCGCGATCCCCAAGGCCAACGGCTACCAGTCCCTGCACACGGTGGTGGTGAATCCCTTCGGCGGGGTGATGGAGTTCCAGATCCGCTCCCGGGAGATGCACGAGGTGGCCGAGGCGGGCGTGGCCGCCCACTGGAAGTACAAGGAGAAAGGCGTCACCTCGCCGGACCGCCGCAAGCTGGAGCAGAGCTACGCCTGGCTCCAGCAGCTCCTGCAGATCCAGCAGGAGGCCGGCGACTCGGCGGAGTTCCTCGAGCACGTCAAGGTGGACCTGTTCCCCGACGAGGTCTACGTGTTCACCCACAAGGGCGAGATCCTGCGCCTGCCGCGGGGGGCCACGCCGGTGGACTTCGCCTACGCCGTACACACCGAGATCGGCCACCAGTGCGTTGGCGCCCGGATCAACGGCCGCATCACCAGCCTGCGCACCCCCCTGCGCAACGGCGACCGAGTGGAGATCCTCACCGACCCGGACCACCAGCCCAACAGCTCCTGGCTGCATTTCGTGGTCACGGGCAAGGCGCGCTCCGCCATCCGCCATTTCCTCCAGACCCAGCAGCGCGAGAAGTCCGTGGCCCTGGGCCGCGGCATGCTGGAGCGCACCATGGAGGGGGTGGGGGTGCCCTTCGCCGAGGTCCCCGACAGCGCTTTGCGCGAGGCCGCCGAGCACTTCCACCTGCAGTCCCGCGAGGCCCTCTTCGAGGCCATCGGGCGGGGCACCGTGCTGGCCCCCGCGGTGGTCCAGCACCTGTTCCCGGGCTACCTGGACCGGGACCTGCGGGTGGCCGGCGCCCTGGGCGGCGAGGAGGCCGAGGCCGTGGACCGGGGCAACGGCAACGTGCTGGTGCGGGGCATGGAGGGGATCGTCGCCAATCTGGCCCGGTGCTGCTACCCTATACCGCGGGATGAGATCGTCGGTTTCATCTCCGTGGGCCGGGGCGTCATGGTGCACCGCAAGGACTGCCCCAACCTCCACGAGCTCGCCCACCATCCGGAGAAATGGGTGGACGTGGACTGGGCCCCGGAGACCAAGGGCGCGTTCCCGGTGGCCATCCAGGCCGTGGTGCAGAACACCAAGGGGGTGCTCGCCGGGATGGCCTCGGCCATCGCCGAGGACGGCGCCAATATCGACAACGTCCTGGTGGAGGACCGGGACGGGGTGTACAAGACCATCGCCCTGACCCTGGAAGTGGAGGGTCGCGACCACCTTGCCCAGATCATGCGGATCATGCGCGGATTGGGCGCGGTGGAGCGGATCGTGCGCAAGAAGGGCTGAGCTAGGGAAGAACGACCATGTATTTTCGGGAGAATTATCATACGGACGCCGCGCCGCAGGCCATCGGGCCCTACTCCCAGGCGGTGCGCGCGGGCGAGCTGGTGTTCATCTCCGGGCAGATCCCGCTGGACCCGGTGACCATGGAGCTGGTGGAAGGCGACTTCCGCCGCCAGGTGGAGCAGGTGCTGACCAACATCGAGGCCGTGGCCAGCGCGGCCGGCGGCACGCTGTGCCAGGTGGTCAAGCTCACCGTCTACCTCACGGACCTCGCCAAGTTCGAGGTGGTCAACGAGGTGCTCGACGACTACTTCCTGGAGCCGTACCCCGCCCGCGCGGCGCTCGGGGTGGCCGCCCTGCCCAAGGGGGCGGAGGTGGAGATGGAGGCCATCATGCACGTGGAGCCCGGGGAGGCGGAATAGCGCGCCCGGCCACGCAAAAAAACGCCGACCCCCGCGGGGGTCGGCGTTTGCATGTGCGGTCCGCTCGGAAACGGCGGTTCAGGCAGGCTTCTGAACCTTGCCGCTCCGGATGCACTGGGCGCAGACGTTCAGGCGCTTGATCCCGCCTTCCGCCACGGCACGCACCTTGTGCAGGTTGGGCAGGTAGCGCCGCCGGGTCTTGTTGTGGGCATGGCTGACGTTATTGCCCGTGCCCGGCCCCTTCCCGCAGATCTCACAACGCTTCGCCATGGTGGCTCCCCACTTGCTTACGCCATAAAATAAAAAGTTTACCATATTTTTGCGTTTTCGCCACCGGGTGGGCCCGAATTGTCTACGCTCGTCGCGCACTCCCCCAGCCAGCGCCCCCCCGCTCCCCGCCACCGCGCGGTGCCGGGGGGGCGCCGGCCGTGACCGGGCGCGGATCCGGACGCCCGCTGACGGAGCTGTCGGGCCTCGGCCCCCGCATGGCCGAGCGCCTCGAGCGCCTCGGCGTCACCTCCCAGGAAGGCCTGCTCTTCCACCTTCCCTACCGCTACCAGGACCGTACCCGCGTCACCGCCATCGGCGCCCTGGCCCCGGATCAGGAGGCGGGCTGCCAGGGGGTGGTGCGGGCCGCCGAGGTGGTGGGGCGGCGCCGGCCCATGTTCGTGGCGCGCATCGAGGACGGCACGGGGTTTTTGACCCTGCGCTTCTTTCAGGTGCGGGAGTACCTGAAGCGGAGCCTGCGCCCCGGACGGGGCGTGTGGGCCTTCGGCACGGTGCGGGCGGGGCAGGCGGGCCTGGAGATGGTGCACCCGGAGCTCGAGACCGACGCGGAGGAGCCGCCGGAGGCCCCCGCCCACCTGACGCCGGTGTACGCCGCAACCGAGGGGCTGACCCAGGGGCGGCTGCGGGCCTGGATCGGCCAGGCCCTGTCCCGGGCCGGGCCCCGACTCTCCGAGCACCTGCCGGCGGAGGTGCGCGGGGAGCACGGCTGGCCCGCCCTGGCGGAGGCCCTGGAGACGGTCCACCGTCCCCCGGCGGACGCCGACGTGGAGGCCCTGACGGCCTTCCGGACCCCCGCCCAACAGCGTCTGGCCTTCGAGGAGCTGCTTGCTCACCACTTGGCCCTGCGCAAGGTGGGCCAGGGGCGCCGTAGCGCCCGGGCACCGGTCCTGGAGGGCACGGGGGAGCTCACCAACGCCTTGCTGGCCTCGCTGCCCTTCGCCCTCACCGGCGCCCAGGAGCGGGCCTGGGCGGAGGTGCGGGGGGACCTGCGGGGCGACCACCCCATGCAGCGCCTGATCCAGGGCGACGTGGGCTCGGGCAAGACCGTGGTGGCGGCGCTGGCCCTCCTGCAGGCGGTGGAGGCTGGCTATCAAGCCGCCCTCATGGCCCCCACCGAGATCCTGGCCGAGCAGCACGCCGTCACCCTGACCGAGTGGCTCCGCCCCCTGGGTCTGGAGGTGCACTGGCTGGCGGGCAGCCTCCCCGAGCGCGAGCGGCGCGCCCAGGCGGAGGCTATGGCCAACGGCGCGGCCCGGGTGGTGGTGGGCACCCACGCCCTGTTCCAGAAGGAGGTGCACTTCGCCGAGCTGGGCCTGGTGGTCATCGACGAGCAGCACCGCTTCGGGGTCCACCAGCGCATGGCGCTCAAGGAGAAGGGGCCCGACCCGCACCTGCTGATCATGACCGCCACCCCCATTCCCCGCACCCTGGCCATGACCGCCTTCGCCGACCTGGAGGGCACCGTCATCGACGAGCTGCCTCCGGGACGGCAGCCCGTGGACACCGTGGGCATCTCCGACGCCCGCCGGGAGGAGGTGGAGGCCCGCGTCCGCGAGGCGGTGGCCGGCGGCCAGCAGGCCTACTGGGTGTGCCCGCTGGTGGACGAGAGCGAGATGCTGCAGCTGGAGGCCGCCACCGCCACCCATGAGCGGCTTCAGGCCGCCTTCCCGGAGCTGTCCATAGGCCTCGTCCACGGCCGCATGACCCCCGAAGAGAAGGAGGCCGCCATGGCCGCCTTCAAGGAGGGGGCGACCCACCTGCTGGTGGCCACCCCCGTGATCGAGGTGGGCGTGGACGTGCCCAACGCCACCCTCATGGTCATCGAGCACGCCGAGCGCATGGGCCTGGCCCAGCTCCACCAGCTGCGCGGCCGGGTGGGGCGGGGCAGCCGCAAGTCCGCCTGCGTGCTGCTCTACCATCCGCCCCTCGGCGAGAAGGCCAAGTGGCGCATCGCCGCCATGCGCGAGACCAACGACGGCTTCCGCATCGCCCAGGTGGACCTGGAACTGCGGGGGCCGGGGGAAGTCCTAGGGACAAGGCAGACGGGGCTGGAGCAGATGCGGATCGCCGACCTGGGCCGGGACCGGGACCTGATCACAGCCCTGCCCGGGGCGGCGGACGTCCTGCTCCGGACGGATCCAGAGGCCGCCGACGCGCTGATCCGGCGCTGGGTGGGCGACCGGGCCGTATACGGGGAGGTAGGATGAAGGTCGTTCCCGGTTGCCGCCCCGACGGTTGACAGCGCCGCGAAATCGCCTAAATTCGCGGGCAGCCATCGACGCAACCAGGCCTTCGAGAGACGCAGAAGCACGATCATGGACCAGCAGCAACGCCGCTGGCTTCGCCCCTGGCGGGAAGTCAAAAGCGATACCTATTATCCGAGTCCGGGCCTGATCCGGCTGCGGGGCCGCCACCAGCTGCGGACCCCGCGCCGGCCCCTGGACGCGCGGGAGGCCGCGGCGCTGGTGCGCGAGGTCCAGGAGGTCCACGACCGCTTCCAGGATGAGCTGGACCGCTGCGTGGACCAGCTGCTCGAGCGCCTGTACGGGCCGGAGCCGCCCTCCGACGGCAACGGCTCCTCCTGATCGCCCGCCCTTTGGGCCCCTCCCGCCTCGCTGGGCAACGTACCCGAACGCCCTCCTTTATCCCCGGAAGCCCCCGATTTGGTATCCTGCCCGGCAGGTCGCCCCGTCCGGGACGACCCCGCGATAGGGAGTGATGCCCCATGCAGGTGCGCGTGCAGCAGGAAGCCTTCGACGTGGGCGCCGAGCTGGCCGCCCACCGCCCCAGCGGCGCCGGGGCGGGGGCGGAGGTCCACTTCGTCGGCAACGTCCGGGACCTGAACGATGGCAACGAGGTGGAGGTCATGGAGCTGGAGCACTATCCGGGCATGACCGAGCGGGAGCTGGAGCGGGTGGCCCGCGAGGCCGGGGAGCGGTGGGAGCTGCTGGAGACCCTGGTGATCCACCGCTTCGGACCGCTCCACCCGGGGGAGCGCATCGTCCTCGTCTCCGTGTGGTCGGCCCACCGGGCGGACGCCTTCGACGCCTGCCGCTACATCATCGATACCCTGAAGACCGCGGTGCCGTTCTGGAAGAAGGAGGCCCTCCCCGAAGGGGGGCACCGGTGGGTGGCCCCCGGCGCCGGGGAAGGCGAGCCCGTCCGGTAGCCAGGACCCCCGGCTAGAACTGGTACAGCAGGCTGGTGGAGGTGAACACGTCCGTGCGCTCGGCGCCCTCGGGCGGCTGGCTGTCGTGCTCCACCGCCACGCTGGTCTTGAAGGCGAGGCTCTCGTTCACCCGCAGGCTCAGGGAGGTCTCGCTGGAGAGCAGGAACTCGTCGGCGTTCTCCACGGACTGGGTCCAGGTGATCTGCTCCTGGAAGGAGGAATTCTCGGCGAAGGCCCAGGCGAACTTGGTCCGGACCCGGGCGTTGACGCTGTCCTCGTAGGTGTCGTCCACCAGCCAGTCCTGGCGCAGGGCGGGGCCGGCGTCCAGGCGCCATTCCAGGGTCTCGTGGTCCTGGAAGAAATGCCGGCCAATGCCCAGGGTCTCGATGAGCTGGAGCTCGTAGCCGGCGAAGCGGTCGTTGAGGGCGGCGACGGCCCCGAATGCGTAGACGCTGGCGTTGAGGTCGTAGTCCAGCTGCGTGTCCCCCTGCAGGCGCTGGGTGGTGGATTCCCCCTCCTCCTCGGAGTAGCGTCCGCTGGCCTGGAGCAGGAGATGCGTCCGGCCCGATTCGCGCTCCCCGGATACCGCTCCCGTGTAGGTGGCGCTCTCCGAGTTGCCGGAGGCGGTGCTGATGCCCAGCTCGGCCTCGGAATCCCAGAGCTTGGGATCCTCCACGGCCGCTTCCTGGGCGGCGGCCGTTCCGGGGGCTGCGGCAAGCACCGCGGCCAGGGGCAGGGGATGGAGGCGCCCAGGGCGTGAATCTATCGACAAGCTTGTGTCTCCTGTCGCGGTCGGTATGGGAGAATCGTTCTCTTCGCCCGTCCGTTGCGCGTGAACCGCCGCCGGCGGCCGGGCGCCCGCGGGGAGCGGCGGGAATCAGGACTTCACCTTAACGGAGCCACCCGATTGAGTACATTCCAGCCGGACACGGTTGTCATCGGCGGGGGCATCATCGGCCTGACCACGGCCCTGGCGCTGTCCGAGCGCGGACAGACGGTGACTGTGGTCGATCCGGGCCGGCGCGAGGGGGTCAGCTCCTGGGCGGGGGGCGGTATCCTGTCGCCCCTCTACCCGTGGCGGCAGCACCCCGCGGTGAACGCCCTGGCCAAGCGCAGCCAGCAGGTCTACCCCGAACTCTGCCGGCAGGTGCGGGACCGCACCGGCATCGATCCCGAGCTGCGCTCCCTGGGTATGCTCTATGCGGACTTCCCCAGCCACCCGCCCCTGGACCGCGAGACCGCGCGGGACTGGGCGCGGGAGCAGGGCGTCGAGTTCCAGGAGCTGGGAGGCGACGAGCTGCCCGCCGCGGAGCCCGAGCTCAGCCCGGTGGCCGAGTACGGCATGCGCATGCCGGGTATCAGTTGGGTGCGCAATCCCCGCCTGATGCGGGGTCTGCGGAGCCTGGCGCTGGATGGCGGCGTGGAGATCCTGGACGGGGCGCTGGCCCTCCGGCTCCGGGAGCAGGGCGGGACCATCCGGGGCGTGGAGACCGACGCGGGCTCGGTGGAGGCGGACCGCGTGGTGGTGGCGGCCGGGCCCTGGAGCACGCAGCTCTTGGGCCAGGTGGGCTGGGACCTGCCGGTTCGGCCGGTAAAGGGGACCATGCTTCTGCTGCAGGGTTGGCATCCGGTATTGGAGCAGGTGGTCATGACCGGGAGCCACTACCTCATCCCGCGGGCCGATAACCGGATCCTGGTGGGCTCCACCACCGAGGAGGCGGGCTTCGATAACCGGACGGTGCTGGGCTCGGTGCGGGCCCTCTCCCAGGCGGCGGTGGAGATGGTCCCCGAAACGGCCAACCTGGAGCTGGAGACCTTCTGGTCGGGGCTGCGCCCGGGCAGCCCGGACGAGCGCCCCTTTGTCGGCCCGGTGCCCGGCGTGGACGGGCTCTACGTGAGCTCCGGCCACTACCGCAATGGGGTGGTGCATGCCCCGGCTTCCGCGGAGCTCCTGGCCGCTCAGATGACCGGCTCCGAGCCCCCGCTGGACCCGGAGCCCTTCGCCCCCGGCCGGTCCCTGTCCGAGGGGGAGGAGTAGGCCCCCGGCCGGGAAAGCCCGAGCGAACCGCTGGGGTTTTCGCCCCGGGTCAAGGATAGTACGGTTCCCCTAGAGCCTCCGATGCCGGCGCCCCTGGGGGAGCGGGACGGTGGTGGTGGGGCGCATCCCCCGGGTTGATCCCGGTCAAATCTTATCGGGGGAAACAGGGTTAGGGTCCGTATATGGTCAAATCGGGATGCGTTCTGTATAGTTGCAAGCGTTCTAATGGTCAGGTAAAGGCCCCATGAGCTTCCAGAGCAAGAACGAGATCGCCCGGGCCCTCCGGGAGCATCGGATCCAGCCGACGAGCCAGCGGGTGGAGATCGCCCATGTGCTCTTCGAGCGGGGCATGGAGGCGGGAGCCGACCACCATATGAGCGCCGATGAGGTGCTGGAGCGGGTGAACGCCGACTACCATCGGGTCTCCAAGGCTACGGTCTACAATACCCTGCGCCTGTTCGAGGAGACCGGCCTGATTCGTGCCGTGGTGGTTTCCTCCAGTAAGGTGTTCTTCGACGCCAACACCGAGCCGCACCACCACCTCTACGACGAGTCCACCGGCACCCTGCAGGATATCCCCGCCGAGGATATCGACACGGCGCAGCTCTTCCACAAGCTGCCCGAGGGGGTATCGGGGAACGATCTGGACATCGTGGTGCGTGTACGGGGCCAGGCCACCAGCGCCGGCTGAAGCCACTCTTCTCTCCCTCGCCGGACGGGCGTCCCCCAGTGGAGCGCCCGTCCGCGTGCCGTCGGCCCCCGCTGGTTGCCGGGCTCCACGGGGGCGGGCTAGAATGGCCACCGCTTTGACGCCGCCGTAGCTCAGCTGGCAGAGCAATCGATTCGTAATCGATAGGTCGGGTGTTCGAATCACCCCGGCGGCACCATCCCCTTGAAGGCCCACGCTCCGCGGCGTGGGCTTTTTCGCGTGGGGCCGGGGATTCGAGGCCCATCGGTCGGTTTGTTACCATAGCGGGATCCCATGGCCCGATCCCCATACCGACCTTGCCCGGGCCCCGCCCTGGACCCGCCACCGCCTACCGAACATTCTTCGAGAGGAGCACCCATGAGCAACCAGGACTACACCTCCGCCGTCGAGACCGCGCGGGCGTACTACAACAGCGAGGACGCCGACACCTTCTACTTCACTATCTGGGGCGGTGAGGACCTCCACATCGGCATGTACGAGTCCGAGGACGAGCCGATTTTCGACGCCAGCGTCCGCACCGTGCACCGCATGGCCGACAAGGTGGAGCAGACCATCGGCGAAAACACCCGGGTCTGCGACATCGGCGGTGGCTACGGCGGCACCGCCCGCCACCTGGTGAAGCGCTTCAACTGCCACGTGGACGTCCTCAACCTCTCCGAGGTGGAGAACGAGCGCGACCGGCAGATGAACAAGGAGCAGGGGCTCGATCACAAGATCGACGTCTACGACGGCAGCTTCGACGGCACCCCCTTCGAGACGGAGAGCTTCGACCTGGTGTGGTGCCAGGACTCCATCCTCCACGCCGACGACCGCGCCGCGGTCCTGAAGGAGGTGGACCGGATCCTCAAGCCGGGCGGGGAGTTTATCTTCACCGACCCCATGCAGACCGACAACGTGCCGGAGGGGGTGCTCGACCCCATCCTGGCCCGCATCCATCTGCCGAGCCTCGGTTCCGTCACCTTCTACCAGGAGACCGCCGGGAAGCTGGGCTGGGAGGACCTGGGCTTCGAGGACCACACCGGCCAGCTGCCGCGCCACTACGGCCGGGTGCTCGAGGAGCTGGAGCGCCGCGAGGACGAGCTCAAGGGCAAGGTCAGCGACGAGTACATCGCCAACATGAAGAAGGGCCTGCGCCACTGGGTGGACGGCGGCAACAGCGGCTACCTTAACTGGGGCATCCTGCACTTCCGCAAACCGCAGGGCTGAGCCCGCGTCCGGCGCCGCCGGACCAGGGTCCTAAAAGAAGAGCCCGCCGGGTGCGCCCGACGGGCTCTTCTGGTTGGGGGCCCGGTTTGCCGGAAGGCGGGGTCAGTGAATGCGCACCAAGCCTTCCTCCACCTTGTCCCGGGTTTCGTCGCCCGCGAGCATCTCCACCAGCTTGAGGCCGAAGTCCATGGAGGTGCCGGGACCGCGGGAGGTGATCACCGAGCCGTCCACCACCACCGGGTCCTCCACGTAGTCCACGTCGCCGATGTTCACCTGGTTCATGAACTTGGGGTTGCTGGTGGCCTGGCGGCCCTCCAGGTGGCCGTGGGCGGCCAGGATCGACGGCGCGGCGCAGATGGCCGAGGTGAACTTGCCGCCGCTCTGATAGCGCTCGATCAGCTTCTGAATTCGGTCGTCCCGCTTCAGATGGTCCACCCCGGGCATGCCGCCAGGCAGGGTGATCATGTCGAATTCCCGGTCCATGACCTCGTCCAGGGCAGCGTCGGGCACGATCCGGGTCTCGCGGGAGCCCTGCACCGGATCGGTACCGTGCAGGCCCGCCAGGACCACCTCGATACCCCCGCGGCGCAGCACGTCAACGATGGTGATCGCCTCCAGCTCCTCGAAACCCTCCGCCAGAGGCATCAAGACGCTAGCCATCGGTTCTCTCTCCTATCGCTTCCACCGACCCCGGCCGGTTAGGCCGGAGTGCGGCCATTTTCATCAACGGGGCATCCTCGGGATGCTGCCATTGTTGCCTCAGGCCGACAACAAACCAAAGTGGGCCCTTCGCCGGGCGGGGCGCCTCAATACTGCAGGTAGGCGTGACCCTCCTCCTGCAGACGGATGATCTCCGCCTCGGCCATGGGAACCAGGGTGACGAAGCCGTGGATGTCCTCGGGCCCGTAGTCCATGGCGGCGGCCGCCTCCTTGCACATGCGGAACTCGATCACGTCGCCCATGGTGAGGCTATGGGCGCGGGTCATGAGGTCCTCGTACTCGTCGTAGTTCTCGATGGCGAAAAAGGGGATCTCCTCGCCGTGGAGAACCAGCACGATGGAGGTATCGAAGGGGTTGGCGCCGTTGAGCTCGCTGATGTAGCTGGCGCGGTCGAGCACCGCGTTCATGCGCTCCACGCTGTCCACCGTGACGTCCATGACCACCTTTTGCCCGCTGTACTCCACGTCTTCCGACTCGGCGTGGCCCCAGGGGGCGTTCTCGCTCTCCTGCGCCTGGGCGGGGCCCGCCGCGAGGAAGGGGAGAAGGAGGGCGAGGGCGAGGATGCGAAGCATGCTGGGTCCTCCCGGATGCGAAGAGGGGGTGAATAGCCGTAACTTCCGAAAACGTAACCTCTTTTTGTCCTCCTGAAAATCCGTTCCTTGCAGAAGGCTGGAATCCAGCGTCCTGGTAGCAGTCTAAAGGTTTATGGGAAAGGTCGGATTTTCCACAAGCGCCCGCTTTCGGACAGGCGCGAATTCATGGGCTGAACAGGAGGTGAGCAATGTCCGTAGCAACCGGTTCCATCCAGAAAAACGGCAAGGTCCTGGTAAACAACGTGCGGGTGTGGGTGAACGCCGAGGAGGACGGCTCCGGACACCGCACCTACTGGGGGTACCTCAACCCCGAATGGGAGACCCCCATCGGCCGCCTGGACCCGGATGGCGAGCAGGACGCCCGTTACGAGCTGGACCTGGAGGGCGGTGAGCACATCCCCATCCGGGTGGAGGACCACCGCGACGAGGCCTTCATCCAGGTGAACCAGAACGGCTACCGCACCCTCCATTTCCGCAGCGTGCAGTAGGGGGGGGCTGGTACACTGGCCGCATGACGGAGCCCGGTCCGCACCCCCTTCCCGGTTGTCCAGCGGAACGCCGGAGCCGCCCGTGAACCGCCAAGCCCGGATGCCGGGGAATCTCCCCGGAATCGGCTGGCGGGAATGGGTGGCCCTGCCCGAGCTGGGCATCGACGCCATCAAGGCCAAGGTGGACACCGGGGCGCGCACGTCCGCCCTGCACGCCTTCTTCGTGGAGCCCTATACCCACCGAGGGGTGCGGATGGTACGGTTCGGGCTCCACCCAGGACGGGAGGGGCACGCCGAGGTAATCACCCGGGCCCCCGCGTTGGACCGGCGGTGGGTGCGGGATTCCGGTGGGCACGGCGAGCGGCGCTATGTGATCGAAACCCTCGTGGTGCTGGGAGCCGCCGCCTGGCGGGTGGAGATGACCATCACCAACCGGGACACCATGCGCTTCCGCATGCTGCTCGGGCGGACGGCCTTGCGCGGGCGCTACACCGTGGACCCCGACCGCTCCTTCCTGAGCGGCCGTCCGGACCCGGCAGTCGCCCACCACAAGGGGAAGGAATGAAGCTGGCCGTCCTTTCGCGCAACCGCCGCCTCTACTCCACCCGCCGCCTGGCCGAGGCGGCGGTGCAGCGTGGACACGAGGTCCACATCATCGACCCCCTTCGCTGCACCATCGACATCGCCTCCCAGCGCCCCAGCATCCAGTTCAAGAAGCAGAGCCTCACCGGTTTCGACGCGGTGGTGCCGCGCATCGGCGCCTCCATCACCTTCTACGGCCTGGCGGTGGTGCGTCAGTTCGAGATGATGGGGGTCTACTCCCTCAACGAATCGGTGGCCATCGGCCGCTCCCGCGACAAGCTGCGCTCCCTGCAGCTCCTCGCCCGGTCCGGGGTGGGGCTGCCGCTCACCGGCTTCGCCCACTCCGTGGACGACACCGAGGCGCTGGTGGAGATGGTGGGCGGCCCGCCGCTGGTGGTGAAGCTCCTGGAGGGCACCCAGGGGCGCGGCGTGGTGCTGGCCGAGACGCAGAAGGCCGCGGAGAGCGTCATCGACGCCTTCCGCGAGTTGGACGCCAACTTCCTGGTGCAGGAGTTCATCGGCGAGGCCGCCGGGGCGGACATGCGCTGCTTCGTCATCGGCGACAAGGTGGTGGCCTCCATGAAGCGCCAGGCCAAGGAGGGCGAGTTCCGCTCCAACCTCCATCGGGGCGGGGCGGCCACCCTCACTCGGCTCACCCCCGAGGAGCGCTCCACCGCCTTGCGCGCCGCCAAGACCATGGGCCTGAACGTGGCCGGGGTGGACATCCTGCGCTCCAACCACGGCCCGGTGGTCATGGAGGTGAACTCCTCCCCGGGGCTGGAGGGCATCGAGGCCGCCACCGAAAGGGACGTGGCCGCCATGATCGTGCAGTTCATGGAGAAGAACGCCAAGCCCAACCACACCCGTACCCGGGGCAAGGGCTAGCGTCCCGGTGGCCCAGCCCTTCACCATCCACGGCCAGACCATCCGCCCCGGTACCCGGGCCACGGTGGACCTGCCGGTGGCCCAGCTCCACACCCACACCCCCGTGAACATGCCGGTGCAGGTGGTGCGCGGCCGCGGCGACGGCCCCCGCGTGTTCGTGAGCGCCGCCATCCATGGCGACGAGCTCAACGGCGTGGAGATCATCCGGCGCGTGCTGCGCCACAAGGCCCTCAAACGCCTGCGCGGCACCCTGGTGGCGGTGCCCATCGTCAACGTCCACGGCGTCCTCCACCACTCCCGCTACCTGCCCGACCGCCGCGACCTCAACCGCTCCTTCCCCGGCTCGGAGCGGGGCTCCCTGGCCGCCCGGCTGGCCCACCTGTTCATGAGCGAAGTGGTGGGCAACTGCGACTACGGCATCGACCTCCACACCGGCGCCATCCACCGCGGCAACCTGCCGCAGATCCGCGCTGACCTGGACGACCCCGAGGCGGACCGCCTGGCCAAGCTGTTCGGCGTTCCGGTGCTGCTCAACTCCGCCCTGCGCGACGGCTCCCTGCGCCAGGCCGCCGGCGACCGCGGGGTGCCGGTGCTCCTCTACGAGGCCGGGGAGGCGCTGCGCTTCGACGAGTTCTCCATCCGCGTGGGGGTGCGCGGCGTGCTCAACGTGCTGCGAGCCCTGGGCATGCTGCGCCCCAGCCGGCGCAAGCGGCCCCTGCCCGAGCCCTACGTGGCCCGCTCCAGCAACTGGGTGCGGGCGCCGCAGAGCGGCTTCCTGCGCACCACCGTCGAGTTGGGCGCCCTGGTGAAGAAGGGCGACCGCCTGGGCGTGGTCTCCGATCCCTTCGGCGAGCAGGAGGAGGCGGTGAAGGCCCTGGGGGAGGGCATCGTGGTTGGCCGCACCAACCTGCCCCTGGTAAACGAGGGGGACGGCCTGTTCCATATCGCCCGCTTCAAGGCCGCCGACGAGGTGGCCGCCGAGCTGGAGGCCTTCCAGTCCGAGGAGGAGGCCTTCTCCACCAACGAGCGGGGGGAGGAGTCGGAATAGGGGCTCCTCGCCGGGGCTCGGGCCGCCCGCGGAAGCCGCTAGCCACCAGCCGAAAGGAGGCCTGCATGCGCCGGTCAAACCGAGGCCCATCCTGTTTCCGTCTCCCGCTGCCCCTGGCCGCCCTTGGGCTCCTGGCGGGGAACGCCCTTGCCGGGGACCTCGACCTGCAGGAGGCCAACGTCGCCGAGGTGGCTGTGGCGGAAACGGGCGGCGCCTACCGCTTCGACGTGACCCTGTACCACGACGACGACGGCGAATCCGGCTACGCCAACTGGTGGCAGGTGGAGACCCTGGAGGGCGAGCGACTGGGCCGCCGGGAGCTGCTGCACGCCCACGGTACCCGGCCCTTCACCCGCTCCGACACCATCGAGGGCCCGGAGGAGCACACCCACGTGGTGGTGCGCGGCCACGACCAGGAGCACGGCTACGGCGGCCAGGCCGCGGTGGTGGAGCTGGAGACCGGCGCGGTGGAGCTGGTGGACCAGGGCCCGGAGCCGCAAGGCTTCGGCGGATACGCGGACAAGGAGGCCCGTGCGGGGGCGGACACGCTCGGGCTGTCCCAGCCCACGCCGTCGGCGGAGGATAGGAGCGACCGGGTGAACGCTACCGTGGTCGGGCATTCCGACGGCGCGCTGCTGGTGGCCCGGGACTGAACACGTGGCGGGTGGCCCGTCGCACCGCCTGATGGGGCTCCTGAACCGCTGGGTGGGGGTCCGGGAAGGGGAGGTGTGGGCCCTGGTCTGGGCCTTCCTGTACTTCTTCAGCCTCCTGGCCGCCTACTACGTGGTCCGGCCGCTGCGCGACGAGATGGGTATCGAGGGCGGGGTGGAGAACCTGCCCTGGATGTTTACCGCCACCTTCCTCGCCATGCTGGCGGCCGTTCCCCTCTACGGCGCCGCCTCCTCCCGCTTCCCCCGCCGCCGGCTGGTGCCGGGGGTCTACCTGTTCTTCCTGGCCAACCTGCTGGCCTTCTACGCCGCCTTCCGCATCGCCGAGGATCCTGCCTGGGTGGCGCGGGTGTTCTTCGTCTGGGTGAGCGTGTTCAACCTGTTCGTGGTGTCGGTCTTCTGGACCTTCATGGACGACCTGTTCACCAACGAGCAGGGCCGCCGGCTGTTCGGCGCCGTGGCCGCCGGGGGCAGCGCCGGGGCGGTGGCCGGTCCGGCGCTCACCACCGGGCTGGTGCAGGTCCTCGGCACCCACGAGCTGGTGCTCGTCTCCGCCGCCCTGCTCGCCTTTACCCTGCTGTGCATAAGTCGGCTTCTGGCGCAGGCCTCCCGGCTGCGCGCGGAAGGAAAGGCGGAGGAGGCAGGGGAGGGCGCCGGGCAAGAGGAGGTAGAGCGCGGGCTGGGCGGCGGCGCCTGGGCCGGGGTGCGTCTGCTGGCGCGCAGCCCCTACCTGCTCGGGGTGGCCGGCTACATCCTGCTGTACACCGCCACCTCCACCTTCCTCTACTTCCTCCAGGCCCACATCGTCGAGGACAATCTCGCCGACCCCGATGCCCGCACGACGCTGTTCGCGGCCATGGACCTGGCGGTCAATCTCCTCACGGTGGGCACCCAGCTTTTCGTCACCGGCCGGGTGCTGGCCCGGCTAGGGGTGGGCGTGGGCCTGGCCCTGCTGCCGGGGGTGGTGGCCGCCGGCTTCGCCGTCCTGGCCTTTGCGCCCGTGCTGGGGGTGCTGGTGGTCTTCCAGGTGCTGCGCCGGGCTTCCAACTACGCCCTGGCACGGCCCGCCCGCGAGGTGCTGTTCACGGTGGTGGGCCGCGAGGCCCGCTACAAGGCCAAGAACGTCATTGATACAGTGGCTTACCGGGGCGGGGACGCGGCCACCGGATGGGCCTTCGCCGGGCTCACGGGCCTCGGTCTGGGCCTGGCGGGGGTTGCGGCGGTGGCCGTGCCCCTGGCGCTGGTATGGCTGGGCCTCGGCCTGGCCCTGGGGCGGCGCCAGGAGGCCCTGCGCAGCGAATCCCATCCGGCGGCGGAACAAGGAGGGCAGGGATGACCAGCACCATACCCGGCATGAGCCGGCGCGCGGTCCTGAAACTGATGGCCGCCGCGGGCGGCTTGGCCGTTACCGGGGTGCCGTCGGTGGCGGCCCGGGAGGCCATGCGAAGCCGCGCGATTCCCTCCAGCGGCGAGGAGGTCCCCGTGGTGGGCCTGGGCACGGCGCGCACCTTCAACCTGGACCCCGGCGAGGAGCGGGAGCCCCTGCGCGGGGTGCTGCGGGAATTCTTCGCCGCCGGCGGGCGGGTCATCGATACCTCGCCCATGTACGGCACCGCCGAGACGGTGATCGGCGACCTGCTGGGGGACATGGACCACCCGGAGGTCTTCTACGCCACCAAGGTCTGGACCCGGGGGGAGGAGGCGGGCATCCGCCAGATGGAGGAGTCCGCCGAGCGCATGGGCACGGACGTCATCGATCTGATCCAGGTGCACAACCTGGTGGACTGGCGGACCCAGCTGAAGACCCTGCGCCGCTGGAAGGACGAGGGGCGCATCCGCTACCTGGGCATCACCCACTACCGGGTCTCGGCCTTCGACGACCTGGAGCGCATCATGCGCGAGGAGGGCCTGGACTGGGTGCAGCTGCCCCTGTCCCTGGCCACGCCCGACGCCGCCGACCGCCTGCTGCCCCTGGCCGCCGACCGTGGCATCGCCGTGCTGGTGAACCGCCCCTTCGAGAACGGCGGGCTGTTCCGCGCCGTTCGGGGCCGGGAGCTGCCGGAATGGGCGGGGGAGATCGGTGCCGAGAGCTGGGCCCAGCTGTTCCTGAAGTACATCCTCGGCCACCCGGAGGTGACCTGCGTCATCCCCGCCACCAGCGATCCGGAGCACGCCGCCGACAACATGCGCGCCGGCATGGGCCCGCTCCCCGACGCCGGACAGCGAAGGCGCATGCGGGAGTTGTGGGAGTCCCTGGTTTAGCCCCGGGAGGTCAGCGGCTGACTGAGGCCCCGGGGATGTCCTCCGGCCCGGCGGCGGTTACCTCCAGGTCGCGCAGCAGGCCGTCGTTCAGGGCGTAGATCCAGCCGTGGACCTGCAGGGGCTGACCGCGCTCCCAGGCTTCGCGCACCACCTGGGAGCGGCAGACGTTGGCCACCTGGTGGCTGACGTTGAGCTCGCAGAGCCGGCTCACCCGCTCCTCCTCGTCGAGGCCGTCCAGCTCCTCCCGGTGCCGGTCCGCCACGTCCCGGATCATCTCCAGCCAACCGGTGATGAAGCCCGAGCCCCCGCCCTTCAGGGCCGCCCGGATGCCGCCGCAGCCGTAATGGCCGGTAACGATCACATGGTGCACCTTCAGTACCTCCACCGCGTACTGGAGCACGGAGAGGTAATTAAAGTCGTTATGCGGGGCGAGGTTGGCGATATTGCGGTGGACGAACACCTCGCCGGGGGGAAGGTTGACGATCTGGTTGGCCGGGACCCGGCTGTCGGCGCAGCCGATCCACAGGTAGTCCGGGCTCTGTTGGTGGGCGAGCTGGGGGAAGAACTCGGGGTGCTCCTCCTGGATCCCTTCGGCCCAGCGGCGGTTGTTGTCGAGCAGGTTGCGGATTTCACCCATCGGAAGCGCTCCCATGCGAGAGGTCGTGCACACCCGGGCCCCAGGGTGGGCGGCGGGGTCGGGTCGGGCCATGATCGGCGTCAAGCCGGTTCTGCGCCCCGGGGCCCGGGTTTTGCCCAGAGCGGTCGAACGAGCCGGGCTAAGGCTACCACCGGTAAGGCCCGCAGGGGAGGCCCCCGCCCGGGTTGCCCCGTTACCTAGCGCCTTCACCGCGGGTATAATTCCCCGCAAACTGGCGGGGCCGCCGCGGGCGCGGCCCATCCAACCGGGAGTGAGCGATGCAACCGCTGGTAGGCCTGATCATGGGCTCGGCCTCCGACTGGGAAACCCTGCAGCACGCCGCGGAGACGCTGGAGCGGCTCGGCGTGCCCCACGAGGTGCGCGTGGTCTCCGCCCATCGTACCCCGGACCTGCTGTTCGAATACGCCGCGGAAGCGGAGGAGCGGGGTCTGGAGGTGCTCATCGCCGGCGCCGGCGGGGCCGCCCACCTGCCCGGCATGGCCGCCGCCAAGACCGCCTTGCCGGTGCTCGGCGTCCCGGTGCAGTCCAAGGCCCTGAACGGCGTGGACTCCCTGCTCTCCATCGTGCAGATGCCCGCGGGCGTCCCCACCGGCACCCTGGCCATCGGCCGTTCCGGGGCCGTTAACGCCGCCCTGCTGGCCGCGAGCATCCTCGGCAACAAGCACCCCGAGATCCGCCGGGCCCTGCACGACTACCGGCGGGAGCAGACGGAGGATGTCCTGGCGCGGCCCGACCCGCGCGAGGAGGGCTGAGGTGCGCGTCGGCATCCTGGGCGGCGGGCAGTTGGGCCGCATGCTGGCCCTGGCCGGGCATCCCCTCGGCCTGGAGACCACCGTGCTCGACCCGGGGGAGGCGCCCTGCGGGGCGGCGGTGGCCGCCCACCTGCGGGGCGAATACGACGACCTTGGGCTGCTGCGGCGGCTGGCGGAATGGGCCGACGTGGTCACCTACGAGTTCGAGCAGGTCCCGGAGGCCGCCCCCGCGGAGCTGGCGGGCCAGGTCCCTGTCCATCCCGGGCCGGAGGCCCTGGCCACCGGCCGCGACCGCCTCAACGAGAAGACCCTGTTCCGGGAGCTGGGGATCCCCACCGCCCGCTTCGCCGCCGTGGATTCGCGGGACGCTCTGAAGGCCGCGGTGGCCGACATCGGCCTGCCCGCGGTGCTCAAGACCCGCACCCTGGGCTACGACGGCAAGGGCCAGGCGGTGCTGCGCGAGGACGGCGACGTGGATGCCGCCTGGAACGAGATCGGCGGCGTGCCCCTGATCCTGGAGGAGGTGGTTCCCTTCGAGCGCGAGGTGTCCATGATCGCCGTGCGGGGCGCCGACGGCGCGCAGCGCTTCTACCCCCTCGCCGAGAACCACCACGAGCAGGGCATCCTGCTCGAGTCCCGGCCCCGGCCGGCCGACCCCCGCGAGGCGGACGCCGTGGATTACGCCGCCCGGCTGCTGGAGCGTCTGGACTACGTGGGCACCGTGGCGCTGGAACTGTTCGATGCCGGGGACCGGTTGCTCGCCAACGAGATGGCCCCGCGCGTCCACAACTCCGGCCACTGGACCATCGAGGGCGCCGAGACCAGCCAGTTCGAGAACCACCTGCGCGCCGTCTGCGGCCTGCCCCTGGGCGCCACCGACCCCGTGGGGCACAGCGCCATGCTCAACCTGATCGGGGTCCTGCCCGAGCGTGCCGACGTCCTCGCCGTTCCCGGCGCCCACCTCCACTTCTACGGCAAGGACTCCCGCCCCGGCCGCAAGGTGGGGCACATCACCGTGCGCGCCGACTCCGCGGCGGAGCTGGAAGGGCGGCTGGAGCGGGTGCGGCGCCTGCTCCCGGCCGCTTAGCCGGCGGCGGGGACCCGCGCTCCCCCATCCCATTCCTCCCAAGCAGCTCCCGGTCCCGGGGTGCATCCCTCCTAACCCATAGACGAAACTCTATTCCAGTCCTCGAAAAACTCGAATTTTCTTAATTCCTCATGACCGGCAGTCTTCCCGGGAAGAGGGGTAAGGCGGTACCTCAGTCCTTGACCGTCAGTAATGGGGAGACCAATGGACAGCGTTCTCAGTCCGGACTTCCGCCCGACGCAGGGGAAGGGGGCCGCCACGGTACTGGAGCGGATAGGGAACACGCCCTTGGCCCACCTGGAGGGGGTGTGGTGCAAGCTGGAGTTCCTGAATCCGTCCGGCTCGATCAAAGCGCGCATCGCGAAGCACATCATCGAGCGGGCCGAGGAGGCGGGTCAGCTGCGTCCGGGCGACACCATCGTGGAGGCCTCCAGCGGGAATACCGGCAACGCCATGGCCATGGTGGCGGCCGTGAAGGGATACCGCATGCTGGTGGTCCAGCCCGTGGGGATCAGCTCGGAGCGCCTGGCCCTGTCCCGGGCACTGGGGGCGGAGGTGATGGAAGTGGGCGACTTCCATGTCAACGAGGCCCTGGCGCGCGCCCAGGAGCTGGGCGAGACCGAGGGCTACTTCTGTCCCCGCCAGTTCGCTTCCGAATGGAACGTGGAGGAGAACCGGACGTGGCTGGGCCCGGAGATCCTACACCAGCTCCCCGAGGGCGCCGTGCCCGATGCGGTGGTGGCCGGGATCGGAACCGGCGGCACCCTGGTGGGTCTGGGGCAGGCCTTTCGGGCCGTCAATCCGGATTGCCTGGTGGTGGGGGTGGAGCCGACGGAGTCCCGCACCATCGCTACCGGAGCGGTGGGCCGCCACCAGATCGAGGGGATCTCCGACGGCTTTGTGCCGCAGATCCTCCAGGACCATCGGGACGAGGTGGATTATCTGTTGGCCGTCCCCAGCGCCGAGGCGGTGAGCGAGATGCGGCGCATCGCCCAGCAGCACGGGTGCTTCGTGGGGCCCAGTTCGGGGGCGCACTTGCTTGCGGCCAAGAAGCTCCAACGGGACCGTCCCGAGCTGAAGACCGTGGTCACCCTGTTCTGCGACGGTGGGGAAAAATACTTCTCGGAGCACTTCCTGTCGGCGGCGGTCCAGGGCAGCGAGTCGGGAGGGTAAAACGCGCTTGAATCCATCAATCCCCCCTTCGGGGGCGGCGAAGGAAAGGGGGCTGTCGTCATCTACAGGGAATTCAACGACGACCCGTGAAGTGTGAGTTCGGAACCAATTGTCCACCGGCGACGCCTCGCCGGCCTCAACCTCTGACCATAGGAGGGCGCCATGCGCTGGATCCCTTATAGAGAAGCCATCAATGACCTGTTCGCCCAGCAGCGCGACCGCCTCCGCCGCAATCACGAGGCGCTCGATGACATCGTCTGGAACGGTTATAGCGGCTTGACGAAGATGACCGCCGAGGAGGTGGGACGGGAATACGGGCGCGTATTTGGTGAGCCCGTGCGCATCGCCGTCGACCGCAGCTCGCCGGGGGACGACGAGGAGGTCGCCTGAGCGGCAACGGCCCACTACCCGGAAAGGGCCCCCCTGCGACACCAGGGGGCTCTTGGGATGGATTCGGTCTGGGGTCCTGATCCGGGCCGGAGGATACAGGAGGGCAGCCCCCATCGCCGGGCTGCCCTCTAGGTTTCGGCGGGGTTGATTTTGGCGCCCCCATGGGTGTGGATGGGGGTAAAGGGGCCCCATCCATTCCCCGGAGAACCCATGGCGGATGACGGATTGACCGGCCTGCTGTTCCTCGGCTTCGGGCTCGGCCTGCTGCACGCCTTCGACGCCGACCACATCATGGCCGTAACCGCCCTGGGTACGCGGCGTCCCGGCTGGCGGCGGGTGCTGCGCTTCTGCACCGCCTGGGCCCTGGGCCACGGTGCCACCATCCTCGCCATCGGCATCGTGGTGCTGGCCCTCGGCTGGCATCTTCCGGAGGGGCTGTACGCGCTGGCCGAGGGGGGTGTGGGCCTGGTGCTCATCGCCCTGGGCCTCTGGGTCTGGGCCGATCTGTGGCGGCGCGGGGTGCGCCTGCGCCCCCACCGGCACGGCAGCCGCCTCCACGTCCATCTGGCCACACCGGCCCATCTCCATCCACCCCGCACCGTCCGCCTGGCCGATCACAGCCCCACCATGGTGGGCATCCTCCACGGTTTCGCCGGCGCCGCGCCCCTGATGGCCCTGGTTCCCACCCTCCACCAGGGCGGTGCCTGGGCCGGTCTGGCCTACCTGCTGCTTTTCTCCCTGGGTGTGCTGGCCAGCATGCTCGCCTTCGGCCTCCTGTTCGGCGGCCTCCAGGGCTGGCTGGCCCGCCGCGGCGAGGCCCTCATGAACGGTTTCCGTCTCCTGGTGGGTGCCCTGTCCCTGGGGCTCGGCGGTGCCTGGCTGGCCGGGTGAGGGTCAGCCGTGGGCTTCCGGGAGGTCGTCAATGCCCTGGTCCAGATCCTGGAAGGCGTGGGGATCGCGGTCATCCTGGGCGGGTTCCTGGTGGCCACCGCCGTCTATCTGGGGCGTCTGCGGCACTGGTCCTCCCATCAAGCCTACCTGGAATACCGCCGGCGCAGCGTGCGCGGACTCATCCTGGGCCTGGAGTTCCTGGTCGCCGCCGACATCATCAAGACCGTGGCCATCGACTACACCCTGAACAGCGTGCTCATGCTCGCCATGATCATCCTGATCCGGACCTTCCTCGTCCTGGCCCTGCACCTGGAAATCGAGGGTCGGTTGCCCTGGGACGCCGTGGAGCAAGATGGCAAGGGCAGCCGCGGTGGTTCCGGTCGGGGGTAGCCGGGGCCACTACCGGCGCATTCCCGGCAAGTTGACCTTTTCCCATCTTGACCCGTAGTCTCTCCGGGTTCCGGGGATTCTTGCCCGACCGAGAATCCCAACCTGCTCCAGGTTCCCCGAGCCTCGCGGCCGGGGTGAAACGGGAAGTCCGGACGGCCCGCACGGCCCAACCGGCGCTGCCCCCGCAACGGTAAGCGAGTGATGGGCGGTCTTTGGCCACTGCGCCTGCGGGCGCGGGAAGGCAACCGTCCGGCGGCCCCGCCGCCAGCTCGTCAGCCCGGAGACCGGCCTGGAGCGGCTTGACCCACGGCGTCGCGGGGCGCGACGTGCGGGGAGCCGGCCCTTCCAGCCGCTGACCCGTCACTGACTCCCCCGCGCTGCCCGGAATCGCCCGATCCTGGAACCGGCGCAGCGGAGTTCTCATGTCTTTCCCGAATGCGGCGTGGCGCGCCGCACGAAGCGTCTTACTCCTTCTTCCCCTGCTAGCCGTCCTCCTGGCCCCGGCGGCCTCCGCCCAGGCGGCCAAGCTGGTGGGCGTCGTCTCGGAGCGCTCGGCGGCCATGGCCGCCGGCGGGGCGCACCGCTATCTGGACGACCATCCCAATCACGAGGTGGTGCTGCGGACCCCGAGCCAGCTCTCGGACCTCTCCGACGCCGAGGTGGCCGGGCTGTGGGCCGGGGCCGACGCCGTGCTCATGGCCGGGGTGTTCGGCGATGCCGCCGTGCGCCTTAAGCGGCTGCTGCGCCAGTCGCCTCCGCCCAAGGGGGCGCCGGTGTTTATCGTCAGCAGCACCCGCTCCCTGGTGCGCCAGTCGCGCCTGGACGGCGAGCGGCCGCTGGCCGATCTCTCCGGCGAGGCGAAAGCGGTGATCGGCGCCGATCCGGGGGCCGACGAGGATCCGCTGGCCTTCATGGAAGAGATGGCCGCCGAATACCCGGAGCAGGCCGAGTGGCTCCGTGGCCGGGCCTACTGGCGGGGGCGCGGCGCCGACAACGCCGCCAACCTGGTGGCCTGGCTATTGAGCAAGGGCGGGGTGGAGGTGAGCGCCGCCCCGCCGCAGCCGGCAGCCCCGCTGCGCTACCACCGCGACGGCGCGGTGGTAGCCGCCGACGAGCTGGACCTGCCCGAGGGCGAGCCGGCGGTGGCGGTGCTGGCCTACGACGACGGCGACGCCGCCGGCAAGCGCCGCCTTCTGGACGCCCTTTGCGAGGAGGTGGAGTCCCGGGGGCCGGCCTGCTTTGCCGTGCTGGCGCGCTGGGGCACGGCCAGCCGCCAGGCCGTGGAGCGCTTGAGCAAGGTGAGTGCCCCGGCGGACCTCGGGGCCGTAATCAGCCTGCAGGACTTCGTGGTGGGCGGCGGCGAGGGACGCGAGGCGGTGACCGGGGCCCTGAAGGAGCTGGACGTGCCCGTGCTCAAGGGCATCCGCCTCGCCGACCGCACCCGGGGCGAATGGCGGATGTCCGCCGACGGCCTGCCCCAGGACTCCATCCACTACCGTGTGGGCATGCCCGAGCTGCAGGGCGTCAGCCAGCCCCTGGTGCTGGCCGCGGCGGAGCCCGCGCACACCGACCCGCGCACGGGGCTGCGCTTCGCCACCACCCGCCCGGTGGAGCGGGAGGTGGCCGCCATAGCCGAGCGCGCCGCCAACTGGATCCGCCTGCGGCGCACCGACAACAGTGACAAGCGCGTCGGCATCCTCTACTACAACCATCCCCCGGGCCGGCACAACATCGGCGCCGACAACCTGGACGTGCCGCGCTCGCTGCTGCGCATCCTGCGCAACATGCGGGACGCTGGTTACGAGACCGGCGAGCTGCCCGGCTCCCCCGAGGCCCTGCTGGAGCGCATGCAGGAGCAGGGGGTGAACCTGCCCGAGAATCGCGAGGAGCTGGCGCGCCTGCACAGCGAGGTGCCCACCCTGTCGGCGGAGGCGTACCGGGAGTGGTTCGCCGGGCTGCCCGATCCGATCCGTGCCGAGATGCGCGACGGCCCCCTGGGCTTTCTGCACGAGACCCTGCGCGAGGCCGAGGAGTCGGGCCGGCTGGACCTGGGCCGGGACCTGCTGGAGCGCATGCACGGCGATCTGCGCCACTTGGTGGAGGGGGCGGACCATCCGGCGACCGCCCGTGCCCGGGACCTGCTGGACCAGCTGCGCGCCGAATACGAGTCCCTGCTCGCCGAGGAGCCCGATGCCAGCTGGGAGCAGGCGCAAAGGCTGGTGAACGGCCTGCGCGACACCGGCATCGAGGGCCTGCACGGCTGGGGTGAGCCCCCGGGGCGGGTCATGGTCCACGACGGCGACATGCTCATCCCCGGCCTGCGCTTCGGCAACGTCTGGATCGGCCCCCAGCCGCCGCGTGGTTGGGAGGTGAACGAGGAGCTGCTGCACGCCAACCTGGCCGTGCCGCCGCCGCACCAGTACCTGGGCTACTACCACTGGCTGAAGTCGCAGTTCGGCGCGGACGCCCTGGTCCACCTGGGCCGGCACTCCACCTACGAGTTCCTTCCCCGGCGCCGGGTGGGGCTCACCGACACCGACTATCCGCGGCTCATTGCCGGCGACATTCCCGGCGTCTACCCCTACATCGTCGACGGCGTGGGCGAAGGCCTGCAGGCCAAGCGCCGTGGCCTGACGGTGATGGTGGACCACCTCACGCCGCCGCTGTCCACCACGCCCCTGTACGACCAGCTTTTGGAGCTGCGTGGGCTGGTGGAGAGCTTCGAGTCGGCGGAAGGCCAGGGCAATACCCCCGCCCGTGAGCGCGCCCTGGACCGCATCCGCGACAAGATCGCCGAGCTGGACATGGTCTCCGAGCTGGAGTCGGAGCTGCGGGCCGAGCGGGGCAATCCCGAGCTGAGCCTGGACGAGGTGGGCGGCGACCTCCTGGTGCACGAGGTGGGCCACCACCTCACCGAGATGCAGGAGGAGTTCATGCCCCGGGGCCTGCACATCTTCGGCGCCGAGTGGGCCAATGAGGAGCGGCGGATGATGCTGGAGTCCATGGCCGGGGCGGGCGAGATCAAGGACAAATGGCGCAAGGCCCTGGCCGACTCGCCAGGTCGCGAGATGGACGGGCTGCTGGCCGGTCTGGACGGTCGATTCGTGGCCCCGGGCAAGGGCAACGACCCTGTCCGCACCCCCGAGGTGCTGCCCACCGGCCGTAACTTCTTCGGCTTGAACGGCAACCTGTTGCCCAGCCGCGTGGGCTGGGAGATGGGCGCGCAAATGGCGGCCGACGCCCGCAAGGAGGGCGATAACGGCCCGCCGCAGGGCAGCGAGGCGGTGGTGCTGTGGGCCTCGGATACGGTGCGTGACGAGGGCGCCATGGTGGCCTTCGGCATGGACATGCTGGGCATTAAGCCCGTGTGGAACAGCCGAGGTATCGTCGAGGGCATCGAGCGCCGGCCGCTGGAAGAAGGCCGCTACCGCCGTGACGTGGTGTTCACCACCTCCGGTCTGTTCCGCGACCTCTACGGCAACCTCAACGCCTGGCTGGATAAGTCCGTGCGCCTGGCCCTGGACGGTGCCAGCCAGACCATCCGGGAGAAGCATCCCGAGCTGACCCCGGCGCTGGAGGCGGCCCTGAAGCCCCTGGGCGAGCTGCGCGATGCCGGCACCGAGTCGCTAAAGCGCAATAAGGTGGCCGCCCATTGGGTGGCCGACGCCCGGCGGGGCGTGGAAGAGGGAGCCGAGCCGGCCGACGCCGGCAACCAAGCCATCCTGCGGGTCTACGGCGACGCCCCCGGCAGCTACGGAGCCGGCGTCAACCGCATGGCGGAGCGTTCCGGCTCCTGGGAAAAGCGGGATGAGGTGGCGGACACCTACCTGCGCCGTATGGGCCACGCCTATGGCGCCGGTGCCGCCGGCGAGGCCGCCCACGGCGATTTCCGGCGCAACCTGGGCCGGGTGGAGCGCACCTATCTGGGCCGGGCCTCCAACCTCTACGGGCTGCTGGACAACAACGACGCCTTCGACTACCTGGGCGGGCTGTCCATGGCCGTGGAGCAGGTCACCGGTGCGGCGCCGGATAGCCGCATCATCGACCATTCGGATCCGGAAAACCCGAGCATGCAGACCCTGGAGGCCGCCCTGCTGCAGGAGCTGCGCGGCCGCTTCCTCAACCCCGCCTGGCTCCGGGCCCAAATGGACCACGGTTACAGCGGCGCCCGCACCATGGGCTCCAAGTTCATGGAGCACCTATGGGGGTGGCAGGTCACCAATCCGGCGGTGATCGACGATTGGGTGTGGCAGGAGGTCAAGGACGTCTACCTCGACGACAAGCACGATCTGGACCTGGACGAATTCCTGGTCGAGGGCAACCGGGCCCACGTGCGCACCAACATGCTCGCCATCATGAATGTGGCCATCGCCAAGGGCTTCTGGGAGGCCTCCCAGGCCACCCAGCAGGAGCTTGCTGAGGAGCTGGCCCGGGCGGTTGTGGAAAACGGTCTGCCCGGCTCCGGCCATACCCGGCCCAAGCATCCCGTTTTCGACCACGTGAAGGGCCAGATCGGCGACGATCTGGCCGAGGCCCTGGACCAGAAGCTGAAAGCCGCCGGCGGCAAGCAGCCGGAGGAGCAGGGGCAGGCAGTGCAAACGGTAGCCGAGGTGAAGCAGGCCCCCGAAGCGCAATCGCTCGAAAGGAAGGATGCAGGAGCGGCGGCCCCCGCCGCGACCGAACGGGCCACCGAATCGGGGCAGGCCCGCCAGGTCGAGCGGAGCGAGGGCCGGCAATCCGACAGGGAATCGAACAAAGAGGCCCGCGATGGCGAAAGCCAATCCCGAGATCGCCACGTGCCCTGGTACCTGTGGGCCACGGCCGGACTGGCCCTGATCCTGCTCGGCGGCGGCTTCTATCGCGGACTACGCAGCGGAGGCAGCAATGTTTGACGGTGTCCTGGTGCAGTGGATCCACGCCGGCGTGAGCTGGCTGCTGGAGCCGGTGCTCGCCGCCCTGGCCGTGTTGGTGGCCCTGGCGGTATGGGAGGTGGGACAGGCTCTGGGCGAGGGCCTCGGCGGCCTGGCTCGCCTAAGCCGGATCGGTGACCGGGGTACGGTGGGCCGGGTGGGCCGGCGCCGCATCGAGCGGGCCGACCTCATCGCCCGGGTGGGCCCCATGCTCGGCCTCATGGGAACGCTCATCCCTCTCGGCCCGGGCCTGGCCGCCCTTGGGCGCGGCGAGCTGCAGACGCTCGCCCAAGCGGTGACGGTGGCCTTTGATACCACCGTCATGGGCCTGTTGGTGGGCATCGTCGGCTTCATCCTCGGCCGGGTGCGCCGACGCTGGTACGATTCCCTGCTTGACGCCCTGGAGGCCGGCGATGGCCGGGCGTGACTGGAGCCGGGGCCGCTTCGACGAGGCGGATGCCGAGCCCATGGGGCCCATGGCCAACCTGGTGGACATCATGCTGGTGTTCGCGGTGGGGCTCATCGCCGCCCTGGCCGCCAGCCAGGGGGGCAAGGACGCCCCGCTCGAGGAGCTGAGCAACCAGGAGATCACCAAGGGGCGTGAGCTACCCGAAGTGCCCGAGGGCATGGGCGGCGCCGGCTCCGGCTACGAGCCCATGGGCGAGGTCTACCGCGACCCGGAGACCGGCAAGCTCATCATGATCAAGGGCGGCGGAGGCGGGGAGTGACGGCCTTCTCCCAGCCCGAGATCGACGCCGTCTACCGCGCCATCGAGCAGCGCCGGGACATGCGCCATTTTCGCCCGGATCCGGTGGACCCAACGGTGCTGCGGCGGTTGCTAGGGGCGGCTCATCGGGCGCCCAGTGTGGGCTTCATGCAACCCTGGCGGTTCATTCGCGTCACCGATCCAGAGCTGCGCGAGGCCATCGCTGGGCTGGTTGAAGAGGAGCGCCGTCGCACCGCCGAGGCCATGGACGGGCGCAAGGCGGAATTCCTGCGTCTCAAGGTAGAAGGCGTGCGCGAGGCCGGTGAGTTGCTGGTGGCGGCCCTGGCCGACGGCCGGGAGCGGTTCGTGTTCGGTCGGCGGACCCTGCCGGAGATGGACCTGGCCTCGGTGGCCTGCGCCATCCAGAACCTGTGGCTCGCCGCCCGGGCCGAAGGCCTGGGTATGGGCTGGGTCTCGTTTTTCGATCCGCAGGCCCTGGGCGGCCTCCTGGGGCTGCCCGAGGGCGGCCATCCGGTAGCCGTGCTGTGCCTGGGCCATGTGGAGGCCTTCTACGAGGAGCCCATGCTGCAGCAGGAGGGCTGGGCCGAGCGCGAGCCCCTGGAGGAGCTGGTCTACGCCGATAGCTGGGGCAATCCGGGCGGCCTACCGGATTCCACGACCGAAATTGAGCAAGGAAACCATAAATGAGCGAAGGTCAGAGCGACGCCCGCTACGGTGAGCGCATGCAGAAGAAAAAAGAGATCATGGACAGCCGCATCGGCCAGGCCAATGACGAGCGCGGCGTGGTGATCGTCAATACCGGCACCGGCAAGGGCAAGAGCAGCGCCGGTTTCGGCATGGTGGCCCGGGCCCTGGGGCACGGCCAGCAGGTGGGGGTGGTGCAGTTCATCAAGGGCAAGTTCGCCACCGGCGAGGAGGCCTTCTTCCGCCAGTGCGACGGCGTGACCTACCACGTCATGGGCGAGGGCTACACCTGGGAGACCCAGGACCGGGAGCGGGACACGGAGATGGCCGAGGCCGCCTGGGAGAAGGCGCGGACGCTGCTGCAGGACGAGTCCGTCAGCCTGGTGCTGCTCGACGAGCTGAATATCGCCCTCAAGAAGGAATACCTCGACCTGCCCACGGTGATCGAGGACCTGGCCGGGCGTCCCTCCATGCAGCACGTGGTCATCACCGGCCGCGGTGCGCCCCAGGACCTCATGGAGGTGGCCGACACGGTCACGGACATGCGCAAGGAAAAGCACGCCTTCGAGGCGGGGGTGAAAGCGCAGAAGGGGGTGGAGCTGTGAGCGCCACCTGCCCGGCGGTGTTCATCGCCGCGCCCGCCTCCGGGCAGGGCAAGACCACGGTCACCGCCGCCCTGGCGCGCTACCACCGCGACCAGGGCCGCGCGGTGCGCGTGTTCAAGATGGGGCCCGATTTCCTCGACCCCATGATCCTGGAGCAGGCCTGCGGCCATCCGGTGGACCCGCTCCACCTGTGGATGGTGGGCGAGGAAGACTGCCGGGCCATGCTCCATGGCGCCGCGGAAACCGCCGACCTGATCCTGGTGGAGGGCTCCATGGGGCTCTTCGACGGCGACCCCTCGGGCGCCGACCTGGCCGTGCGCTTTGGCCTTCCGGTGCTGGGCCTCATCGACGCCAGCGGCATGGCGCAGACCTTCGGGGCCGTGGTCAACGGCTTGGCCACCTGGCGCCCGGACCTGCCCTTCGCCGGCGTCATCGCAAACCGGGTGGGCAGTGCGGGGCACGGCCGCATGCTGGGTGCGGCACTTCCGGAGGGGATCCGCTACTTCGGGGCTGTGCCGCGTAACGAGGCGGTTGGGCTGCCTGATCGCCACCTGGGCCTGGTGCAGGCCGAGGAGATCGACGATCTGGAGCAGCGCCTCGCGGCGGCCGCCAACGCCGTGGCCGAGGCCGAGGTGACCGGCCTCCCGGAGCCGGTGGCCTTCGAGCCGGGCTCCCTGCCGGAGCCCGAGGCGGAGCTGGGCGGCGTGCGCATCGCCATCGCCCGGGACGCCGCCTTCGCCTTCCTCTATCCCGGCAATCTGCGGCTGCTGGAGGCCATGGGCGCCGAGCTCGTCTTCTTCTCGCCGCTGGCCGGCGAGGGCCTGCCCGAGGCGGACGCCGTCTGGCTGCCCGGGGGCTACCCGGAGCTGCACCTGGATACCCTGACCGCCAACCAGGCCCTGAAGGCCGACCTGCATGCTCATCACCAGGCCGGACGGCCCATCCTGGCCGAGTGCGGCGGCTTCCTCTACTTGCTGGACACCCTGGCCGACGCCCAGGGCCACCGCGCCCCCATGGCCGGCCTGCTCCCGGGTGAGGCACAGCTGGAAGAGCGGGTGCAGGGCATCGGGCTGCAGGCCGCGCCGCTGCCCGAGGGCGAGATCCGCGGCCACACCTTCCACCACAGCCGCGCCGAGGTGAACCTCGAGCCTGTGGCCCACTGCATCCGGGCCCGGAACCGAGGAAGCACTGCGGAGGCCATCTATCGCCAGGGCCGGCTCACCGCCACCTACCTGCATGCCTGGTTCCCCTCCAATCCGAGTGCCGTGGCGGAGCTGTTCAAGCCATGAGCGGGCAAGACCCCTCCCTGCGCGAGCTCCTCTCCCGGGCGGTGCCCGGGAGCGGGGAAGACCTGGCCGGCCGGGTGGATCTGGTGGGGGCCGGGCCCGGCGATCCGGGCCTGCTCACCCTGCATGCGGTGGCGGCGCTGCAACGGGCGGAGGTGGTTCTCCACGACCGCCTGATCCCGCAGGAGGTGCTGGATCTGGCCAAACCGGACGCCGAGCGCGTCTACGTGGGCAAGGCGCGGGCGCGCCATCACTACAAGCAGGAGGAGCTCAACGCCCTGATGGTGGCCCGGGCGCGGGAGGGCCACTATGTGGTCCGGCTCAAGGGCGGCGATCCCTTCGTCTTCGGGCGCGGCGGCGAGGAGGCTGAGGCCCTGGCCGCCGAAGGCATCCCGGTGCGGATCATCCCCGGCATCACCGCCGCGGGGGGCTGCGCCGCCTATGCCGGCATCCCGCTCACCCACCGCGACCACGCCTATCGCTGCCAGTTCGTCACCGCCCACCGCCGCAACGGCGGCACGGAACTCGATTGGGCCGCCCTGGTGCAGCCGCAGCAGACCGTGGTGGTCTACATGGGGCTGCACGGCCTCGACAAGGTGTGCACGGAGATGGTGGAGGCCGGGGCACCGTCGGCCATGCCCGCCGCCCTGGTGGAGCGGGGCACCCTGGCCGCGCAGCGGGTGGTGACCGGCACCCTCGGCGACCTCCCCGGCCGGGTGGCGGGCCTGGAGATCCAGTCGCCGGCCCTGCTCATCGTGGGCGAGGTGGTCCGTTTGCGCCAGGCCGCCGGCTGCGAGCCGGTAGCTGGAGAAGGAGAGGCGGATGCCGGAGCCTGAGGACGGCCCGCAGGCGGGCGCCATGCGGCCGGAGAGCCGCGAGGGCGGCGGCCCGCTGCGCACCGGGCTCACCACCGGCGTCTGCGCCACCGCGGCCGCCGCGGCGGCCGCACGCCTGGCCCTGGGCGGGGAGCAGCGGACGCCGGTCCCGGTGACCCTGCCCCGGGGCGAGGCGGTGACCCTGCCGCTCCAGGACCTCCGGGCGGTGGAGGGGGGCGCGGAGGCCGGCGTGATCAAGGACGGCGGAGACGATCCCGACGCCACCCACGGGGCCCGGGTCTGGGTGCGGATCGTGCCGACTCCGGAAAGCGGGGTGGCCTTCCAGGCGGGCGCCGGGGTGGGCACCGTCACCCGCTCCGGCCTGCCGGTTCCCCCCGGGGAGCCGGCCATCAATCCCGTACCGCGACAGATGATTACCGAATATTTGCAAGAGGTGGCCGCTGAACTGGGCCACCCCGGAGGCTTCACCGTCACCGTGGGCGTGGACGGCGGCGAGCGCATCGCCCAGCGCACCATGAACCCGCGCCTGGGCATCGAAGGCGGCATCTCCATCCTGGGCACCACGGGGATCGTGCGGCCCTTTTCCTGCTCCGCCTACATCGCCTCCATCCACCAGGCCATCGACGTGGCCCGCGCCAACGGGCTGGGTCGGGTGGCCTGCTGCACCGGGGGGACGAGCGAGGCCGCGGCGCAGGCCCACTACGGCCTCGACGACATGGCGCTCATCGAGATGGGCGACCTGTTCGGCGCCGCCCTCAAGTACCTGCGCCAGCATCCCATTCCCGCCGTGGTCCTGATGGCGGGCTTCGGCAAGCTCAGCAAATTCGCCGACGGCCACCTCGACACCCACAGCCGCAAGTGCGCCATCGACCTGGCCGGCCTGGCCGCCGAGGCGGAACAGCTCGGGGCCGGCGGGGAGCTGGTGGCCCGGGTGGCCGATGCCAATACCGCCATGGAGGCCCTGGCGGCCTGCCAGGAGGCCGGGCTCCCCCTGGCCGACCGGGTCTGCGCCCGGGCCTGGGTCCAGGCCCGGCGCCTGCTGCCCGCCACCACCGCGCTGGAGGTCTGCGCCGTGGACCGCCGGGGTCGGGTGGTGGGCCAGGCGGCCGGGGAGCCGGAGGCGCAGCCATGAGCGGTGCCGCCATTGCCCTGGAGGGTGTCTCTAAAAGCTATCCCGGCGGCCGGGTGGGCCTGGCCGGGGTGGACCTGACGGTGCCCGACGGCAGCTTCTTCGGCCTGCTCGGCCCCAACGGCGCCGGCAAGACCACCCTTATCGGCCTGCTCACCTCCCTGGTCCGGCCGGACAGCGGCCGGGTGCGGGTGTTCGGCCACGACCTGGACGGGGACGCGGTGGCGGCCAAGGAGTGCATGGGCGTGGTGCCGCAGGAGGTGAATTTCAACAGCTTCGAGCCGGTGGGGGAAATCGTCGAGACCCAGGCGGCCTACTACGGCCTGCCGCCCCGCCGGGCCCGCCAGCGGGCCGGCGAGGTACTGACGCAGGTAGGCCTGGCCGAGCGCAGCCGGCAGACCGCCTGGGGGCTGTCGGGCGGGCTCAAGCGCCGCCTGATGATCGCCCGGGCCCTGGTGCACGAGCCCCGCCTGCTGATCCTCGACGAGCCCACCGCAGGCGTGGACCTGGAGGCTCGCCACGCCACCTGGGATCTGCTGCGCGGGCTGAACGCGGACGGCGTCACCATCCTGCTGACCACCCATTACCTGGAGGAGGCCGAGGCCCTGTGCGGGGAGCTGGCCATCCTCGACGAGGGCCGCATCCTGGCGCGGGGCGGGACCACGGACATGCTCCACGGCCTCGCCCACCAAACCCTGGTGCTTGAGCTGGCCGCGCCCGTGGAAGAGGTACCCTGCCTCGACCCGGCCACGGTGCGCTGCCCGGATGCCTGGACCCTGGAGGTGGACCTCGCCGCCGACGAGGACATCACCGCGCTGTTCGGGCGGGTAGCCGCCGCCGGCCTGCAGGTGGCGGGGCTGCGTAACAAGCAGAACCGGCTGGAGTCGCTGTTCCTGGAGCTGGTGGGCAAGGGGGAGGCCCGGCCATGAGGGCGCGGCGCTACTGGTACGCCTACCGCGGTATGGTGGTGAAGCAGACCCGCCGCTTCCTGCGTGCCTGGGTGCAGAACCTGCTGCCGTCGGTGGTCACCGCCGCGCTCTTCCTGACCATCTTCGGCCACCTGGTGGGGCGCGAGCTGAGCGGCATGGGTGGGGTGCCTTACGCGGACTTCCTCCTGCCCGGGCTGATCATCCTGGCGGTGGTCACCAACGCCTACAGCAACGTCACCCTGGCCTTCTACGGGGCCCGGCTCCAGCGCCACATCGAGGAGCTGCTGGTGGCCCCCCTGCCGGCCTGGCTGATCGTGGCGGGGTTCGCCACGGGCGGGGTGCTGCGCGGCCTGCTGGCCGGGGCCCTGGTGCTGGCGGTGGCGCTGCCGTTCACCTCGCTGCAGGTGCACTATCCGCTGGCCACGCTGGGGATCGCCATAACGAGCGCCTTGCTGTTCGCCCTGGCCGGGCTCCTCAACGGCCTGTTCGCCCGCAGCTTCGACCACACCTCGGTGATCTCCACCTTCGTGCTAACCCCGCTCATCTACCTCGGCGGGCTGTTCTACCCGGTGGAGCGGCTCGATGAACCGTGGCAGACGGTGGCGGCGGCGAACCCCATGCACTACATGATCGCCGGCTTCCGCCACGGGCTGCTGGGCACCGGCGGCTTCGACGGAACCGTCACCTTCGGCATCCTGGCGGCGGCCACCGTCGCGGTGGGCGGCCTGGCCTGGGGGCTGGTGGCGCGAGGCGTCCGCATCCGGGCCTGAGGGCCCGTGGGCGGAACGCTCCCATGGGAGCTCGGAGCTGGAAGGGTCCAGAACCCAAGGGACGGAAGGTGGAAGAGGCATGATGCAAAATGAAAAGCCCGGCCCCTGGGTTCGCGAGGCCTGCCCCGGCGTGGCCGCCCCCATGGCAACCGGAGACGGCCTGCTACTGCGGCTTCGCCACCCCATCGGCGGGCTCGATCCCGAGCAGGCCCGCACCATCGCCCGGGTCGCCCGACAGTACGGCTCCGGCGCCCTGGAGCTGACCAACCGGGCCAACCTCCAGCTGCGGGGGTTCACGGCGGAGACCCTGCCGGCCGCCCAGGAGGAGCTGGCGCGGACCGGCCTGACGGACGCGGATCCCGCTCGGGAGGCGGTGCGCAATGTGGTGGCCTCCCCCGTGGCCGATCGCGATCCGGAAGCGGCGGCGGATGTCCGTCCCCTTGCCCGAGCCCTGGCGGAGGCCATCACCGCCAGCCCCGCCCTGCGCGAGCTGCCGCCCAAGGTGGGGGCGGTGGTGGACGGCGGCGGTCGGGCGCGTCTGGATGACCTGCCCGCCGATGTGCGCCTGGAGGCGGTCGCCACCGGGGCGGGGGTCCGCTATCGGGTCGCGGTGGGCGGTACCGCCCGCTCGGCCGCCGTGCTGGGCTGGGTGTCGGCGGAAGGGGCGGTGCCGGCCGCGGTGGCGGTGCTGGAGCGTTTCCGCGCCCTCCGCGAGGCCGCGGCCGAGCCGCCCCGGCGGTTGGCGGAGGCCGTGGACCGCTTCGGCACGGAGCCTTTCCAGGGGATGGCGGGACTGGAACCGGTATCCGGGGCGGACCCGGTAGCCCGGCGCCCGGCCGCGGCCTCTGGCGATTTCCTTGGCCGCGATCCCCAAGGCGCCTGGGTGGGCGCGGCCTTTCCTTTTGGCGCGTTGAGTGCCGACCAGCTGGTGGGCCTGGCCGGGCTGGTGGAGCCCGGCTCCGGGACTACACTGCGCGTTACCCCGTGGCGGGCGGTGCTGGTCACCGGGGCCGGTTCGGACGCCCTTCCGGTACTGGAGGCGATGGGTGTCATTAGTGATCCCGCCGACCCCCGGCTTAGGGTAAGCGCCTGCATCGGCGCCCCCGGCTGCGATTCGGCCGCAGCGGCCACCCGGGCGGATGCGCCCACCTTGGTTGATGCAGCGGCCGATCTGCTGGAGCGGGGTGGCCGGCTCCATGTGAGCGGCTGTGAAAAGGGCTGTGGAGAGCCCGCCGCGGCCACGGTGGTCCTGACCGCGCTCGAGGACGG
Source organism: Thiohalorhabdus denitrificans (assembly GCF_001399755.1). NCBI lineage: Bacteria > Pseudomonadati > Pseudomonadota > Gammaproteobacteria > Thiohalorhabdales > Thiohalorhabdaceae > Thiohalorhabdus > Thiohalorhabdus denitrificans. The sequence continues at coordinate 88,518 of NZ_LJCP01000014.1, read as the reverse complement.
CTACGCCCTGACCGTGGCGGACGACTCGGCGGCGGAGCCGCTGCAAACGGGGCTGGCTCCGGAGGCGGCCCGACGCTGGCTGGCGGCGCTTGGCCGGGTGGTGGCGACCGAACAACGACAAGGAGAGCGTGTGGAGAAAACCATGGAACGGTTGGGCAAAAGCACCTTGGCCGCCCGGGTCCGGAGGGAGGCGGGGCATGGCGGATAGCGGCCCCACGGACTACATCCGTGACGGCAAGGCCATCTACGAGGAGTCCTTCGCCATCATCCGGGCCGAGGCGAATCTGGATCGGTTTCCGGACGACCTCGTGCCCGCGGTGGTGCGCATGATCCATGCCTGCGGCATGACCGATCTGCCCGGGGACATCGGCTTCTCCGCCGGGGTCGCCGCGTCGGCCCGGTCGGCACTGGCTGCGGGTGCCCCCATCCTCTGCGACAGCGAGATGGTGGCCCACGGCATCACCCGCGCCCGCCTGCCGGCGGACAACCCGGTGGTCTGCACCCTGCGCGACGAGCGCGTACCGGACCTGGCGGCGGAGCTGGGCAACACCCGCTCGGCCGCGGCGCTGGAGCTGTGGCGCCCCCAGCTGGAGGGCGCCGTGGTGGCCATCGGCAACGCCCCCACGGCGCTGTTCCGCCTGCTGGAAATGCTGCAGGAGGGCGCCCCCCGGCCCGCGGCGGTGCTCGGCATCCCCGTGGGCTTCGTGGGAGCCGTGGAGAGCAAGGAGGCCCTGGCGGAAAGCCCGCTGGGGCTGGAGTACCTGACCGTGCATGGGCGGCGCGGCGGCAGCGCCATCACCGCCGCCGCCGTCAACGCGCTCGCGAGTGACCGTATATGAGCAACGACCCAAGCGCCCGGCCGGGCACCCTGTACGGCATCGGCACCGGCCCCGGCGACCCGGAGCTGATTACCCTCAAGGCCGCCCGCCTCATCGGCGAATGCCCGGTGGTCGCCCACTTCTGCCGCCGCGGCGGCGCCGGCCAGGCGCGCCGGATCTCCGAGGCCCACCTGAAGGCCGACCAGGAGGAGCTGCCCCTGGTCTATCCGATCACCACCGAGCTGCCCCACGGCTCCCCGGAGTACCGCGAGCGCATCGAGGCCTTCTTCGACGAGTCGGCGGAGCGGCTGGCCGAGCACCTGGCGGCCGGGCGCGACGTGGCCGTGCTCAACGAGGGCGACCCCTTCTTCTACGGTTCCTTCATGCACGCCTATCTGCGCTTGAAGGACCGCTTCCCCACCGAGGTGGTCCCCGGCGTGCCGTCGCCCCTGGCCGCGGCGGCTCAGCTGCCCAAGCCGCTGACCATGCGCGACGACGTGCTGACAGTGATTCCCGGAACCCTGCCCGAGGCGGAGCTGCGCGCCGCCCTGAGCGGGGCGGATGCGGTGGTGATCATGAAGGTGGGGAGCCACCGCGACCGCATCGTCGCCCTGCTGGAGGAGCTGGGGCGCAGCGAGGAGGCTTGGTACGTGGCCAAGGCGAGCATGGCCGACGAGGCGGTCATGCCCCTGGCCGAGGCGCCGGCGAAGGCGCCCTATTTCTCCCTGATCGTGCTGCCGGGCCGGGGGGTGCGCGCCGATGAGCGGTGAGGGCTGGGTGGCGGTGGTGGGCACCGGTCCCGCAGGTCCGGAATGGCTGACCCCGGAGACCGCCGGAATCCTGGAGCAGGCCACGGACCTGGTGGGCTACGGGCCCTATCTGGACCGGGTCGCCGCGGGCCACCAGCGCCGCCACGCCTCGGACAACCGGGAAGAGCTTGCCCGGGCTGGCCACGCCCTGGATCTGGCCGCCGAGGGGGCGAAGGTGGCGGTGGTTTCCGGCGGGGATCCCGGGGTTTTCGCCATGGGGGCGGCGGTGCTGGAGGCCGTGGATCGGGACACGGCGGGCCGCTGGCGGGATGTGGAGGTCACCGTACATCCCGGAGTGTCGGCCATGCAGGCCGCGGCCGCCCGCCTGGGCGCCCCCCTGGGGGCCGACTTCTGCGCCATCTCCCTGTCGGACAACCTCAAGCCCCTGGCGGTGGTGGAGCGGCGTGTGCGGTTGGCGGCCGAGGCGGGGCTGGTCATGGCCCTGTACAACCCCGCCTCCCGCGCCCGGCCCTGGCAGCTGGGCCGGGTCCTGGAGGTGCTCGGCGAGGTCCACCCGCCGCAGACGCCGGTGATCTTCGCCACCGCCGCCGGCCGCGGCGACCAGGAACGGCTCACCGTCACCACCCTGGCCGAGGCCGATCCGGCCCGCGCGGACATGCGCACCCTGGTGCTGGTGGGCATCCCGGCCACCCGGGTCCTGCAGCGGCCCGACGGCACGCTCCGGGTCTATACCCCGCGGTACTACGAGGAGGCGGAATGACCGCCGGCGGCGAGGTCTTCCAGCCACTGCAGGGCCGCGGCCGGGTCGTGGTGCACCGGCACGCCCTCGGGGCGGGCCGGGCGCTCCACCATGATTACCGGGATGCCGCGCTCGCGGGCGGCGTCGAGCTTGCCGCGGGTGGCGTCGCCGCCGCTGTTCTTGGTCACCAGCACCTCGATGCCGTGCTCGTCCATGAGCGCCGCCTCGGCGTCCCGGTCGAAGGGACCCCGGTCCTGGATGTAGGCCGCATCGGGCAGGGCGGGGGGCGGCTCCGGCGGGTCGATGGTGCGGATCACGTAGTGCTTGTCCGGGGCGCGCTCGTAGGGGGCCAGCTCCTGGCGCCCGGTGGTGACCAGAACCCGGTGGCCGAGGGTATGCAGGGCCTCGGCCGCGGCGTCCAGGTCGGCCACCGGGATCCAATGGTCCCCTGCGGTGGGCTCCCAGGGCGGGCGCTCCAGCGCCGCCAGGGGAACGCCGGCCTGCCGCGCCGCGGCGGCCGCGTTGGTACTGATGCGGGCGGCGAAGGGGTGGGTGGCGTCCACCACGGCTTCCATGCGGTTGGTGCGCAGGTAGTCCGCCAGCCCCGCCACCCCGCCGAAGCCTCCGGTGCGCTGGGGCAGGTTGGAGCGGGCTGGCCGCGCCGTGCGTCCGGCCAGGGAAACGGTGCCGTCGAGCCGGGGATGGCCCTCCAGAAGCCGGGCCAGGGCCGTGGCCTCGGTGGTGCCCGCAAGGATCAGTACCTGCATGGAAGCGCTCCCGGATGGAGAGGGGGAGGGGACGATGCCACAGGCCGGTAATGATGAAAGCCCCGCCCGGGATGGGCAACCGTGGCTCACCCTGGTGGGCCTCGGCGAGGACGGTCCGGCGGGGCTGACTCCCGCCGCCCGGGCCGCCGTAGAGCAGGCGGAAACCGTGTTCGGCGGGGACAGGCATCTGGGTCTGGTGCCGGAGGTTCCCGGGCAGGAGCGCATCGCCTGGCCCTCGCCCCTCACCGACGCGCTGCCGTGGATCGAGGCGCGGCGCGGCCGGCCGGTCTGCGTCCTGGCCAGCGGCGACCCCTTCTGGCACGGCATCGGCGCCACCCTGGCCCGCCGCCTGCCGCCGGAGGAGATGGTGGCCCATCCGGCGCCTTCGGCCTTCAGCCTGGCCGCGGCGCGACTGGGATGGCCGCTGCAGGAGACCCGCTGCCTGTCCCTGCACGGCCGGGCCCTGGAGCGCGTGCACCCCTGGCTGCACGACGGTGCGCGCCTGCTGCTTCTCAGCTGGGACGGCTCCACCCCCGCGGCCCTGGCCCGGCGCCTGGTGGAGCGCGGCTTCGGCGCCTCCACCCTGACCGTGCTGGAGCGCATGGGCGGGCCGGAAGAGCGCCGCCGGGAGGCCCGGGCCGCCGACTGGGGGGAGGCCACGGTGGCGGACCTGAACACCATCGCCCTGGCCTGTCGGGCGGATCCCGAAGCCCGGCCTGTGGCCCGCGCACCGGGCCGGCCGGAGGAGGCCTTCACGCACGACGGCCAGATCACCAAGCGGGAGGTGCGCGCCGTCACCCTGGCCCACCTGGCGCCGGGCGCCGGCGAGCTGCTGTGGGACATCGGTGCCGGCTCGGGCGCCATTGCCATCGAGTGGATGCTGGCGGACCCGGCCAACCGCGCCGTGGCGGTGGAGCCGCGCCCGGAGCGGGCTGCGAATATCGCCGCCAACGCCGGGGAGCTGGGGGTTCCGGACCTGCAGACCGTCGAAGGCAAGGCCCCCGAGGCCCTGGAAGGGCTGCCGGCGCCCGATGCGGTATTCATCGGCGGCGGCCTGACCACGCCCGGGCTCGTGGAGCGCTGCCGGCAAGCCCTGCGTCCCGGCGGACGCCTGGTGGCCAACAGCGTCACCGTGGAAGGGGATGCCGTGCTGGCGGCGGCGCGGGAGCGCCTGGGGGGGCAGCTTACCCGGCTGGCGGTGGACCGCGCCGAGCCCCTGGGCGGCTTCAGCGGCTGGAGCCCCCTGCGCCCGGTGACCGTCTGGTCGCTGGTGGTGCGGTGATCGCCCTCGGTGTGGGGTTCAGCGCCCGGTGTACCGCGGCGGAGCTGGAGGCGCTCGCCGCCGGCGTCCTGCGGGCAGTCCCCGGCGACAGAGGCCCCCGGCGCATCGCCACCCTGGAGCGCAAGCGGGAAACCGGCCTCCTGGAGGCGGTGGCGGAGCGCCTGGACCTGACGCCGCTGTACCTGAGCGCCGAGGATCTGGCCCCGTTCCAGGAGGGGCTGAGTCGCTCAGCGCCGGCCGAGGCCGCCGTGGGCCTGACGGCGGTGGCGGAGGCCGCGGCCCTGGCCGCCGCGGCTCCCGGGGCGCGGTTGGTGGTGGCCAAGACGGCCAGCCCCCGGGCCACCTGCGCAGCGGCCATAGGGCAGGGGGCCGGATGAAGCCGCGGCTCGGCAGGATCGGGGCCCCGGGTCTGTAGGAGCCTGCTTCAGCAGGCGAGCCGTGAAACCGGTACCGGGGCCAATCAAAGACTCGCTTGCTAAAGCAAGCTCCTACGGTGCGCTGCCACGGGTTCACGCTGCCCATTCCAATCTTGCTCCCCGACAGCGGTGACCCTTTCAGGAGGAAGCATGACCGTCCACTTCATCGGCGCCGGCCCCGGCGCCCCCGATCTGCTCACCCTGCGCGGCCGCGATCGGATCGCCGCCTGTCCGGTGTGCCTCTACGCCGGCTCCCTGGTCCCCGAGGGGGTGTTGGCCCACGCCCCGGAGGACGCCCGGGTGGTGAATACCGCGCCCATGACCCTCGACGAGATCATGGCGGAGATCGAGCGGGCCCACGCGGCCGGCCAGGATGTGGCGCGGCTGCATTCGGGGGATATGTCCGTCTACAGCGCCATGAGCGAGCAGGTGCGGCGGCTGGAGGCGGCGGGCATCGACTACACCATCACCCCCGGCGTACCGGCCTTCTCCGCGGCGGCCGCCACCCTGGGCCACGAGCTCACCGTGCCCGAGGTGGCGCAGTCGGTGGTGCTGACCCGGACCCAGGGGCGCGCCTCCTCCATGCCGTGCGGGGAGACCCTGGAGGCCTTCGCCGCCACGGGGTCCACCCTGGCCGTCCACCTGTCCCTGCACAACATCGAGGATGTGGTGGCCCGCCTGACCCCCTACTACGGGGCCGAGTGTCCCGCCGCCGTGGTCCTGCGGGCGAGCTGGCCCGACGAGACCGTCCTCACCGGCCGCCTGGACACCATCGCCGACCAAGCCGCGGATCTGCCGGTACGGCGCACCGCCTTGATCCTGGTGGGGCCCGCCCTGGATCCCGGCGATTTCCGGAACAGCGCCCTCTACGACCCGAAGCACGTGCGCCGTTTCCGGGGCCAGGAAAACGGCAACTAGGTTCCCGGGCCTACTTCCCTTTATAACTGTGGGAAGCGGCCAGGCTTTGACGTCCCCTGGTGGCCCATGTAGGTTATAGGCCATCTTTTTGCCGGGGATGTCCCGGCAATGGCAATCCAGAAAACCCGCCTCAGGTGTTCCGCGGCCCCGGCAGGGCCGTGGAATGAAACGGGAAGTCCGGTATGGCCCGCCTTGGGAGACCAGGGGAGCCAAAGCCGGCGCTGCCCCCGCAACGGTAGGCGAGTGACGGGACGGCCTTCATGCCACTGCGCGAAAAGCGCGGGAAGGCGGCTGTCCCGGCGGTGTCCCGGAGAGGACCCGCCAGCTCGCCAGCCCGGAGACCGGCCTGAGGTTTGGCTGCGGCACTGCGGAGGGCGGTGCCGGGCGCGGACCTCCGCCGTCCTGTCCCGCCTGTGAAGTCCTCCGAGATGCCCGGCCCGTGCGGGTGTGCACGTCTCAGGAGGACAACTTGCTTCAATCCCGTATTCCGTATTCCGGAACCGTGCTGCTCGGCGCGGCCATCCCCCTCGCTTCCGCCACCGCCGCGCCCCAACTTGCCGAGACCGTGGTCACCGCGAGCCGGACCACCCAGTCCCTGTCCGAAACCCTGGCGGCCACCACGGTGATCGACCGGAGCGATATCGAGGACAGCAGCGCCCACAGTGTGCAGGATCTGCTGGAGCAGCGGGTCCCGGGCCTGCAGATGAGCAACAGCGGCGGCGCCGGGAAGGACTCCAGCGTCTTTCTGCGCGGCACCAACAGCGACCACGTTCTGGTGCTGGTGAACGGCATCAAGCAGAATTCGGCCACCACCGGCAAGGCGGCCTTCCAGCATCTGCCCGTGGAGCAGATCGAGCGCATCGAGGTGGTGCGCGGGCCCCGCTCCAGCCTGTATGGTGCCGAGGCCGTGGGCGGGGTGATCCAGATCTTCACGCGCCGGGGCGAAGAAGGCTTTCATCCCCATGCGGAAGTCGGCTACGGCAGCCACAACCACCGGGAAGCCAGCGCCGGGGTGCGGGGCGGCAGCGCCGGCACGCGCTATAGCCTGGGCCTTGACCATGTGGCCACCGAGGGCATCGACGTCCAGGATGGCGGCAACCCCGACCATGACGGCTACGAGCGCACCTCCGCCTCGGCGAGCTTGAAGCAGCAGCTGTGGACGGGGGCCGAGGCCGGGCTGGATTTCATGCGCGCCGAGGGAACTACGGAGTTCGACCGTTCCTGGGAGCCCGATATCGATCATGAGGACGAGATCGTCCAGCAGTCCGCTGCCGCGACCTTTCTGCAGTCCATGGGTGCCGTCTGGGACACTCGGCTGCGGGTCGGGGAGGGCCGGGACGAGAGCGAAATCTTCAAGGACGGCCAGCGCACCGACTTCTACGAGACCCGGCGGCTGGAGGGCTCCTGGACGAACAGCTTCTATGTCACTGACTATCAGGAACTGGTCCTGGGGGCCGACTACCAGCAAGACCAGGTGGACTCCAGCCGGGATTACGCCGCGGACAGCCGGTACAATCGGGCGGTGTTCGCCCAGTGGCTCGCCGACTGGCGTCCGGTGGAGGTCGGGCTCGGCCTGCGGCATGACGACAACGAGGCCTACGGCGAGCACACCACTGGCAACGCGAACCTCGGCTTTCGTCTCTCCGAGGGGTTGAAGCTGGTGGCCTCCTACGGCACGGCCTTCAAGGCGCCCACCTTCAACCAGCTCTATTACCCCGGGTTCAGCAATCCCGGTTTGAAGCCGGAGGAGTCCCGCTCCACGGAGCTGGGCCTGGAGGGCCGGGCCGGCTGGGGGAGCTGGGAGCTGCGGGTCTTTGAAACCCGGGTGGAGGACCTCATCGTTAATGTGGATACCAACGAAGATGGCTGGGTAGATACCCCGGTGAACCTCGCCGAGGCCCGCATCCGCGGTGCCGAGCTCTCCGCGGACCTGAACAAGGGCGGCTGGCGGGTGCGTCCCGCGGTGACCTACCTGGAGCCCGAGGACGAGGAGACCGGCAACCAGCTTCCCCGGCGTGCCAAAGCCAGCGGCGCCCTGGACATCCAAAAAACCTGGGCGGACCGGTGGGCCTTCGGCGGTACCGTGGTGGCCAAGGGCCCGCGCTACGACCGGGTGGATAATACCGACGAGCAGGAGATGCCCGGCTACGCCCTCCTGCACCTGCGAGGGTCCCGCTCCCTTGGAAGTGTCTGGCGGTTAAAGGTGGAGGCCAACAATATTCTTGATAAGGACTATGAATTGGCGCAGGGCTACAACACCCATGGCCGGGAATTCTTCGTGAGCCTGAGCTATGGGGCGCGCTAGGCCCGCTTTCCGGGAAGGCGCCCGGAGGGCGCCTATCCCCCTGTCCCTTCGGACCGCTGCGGTCCTGGTCGCCGCGGTCTTGCTGGGGACGCCGGCCGACGAAACGGGAGCCGCCGAGCGGCCCACCGTGGCCTCCATCAACGCCTGCACCGACCAGCTGGTGCTGGAACTGGCCGATCCGGGGCAGCTCGTCACCGTCTCGGAGTACGCCCGCAGTCCGGCCTTCTCCTACATGGCCGAGGCCGCCGCGGAATATCCGCTGAACAGCGGCCACGCCGAGGAGGTGATGGCCCATGACCCGGACCTGGTGGTCGGCGGTCCCTACACCAAGCGGGAGACCCGCAACCGCCTGGATGCACTGGGCTACCGGATGGTCACCCTGGACAGCCCCGACACCTTTCCCGGCATCCGCGAGACCATCCGGCGCATGGCCGGGCTGCTGGGCCATCCCGAGCGCGGGGAGCGGCTGATCGCCGAGATGGACCGCACCCTGGAGGCCGTCGCCGAGCGCCTGCCGCCGCGGGAGGAGCGGCTGCGGGCCCTGGCGCTGCGGGCCAACGGCGTGACCGTGGGGGAGGGCGCCCTGCTGGATACCATCATGGAGGCCGCCGGGCTGCGCAATGTGGGCCGCGAAGTGGGCGCCGGATCCTACAAGGAGTTTCCCCTGGAGAAGCTGGTAACCACCCGGCCGGATCTCCTTATTCTGGCCGGCTTCGCCAAGGCCGAGCCCTCCCTGGCCCAGGGGGTGATGCACCATCCGGTGTTTGCCTCCCTGGAGACCAAACGTCCCCGCATGTGGCTGCCGGGCCGGCTGTGGTCCTGCGGGGGCTGGTTCAATGCCGAGGCGGTGGCCCGCCTGGCCGAGCACGCCTACGGCATTAGCGTTCCGCAATCCGGCAATACCGATCGTCCGTAGGAACTCACTTCGGTGCGCGAGCCTTCCCCATCCACGGCTCGCCCTCCGAAGCGGGCTCCCACAGGGACTGGCGGTTAAAGGAAAGGTCTATGGGATTGATTCGAGCTTGCAGGAGGCCATGACATGCCCCATGAGGTGAGCCGGCCCTGGCTGCTGCCCCTGCTGGGGGCGGTGGTTCTGGCCTTGATGGGGTTCAGCCTGGTCCTGGGCTATGTGGCCATTCCCCCGGGCCAGGTATGGGCGGCCCTGGTGGCCCCCGATGAAACCCCTGTCTCGCAGATCGTCCAGGAGCTGCGCCTGCCGCGCACCCTGCTCGGGGTGGCGGTGGGGGCGAGCCTCGGCATCGCCGGCGCCGGGCTGCAGGGCCTGCTGCGCAACCCCCTGGCGGAGCCCGGGGTGCTGGGCATCTCCAACACCGCCGCCCTGGGGGCCGTGGTTACCCTCTACACCGGCGTGGCCGCCGCCGTTCCCCTGGCCCTCCCGGCGGCCGCCATGGCGGGCGCCCTGGTGTCCATGCTGGTTCTCTATGGCCTCGCCGGACGGGAGGCCAATGTCCAGACCCTGATCCTCGCCGGGGTGGCCATATCCAGCCTGGCCGGGGCGCTCATCTCCGTGGCCCTCAACCTCGCGCCAAGCCCGCACGCCACCACCGAGATCCTGTTCTGGCTGCTCGGCTCCCTGGCCGACCGGGGCATGGACCACGTGGCCTGGGGCCTGCCGTTCATGGGGGTGGGGGTGGCGTTGCTGCTGTCCGCCGGGCGGGCCCTCGACGCCCTGAGCATGGGCGAGGAGACGGCGCGCAGCCTGGGCTTCAACCTGAGCGCCCTGCGCTTCCGGGTCATCGCCGGGGCCACCCTGGCGGTGGGCGCCGGGGTGGCGGTTTCCGGGAGCATCGGCTTCGTCGGCCTGGTGGTGCCGCACCTGCTGCGGCCGCTGGTGGGCTACCAGCCCGCCCGGCTCCTGGCGGCCAGCGCTTTGGGCGGGGCCATCCTGCTGCTTCTGGCCGACATGGGCCTGCGCCTGGCCAGCGACGAGGTGGACCTCAAGCTGGGGGTGGTCACCGCCCTGGTAGGGGCGCCCTTCTTCCTCCACCTGGTGCTCAAGACCCGGAGGATGACCGTATGAGCCTCACGGCGGAAGCCCTGACTCTGGAGCAGGGCGGAACGGCTGTGGTGCACGGGGTCAGCCTTGGGCTGCAGCCCGGCGAAGTGGCGGGCATCCTCGGCCCCAACGGCGCGGGCAAGAGCACCCTGCTGCGCGCCCTGGCCGGGCTGCATACGCCGGCGCAGGGCGAGGCGCGTCTGAACGGCGAGCGGCTGCACCGCTTCCGCGGCCGCGACCGGGCGCGCGAGCTTGGCTACCTGCCCCAGGCGGCCACGGTCCACTGGCCGCTGCCCGTGGAGCGGGTGGTGGCCCTGGGCCGGCTGCCCCACCTCGGCCCCTGGCAGCGCCTGGGGAGCGAGGACGCCTACGCCGTGGACCGGGCGCTGGCGGCCACCGGGGTGGAGGAGCTGCGCGACCGGCCCGTGACCCAGCTCTCCGGCGGCGAGCGCGCCCGCGTGCTCCTGGCCCGGGTGCTGGCCGGCGAGCCCTCCATCCTACTGGCCGACGAGCCCGTGGCCGGCCTCGACCCCTACCACCAGGTCCACTTCATGGAGCTGGTTCGGGACTACGCCCACCAGGGGCGTACGGTGGCCCTGGTGCTGCACGACCTGAACCTCGCCGCCCGCTTCTGCGACCGCCTGTTCCTCATGGACGAGGGGGAGCTGGTGGCCCAGGGAACGCCCAAGGAGGTGCTGGACCCCCGCCATCTCGACGAGGTATTCGGCATCCGGGCGGTGTACGGCGAGGTCGAGGGCGAGCCCTACGTGGTGCCGTGGGGGCGGGCGTGAAGGAGCTGGTCCTGGGCGGCGCCCGCAGCGGCAAGAGTCGCCTGGCCGAGCAGCGCGCCGTGGAATCCGGGGCGGAAGTGGTCTACGTGGCCACCGCCACCGCCGGGGACGAGGAGATGGCGGCGCGCATCGCCCGCCACCGGGCGGACCGCCCCGACCACTGGGGACTGGTGGAAGAGCCGGTGGCCCTGGCCCGCGTGCTCCGCCAGGAGGCCAGGCCAGGCCGCTGCCTGCTGGTGGACTGCCTGACCCTGTGGCTGGGCAACCTGCTGGGGGAAGGCGAGGAGGTCCTGGAGCGGGAGCGGACCGCTTTTCTGGAGGCCCTGGCGTCGGCGCCCGGCGAGGTGCTGCTGGTGAGCAACGAGGTGGGGCAGGGGGTGGTGCCCGCCGATCCGTTGTCGCGCCGGTTCGTGGACGAGGCGGGGCGGCTGCACCAGGCGGCGGCGGAGCGCTGCGAGCAGGTGACCTTGGTGGTGGCGGGGCTGCCCTGGACGCTGAAGGACGAGTGGTAGGAGCGGTGCCCCTCTCGCCATCGCCATGCCGTTGGAAGGTGGTCGCGGCCGGGGCGGCCGCTCCTACGGTCCCTGTCGCGCACAGGGATCTGGTTTTCCGGGTGGGCTCCTACGGAGACGTTCGTAGGAGCGATGGCCCCCGTCGCGACCGCGATTCTGGTTCCGCAACGAGATTTCCCATAAGACACCAGAAGGAATCCCATGACCGAGCCCTGGTACCTCCGGCCCGTGGCATCCATCGACGAGGCGGCCGAACAGGCCGCCCGCGACCGCCAGGGCCAGCTCACCAAACCGCCCGGCTCCCTGGGACGGCTGGAGGAGGTGGCCGTGCGGCTGGCGGCCTGGCAGGGCGCGCCCAAGCCCGCCCTGGACCGGGTCTGGATCAGCGTGTTCGCCGGGGACCACGGCGTGGCGGCGGAGGGCGTCTCCGCCTTCCCGCAGGCGGTGACCACCGAGATGATCCGCAACTTCAGCCGCGGCGGGGCCGCCGTCAGCGTCCTGGCGCGGGAGGCCGGTGCCAACCTGGAGGTGGTGGATCTGGGGGCGGTGGAGGATCCCGGCTCCCTGCCCGGCGTCCGCCCGGCCCGCATCGCCCCGGGGACGGGCAACCTGCGCCGGGAGCCCGCCATGACCGCCGAGGAGCTGGCGGCGGCCCTGGCGGCCGGAGCCGAGGCCGCCAGACGGGCGGAGGCGGAAGGCGCGCAGCTGTTCATCGGCGGCGAGATGGGCATCGCCAACACCACCGCCGCCACCGCCGTGGCCTGCGGCCTCACCGGGGACAGCCCCGAAGCCCTGGCCGGGCCGGGGACCGGCCTGGACGCGCGCGGGGTGGACCACAAGGCCGCGGTGGTGCGCGACGCCCTCGGCCTGCACGCCCCGGACCCCGCCAACCCGGCGGAGGCGCTCAGGCGGGTGGGCGGCTTCGAGATCGCCGGTCTGGCGGGGGCCTTCGTGGCCGCCGCCCAGCGCGGCATCCCGGTATTGGTGGACGGCTTCATCGCCACCACCGCCGCCCTGGCGGCCGTGCGCCTCAACCCGGGCGTGGCGGACTGGCTCGCCTTCGGTCACCGCTCCGCCGAGCCGGGCCACGCCGCCGTGCTGGCGGAGCTGGGGGCCGCGCCCTTGCTGGACCTGGACATGCGGCTGGGCGAGGGCAGCGGCGCCGCCGCGGCGGTACCGCTTTTGCGACAGGCCGTTACCCTGCACAATCGAATGGCGACCTTCGAGGAAGCCGGGATCCCCTCCTGACCGGAGGGTGCATGCACCAATAGAGGGCGGCCATGGACCAGACGGCTACGACGATCGACCTGATCCGCCACGGGGAGCCCGAGGGCGGCCGCATGTTCCGCGGCCGCACCGATCATCCCCTGAGCGAGAAGGGCTGGGGCCAGATGCGCCTGGCCTCCGCGGGCGAGGCGGGCTGGGAGGTGGTGGTGTCCTCCCCCATGCTGCGCTGCAGCGAGTTCGCCGAGGAGCTGTCCCGCGCCCGGGGCCTGGACCTGAAGTACGAGCACCGCCTGCGGGAGATGGACTTCGGCGAGTGGGACGGGCGCACCGCCGAGGACATCCTGGCCAACGGGCCGGGCGACCTGAGCGCCTTCTGGGCCGACCCGCCCAACGCCCAGGCCCCGGGTGGCGAGGCCCTGCAGGACTTCGCCGAGCGGGTGGCGGCCGGCTGGGAGGACCTGGTGCGTCAGCACGCCGGCCGCCACGTACTGGTGGTGGGCCACGGCGGCGCCATGCGGGTCCTCATCGCCCATGTCATGGGCATGCCGCTGAGCAACCTGTTCCGCATGGAGGTGCCCTACGCTTGCCGCACCCGCATCCGGGCCGACATCGACGGCCGGGAGGTGAACGCACGCCTGGTTTCCCACGGAGTGATCACCTGATGCTGGTACCCCTACGGCTTGCCGTGCAGCTGCTGACCCGGATCCCGGTGGCCGTGCCCGCCGAGACCACTCCGCGGGACTGGGGCCGTTCGGTGCTGTTCTACCCCCTGGTGGGCCTGGCCATCGGCGTGGTGCTCCTGGCCGCCACCGCCGTCCTCGGCACCGGCCACGCCGGTATGACCGCCGTGCTGGTGGTGGCCCTGTGGCTGCTGCTTACGGGCCTCCTGCACGTGGACGGCCTGGCGGACAGCGCCGACGCCTGGCTGGGTGGCCACGGCGACCGGGACAAGACCCTGACCATCATGAAGGATCCCAGTACCGGCCCGGCCGGCGTGGTCGTGGTGGGCGTGGTGCTGGTGGTCAAGGTGGTGGCGCTCACCGCCCTGCTGGAGAGCGGGGCCACCCTGGGCCTGCTGGCGGCCCCCCTGCTGGCCCGCACCGCGGCGGTGTGGCTGTTGCTCACCCTTCCGTACGTGCGCGCCGAGGGGCTGGGGGCGGGCCCCGCCGAGCACCTGTCCCCCTGGCCCGCCTGGGGCGTGGTGGCCGGCTCCCTGCTCCTGGGCCTCATCCTCACCGTAGGCATGGGCTTCGCCGGGCTGGTGACCGGGGCCATCGTCCTGATCTTCCTGCGCTGGCTGATGGAGCGGCGCCTGGGCGGCGTCACCGGCGACACCATCGGCGCCGCCATCGAGGTGGGGGAAGCGGCCTTCCTGGTGGGGATGGTGTACGCGCTGGGGTGAGATAGGGACTGTGGGAGCGGTCCATGACCGCGACTTGGCGGATTCCTGGGAAGGTGTCCGCCGAAGGACCTACAGGCCCAGGCACCGCCGAAGCGGCTCGGTCCAGAGATGGTCATCCACCGCATCCGCCAGGCGCTCGATGCCCTCCTCCGTGCGGGCGTGGTGGTCCCTGGCCTCGGCGTCTCCCAGGCCCGCCCAGCCCAGCAGGGCGGCGCAGGCCTCGCCCTCGTCGAACAGGCCGTGCAGGTAGGTGCCGCGTACCCGGTCGTCCGCCGATCGGGCGCCGTCATCCCCCTCCGGCAGGTCCGCCAGGGGGCGGGACAGGTCGGGCCCCTCCGACACCCCCATGTGGATCTCGTAGCCGGCCACCGGCGCCCCTTCGGGTGCCAGCCGCCCCCGCACCCGGGTCAGCCGCTTCTCCGGGGCCAGCGTGCTCTCCATCGCCAGCAGCCCCAGCCCCGGGGAGGAGCCGGCCGGGCCTTCCAGCCCCTCCGGGTCGTGGAGGGCGGTGCCGAGCATCTGGAAGCCGCCGCAGACGCCGAGGACCCGCCCGCCGTAGCGCAGGTGGCGCTGGATCTGCGCCTCCCAGCCCTGGGCGCGTAGCCAGTCCAGGTCGGCGCGCACGGACTTGGAGCCCGGCAGCAGGATCAGGTCGGCGCCCTCCAGGGAATCCCCGGGGCCGACCAACCGCAGATCCACCCGGGGGTGGTGCCGCAGGGGATCGAGGTCGGTGTGGTTGCTGATGCGCGGGAAGGCGGGGACGTGGACGCGCAGGGCGTCGGCGCCTTCCGTGGGGGCCGGCGCGCCGTCCAGGCGGTCCTCCGCCTCCAGGTACAGTCCCTCCAGGTGGGGCAGCACTCCCGCCACCGGGATGCCGGTGTAATCCTCCAGCCAGTCCAGGCCCGGCTGGAGCAGCGTCTGGTCGCCGCGGAAGCGGTTGATGACGAAGCCGGCGAGGCGGGCGCGCTCGCTGTCGGCGAGGAGCTCGGCCGTGCCCACCAGCTGGGCGAAGACGCCGCCGCGGTCGATGTCGGCCACCAGGAGCACGGGGCAGTCCACCGCCTCGGCGAAGCCCATGTTGGCGATGTCGTGCTCGCGCAGGTTCACCTCCGCGGGGCTGCCGGCGCCCTCCACCACCACCACGTCGTACGCCCGGGCCAGCCGGGCGTGGGCCGCCAGCACTGCCTCGCGAGCGGTGCGCTTGTATTCGTGGTAGGCGAGGGCCTCCATGGTGCCCACGGCGCGGCCGTTGACGATCACCTGGGCGCCGGTGTCGGTGTTGGGCTTGAGCAGCACGGGGTTCATGTCCGTGGTAGGCTCCAGCCCCGCGGCCTGGGCCTGCGCGGCCTGGGCCCGGCCGATCTCGCCGCCGTCCGCGGTGACCGCGCTGTTCAGGGCCATGTTCTGCGGCTTTAAGGGCGCCACCCGCAGCCCGCGGCGGCGCAGCGCCCGGCACAGGCCGGTCACCAGGGCGCTCTTGCCGGCGTCGGAGGTGGTGCCCTGAATCATGAGGGTGGTGGCTGGCATGGCGCGGATTGTCGCATATCCTTGAGGCGCCCCCTACGGCGAACCGGGCCATCTTGTAGGAGCGACGGCCCCCGTCGCGACCTGTGGGAGGAGCCTCCTCGGTTGATTGCGACGGGGGCCGTCGCTCCTACTGGCCGCTCCCACAGCCCGCACTACCCGGGTGCTAATACTTTTACTTTCTCTCGGCCGAGCCCGGTCAGGGGGGCTGTGGGAGCGGTCCGCGACCGCGACCCAAGTGGCCCCTTCGGCCGGTCGCGATCGCGGATCGCTCCAACATGGTCCTTTTCCGCCAGAGGACCGGCCTGATCAGGAACAACGAACCAGAGTAGCCCTGACCATCGCCACATAACGGCCCCAACACGAGCCTGCTCCTAGTGACCGTACTGTTCGTAGCCATCGCCGCCCTCCTCCTGGACGCCCTCCTCGGCGACCCCCGCCGCGGCCATCCGCTGGCCGCCTTCGGGGCCCTGGCCGACGCCGTCGAGCAGCGGCTCAACCGGGGGAAGGGGGGTGGGCTGCGGGGCGCGGCGGCGGTGGTCCTGCTGGTGGCGCCCTTCGCCCTGGCCGCCTGGTGGCTGGGGCGGGTGCCCGTGGTGGGGGAAGCGGTGGCGGCGCTGGTGCTGTACCTCGCCGTGGGGCTGCGCAGCCTGGGGGAGCACGCGCGGGCGGTGGCCGGCCCGCTGGCGGCCGGGGACCTGGCGGGCGCCCGCGAGGCGGTGGGCCGGCTGGTGAGCCGCGATCCTACCGCCCTGGATGGGAACGGGGTGGCCGGCGCCACGGTGGAGTCGGTGCTGGAGAACGGCAGCGACGCGGTGTTCGCCAGCCTGTTCTGGCTCGTGGTGCTGGGGCCGGCGGGGGTGGTGCTGCACCGCCTCGCCAACACCCTCGACGCCATGTGGGGCTACCGCACGGCGCGCTATCGCGATTTCGGCTGGGCGGCGGCCCGTTTCGACGACTTGCTGAACGCCCCGCCCGCCCGGCTCACCGCCCTGACCTACGCCCTGCTCGGCCGGACCGGCGCCGCGCTGCGCAGCTGGCGCGCCCAGGCCCGGGCCTGGAAGAGCGCCAACGCCGGGGCGGTGATGGCCGCGGGGGCCGGGGCCCTGGGCGTGCGCCTGGGCGGCGCGGCCCGCTACCACGGCGCCGAGGAGCGGCGGCCCGAGCTGGGGGAGGGCGGGGCGCCCGACGCCGGCAGCATCCGGGCGGCGGTGTGCCTGGTGCAGCGGGGGGTCTTGCTGTGGGTGGCCCTGATCGGCGCGGGAGGGATCCTGCTTGATTGAGCACGGCGGCAACCTGGCGGCCGCGCGGGCCCGTTTCGGCGAGCCGGAGGGGGGGTGGGTGGATCTGTCCACCGGCATCAATTCTCGCGGCTACCCGGTTCCCGAGGTTCCGGAGCCGGCTTGGCACCGCCTCCCGGAGGGCGACGACGGCCTGCTGGAGGCGGCGGCCGCCTACTACGGCACGCCCGAGCTGCTCGCCGTCCCTGGCTCCGAGGCGGCCATCCAGCTCCTGCCGCGGCTGCGCCGGGCGGGGCGGGTGGCGGTCCTGTGGCCCACCTACGGCGAGCACGCCTTCCGCTGGGCATGGGCCGGCCACCACGTGGAGCGGGTGACGGCGGAGGAGCTGGAGGCCGCCGCCGGGCGGGTGGACGTGCTGGTGGTCACCAATCCCAACAACCCGGACGGCCGGCGCTTCGCCGCCGAGGACCTGCTGGCCTGGCACCGGCGGCTGGCGGCCCGCGGCGGCTGGCTCATCGTGGACGAGGCCTTCGCCGACGTGGCCCCGGAGCACAGCCTGGCCGGTACGGCGGGCCGCGCGGGACTGGTGGTGCTGCGCTCGCCGGGGAAGTTCTTCGGCCTGCCCGGGGCCCGGGTGGGCTTCGTGGCCGCCGAGGGCGCCGTGCGCGAGGCCCTGGCCGCGGAGCTGGGGCCGTGGCCGGTGGCCGGCCCGGCGCGGGAGGTGGTGCGCCGGGCCCTGGAGGACCGCTCCTGGCAGGAGGCGAGCCGGGAGCGCCTGGCCGCGAATGCCCGGCGCCTGGGGGACCTCCTGGAGCGGGCCGGCTGGGCATCGCCCGGGGGCACGGACCTGTTCCGCTGGGTGCCGGGGACGGAGGCCGCCGCGCGCCATCGGCTCCTGGCGGAGCGGGGCCTGTGGACGCGCTTGTTCCAGGAGCCCGCCGGGCTGCGCATCGGTCTGCCCGGCAGCGAGGCGGGGTGGGCGCGGCTGGAGGGGGTGCTCGCCCGCTGAAGCGGGCTCCTACGGCTGGGAGCCGGCACTCGTAGGAGCCCGTTTCAGCGGGCGAATCCCGGGAGCGCCGGGGCGCCGAATTGTTCCAGGCCTAGCCGGCCGCCTCCCTGGGAGCGGCCCCTGTGGGAGCGGCTACCAGCCGCGACCAGGGAGGCGGCCCCGGCTGTCGCGGCCGATGGCCGCTCCCACAAGAGGCATTCCCGGGTAGAGGTCGCCAAGCGGCTTTCCCGCACGCCCCGTAATGGTATCCTTCCCCTCCGGTCCCCCAGCGGTTCGCCGATCTTGCTC
This sequence comes from Thiohalorhabdus denitrificans, assembly GCF_001399755.1. Classification (NCBI taxonomy): domain Bacteria; kingdom Pseudomonadati; phylum Pseudomonadota; class Gammaproteobacteria; order Thiohalorhabdales; family Thiohalorhabdaceae; genus Thiohalorhabdus; species Thiohalorhabdus denitrificans. The sequence continues at coordinate 70,492 of NZ_LJCP01000014.1, read as the reverse complement.
TACGCCCTGCCCGCCGCCCTCGTCCTCGGCCTGTTCAGCTCCCTGCACTGCGTGGGCATGTGCGGGGGCATCATGGGCGCCCTCACCATGGGGTTGTCCCCGGAGGTGCGCGGCGACCGCCGCCGGCTGCTCCTGTACGTGGGCGGCTACAACCTGGGGCGGATCCTCAGCTACGCGCTGATCGGCGCGCTGGTGGGGGCGGTAGGGGCCGGCCTGTTCGCCGTCATCGACCCCGAGCGCGGCCCCATGGTCCTGCGCAGCATCGCGGCGCTGCTGGTGGCGGCGGTGGGGCTGCACCTGGCCGGCTGGTTCCCCCGCTTCGCGACCGTGGAGCGCCTCGGCGTGCCGCTGTGGCGGCGGCTGGAGCCCCTTGGGCGGCGGCTGTTCCCCGTCTCCAGCCTGCCCGCCGCCTTCGCCTACGGCCTGATCTGGGGCTGGCTGCCCTGCGGCATGGTGTATTCCGCCGTGATCCTGGCGGCGGGGCAGGGTGGGGCGCTCCCCGGCGCCCTGTTCATGCTGGCCTTCGGCATCGGCACCCTGCCGGCGGTGGCGGGGGCGGGGGCCGCCGCCGGCCTCGTTGCCCGCCTGCGGCGCATCCCCCATCTGAGCCGGGTGCTGGGCTTGATCCTGGTCGTGTTGGGGCTGGCGGGCTTCTGGTATAGTACGAATCACCCAATCGAATTAGGGATTTAAGCCGGCCCCTTGGGGCCGGCGCACGGGCGAGGGAAAAGGGTCATGGCGGATGCCTTCGAGCGAACGCTGATCGGCAGGGCGCCCAGCTTCCAGGCGGCGCTGCGCACCGCCGCGGTCGCCGCGGCCACGGACGTCTCGGTCCTGGTCCTGGGCGAGACGGGCACCGGCAAGGAGCTGCTGGCGCGCGCCCTGCACGCCGAGAGCCCCCGGTCCGGAGGCCCCTTCGTGTCGGTGAACTGCGCCGCCCTGCCCGAGGAGCTGGCGGAATCCCAGCTCTTCGGCCACCGCAAGGGGGCCTTCACCGGCGCGGTGGACAACAGCCCGGGAATGGTGGCCTCCGCCGAGGGCGGCACCCTGTTCCTGGACGAGGTGGGCGAGCTGTCGGCGGGGCTGCAGGCCAAGCTGCTGCGCTTCCTGGAGGCCGGGGAGTACCAGCCGGTGGGGGCCGCCGCGCCGCAGCGCGCCAACGTCCGCCTAGTCGCGGCCACCAACCGGGACCTGTTCCAGGAGGTGCGGGCCGGCCGTTTCCGGGAGGATCTCTACTACCGCCTGCACGTGGTCCCCGTGGAGCTGCCGCCGCTGCGGGAGCGGCCGGGGGACGTGTCCCTGCTCCTGGAGCGCCTCACCGCCGATCTCGCCGACCGCTACGACCTCGCCGCCCCCCGTTTCAACAGCGCGGCCCGCGCCCGACTGGAGGCCTACGCCTGGCCGGGCAACGTCCGGGAGCTGCGCAACCTGTGCGAGCGCCTGGTGATCATGCTTCCGGGGTGGGAGGTGGGGCCCGGGAACCTGCCCGAGGAGCTGGGCCGGGAGGAGGCGGCCCCGGCGGGCCCCTTCACCCTGCCCGAGACCGGCCTGCGCCTGGACGCCCTGGAGGCCGACCTGATCCGCCAGGCCCTGGAGCGCACCGCGGGCAACCGCAGCCGGGCCGCCCGCCTCCTCGGCCTCACCCGCGACACCCTCCTGTACCGCCTGAAGAAATACGCCATTCAAGCCTGAGGCCGGAAGGGGCCCGGCGCTCCGGACGGCCATTTGACCGGGGTCACCGCGGCGCCTCCATCCCGTCCCGCGGCTCGGGCAGAATGGGGGAACCATCCGTTTTCCAAAGGGGAAGCCATGGGCGAGCCGATCACTTGCTTCAAGGCCTACGACGTCCGGGGCCGGGTCCCGGACGACCTGAACCCCGGAACGGCCCACCGCATCGGCCAGGCCTTCGCCGAGGAGCTGGGCGCCCGGCACGTGGCCGTGGGCCGGGACGTGCGCCTCACCAGCCCGGAGCTGCTGGAAGCGCTCGCGGCCGGGCTGGAGGCCGGCGGCGCCAAGGCGCACGACCTGGGCCTGTGCGGCACGGAGACCGTCTACTTCGCCACCTTCCACTACGGCCTGGACGGCGGCGTCATGGTGACCGCCAGCCACAACCCCATGGACTACAATGGCCTCAAGCTGGTGCGGGAGGAGGCGCGGCCCATCAGCGGCGACTCGGGGCTCGCCGCGATCCAGGAGCGGGCCAACGCCATTGAGGCCCCGGCCACCTTCAGCGCGCGGCCGGAGCCGCTGGACGCCCGGGCGGACTACGTGGAGCACCTCCTGGGCTACCTGGACAGCCCCGACCGCCTGCGCCCCCTGCGCATCGTCACCGACCCCGGCAACGGCGGGGCGGGCCCGGTGCTCGACGCCCTGGCGCCACACCTGCCCTTCGAGCTCATCCGGATCCACCACGAGCCCGACGGCCGCTTCCCCAACGGCATCCCCAACCCGCTGCTGCCGGAGAACCGGGACGCCACGGCCGCGGCGGTGCGGGAGCACGGCGCCGACCTCGGCGTCGCCTGGGACGGTGACTACGACCGCTGTTTCCTGTTCACGGAGGACGGCGCGTTCGTGGAGGGCTACTACCTCATCGGCCTGCTCGCCCAGTCTTTCCTGCGCAAGCAGCCGGGCGAGCGCATCATCCACGACCCGCGGCTCACCTGGAACACCATCGAGACGGTGAAAAACGGCGGCGGCACTCCCGTGCAGAGCAAGACGGGCCACGCCTTCATGAAGGAGAGCATGCGCCGGGAGGACGCCGTGTACGGCGCCGAGATGTCCGGGCACCACTTCTTCCGCCGCTTCGGGTACTGCGACAGCGGCATGATCCCCTGGCTCCTGGCCGCCGAGCTCATGAGCCAGGAGGGGAAGTCCCTGTCCCGGCTGGTGGGCGAGCAGCAGGCGGCCTATCCCTGCAGCGGGGAGATCAACTTCGAGGTGCGCGATCCCCATGCGGTCATGGAGACGGTGGTGGGCGCCTACCGGGGCGAGGATCCGGAGGTGGACCGCACCGACGGCGTGAGCGTGGAATTCGCCGGGTGGCGCTTCAACCTGCGCCCCTCCAACACCGAGCCCCTGCTGCGGCTCAACGTGGAGACCCGCGCCGACCCGGACCTGCTGCGCGAGAAGACCGAGGAGCTGGGCCTCCTGATCCGGGCGAACGCCTGAGGCCCCCCCACCGTAGGAGCCCGCTTTAGCGGGCGAGGGGTATTCCGGCACTGCGTCTCGGGCGGGAATCGCCCACTAAAGTGGGCTCCTACGGGTGCCGATGGGCGATTGTAGGAGCCCGCTTTAGCGGGCGAAGGATATCCGGCACCGAGGCGCGGGCAGGGATCGCCCACTAAAGTGGGCTCCTACGGATGCCGGTGGCCGGCTGTAGGAGCCCGCTTTAGCGGGCGAAAATTGGGGCAGCAATTCAAAGCATGGACGATCCCGCCTTTTCTTTTCCCTCCTCCAGCCAGACCGCGTCCCAATAGGGGTAGTCGCCGATATCCTGAACCAGATTTTTCCGGAGCGGATTGCCGACTATATATCTGGCCACATCCCTTATGTCTTCCTCCTTCCGGATCGCGCGGTCATGGAACCCTTTTTGCCACACCTTGGTCCCCATCGTGTGACTTACTTTGGCTTTGTAAAACCAAACCATTTGGGACAGAGGGCTTCCTCCAGTCAGTTGCAGGAGCCAATGGATATGGTCCGGCATGACCACGAAGGCCAGTGTTGTACCTTTCTCCTTCAAACGGGGGTCGTGGAAGGTTCGGGCGGCAATTCGTGCATTCTGGGGGGTATCGAAGATAGAAAGGCGGTTTCGGGTAACGGTGGTAACTAAATAAGGTCGGCCTGCCTCCGAAAAGCGGCCTTTTCGCAGTTTGTGTCCGTGGCCAGGCGTGTCCCTCAATTTCCCCCTCCCCCGCTAGTATTCCCTGCTTTGCACAAGGTCGCCCACTAAAGTGGGCTCCTACAGGTTCCTGTGGGCGGCCCCGTGGGAGCCCGCTTCAGCGGGCGAAGGCCATCCGGCACCGCGTCTGGGGCGGGAATCGCCCACTGAAGTGGGCTCCCACGGATGCCGGTGTGCGGTTGTAGGAGCAAGGTGGGTTCGGTTAGGGCCGGGAGACCCCTTGGCCGGGATTACAGGGAATATTCGACGAGCTTGCGCAGGTCGGAGGCCAGGGTATCCGGGGTATCGGCCTGCTGGCCGGTCATCTTGCCCATGAGCTGGGCCTTGCCCTCGGGGCCGAAGATGAGTACCCCGCCGGTGTGGCCCACCTCGTAGTCCTCGTCCTCGGGGCCGTCCTTATACAGCTTCACGTGGATGTGGTAGCGGTCCCGGAGCGTTTCGAATTCCTGCCCGACGCCGCGCAGGCCCACCAGCTGCGGCATGTCGAACTGGTCCACGTACTCGCGGATGGCCTTGGGGGTGTCCCGCTCCGGGTCCACGGCGACGAACAGCACCGTGATCCGGTCCGCGTATTCCTCTTCCAGCGTCCCCACCGCCTGTCGGATCCGGCTCAGGGTCATGGGGCACACGTCGGGGCAATGGGTGTAGCCGAAGAACAGCAGCACCACGTCGCCCCGGAAGTCCTCGGCGGTCCGGGGCTCGCCGCTGGCGTCCGGCAGCTCCAGCTGCAGGTCCGGTAGCTTCCCCTGGAGGCTCGACAGCTCGTACTCCGGCGGCTCCTCGGTGCAGCCGGCCACCGCCAGCAGGCCGGCGAGGGCCAGCAGCCCGAGCAGCGCGCGCCAGCGTCCACGGAATCCGGTCATTTCGGTCCCTGCGCGTAAGGGGGGCGGAGAGGGAACGACACGGTCTTCTCCCGGCCACCGACGAAGCGGAGGGTGACGGCGACCTCCTCGCCCACCGCCAGCTCCTCCCGCGGGGCCATGAGCATCAGGTGGTAGCCGCCCGGGGCGAAGTCCACCCGGCCGCCGGCGGGCACGTCCACCCGGTCCACGTGCTCCATCCGGCTGCTGCCCTCCTCGCTGCCGCTGCGGTGGAGCATGATGCGGCGGAAGGCGGGGGATTCGGCGGCCACCAGCCGCACCGCGCTGTCCGTGCCGTTGTGGATCCGGAAGTAGCCGCCCGAGGGGGTGTCCCCGGGCATGTGGCGGATCCAGGGCTCCCGGATCTCCACGTCACCGGCGTGGGCGGCCCCCGCCCAGACCAGGCCGGCCAGCAGCAACAGCAGGCGGACACTCCCTGTGGACCGCTTCATCGAGCCCTCCGTTCGATGAGATAAGGTGCCAAAAGCCTAGCATATCGGTCGGGGGAATCCCGATTACCCGGAAGTGGTAACCGCTCTCCATTCCAAAGGAAATCGCTGCCACTGGCCGCCCCTACAGGGCCGGGTACCCCAACTCGGGCAAGTACCATAAAAAGCGCCCGGGAGGCCATGGAAAGGCCGTACCGGGCGCCGGAGGGAGAGCGGAGGATCCTTGGGGCCTAGAAGGCGGCCTCCAGGCGCGCCCAGACCGAGCGGCCCGGCTCGTTGACCAGGATGGCCTCGCCGCTGGTGCTGTCCTGGCGGTTGATGTGGGTGGCGTAGGTCTTGTCCAGCAGGTTGTCGACGCCGAGACGGAGCTTGATGCCCTCCCGCAGGCGCACCCGGCTGAACAGGTTGACCACGGCGTAGCCGGCGGTCTCCTGCAGGTCCTGGCCGCTTGCCAGGTCCACCCGGTCCTGGCGGTCCACGGCCCGCACCTCGCCGCCGAGCCGGAAGGCGGGGCGCTCGTAGGCGATGCGCAGGGTGCCCTCCAGCGGCGGGATCTGGGACAGGGCCTCGCCGTCGGTGTCGTTCTCGCCGTGGACGTAGGAGCCCGTGAGGCGGGCCGTCCAGTGCTTTCCGAAGCCCTGCTCGGCGCTCACCTCGCCGCCGATGAGAGTGGCGTCCACGTTGCGGTGGATGGTGGCGTAGTTGCCGTTGGGGTCCTGGGCGCCCCGGTCCACCAGGATGTAGTCGGTCACGTCGTTGTAGTAGGCGCTCGCCTCCAGGCGGGTGGCTTCCCGCTTCCACACCAGCCCCAGCTCGGCCTGGTGGTGCTGTTCCGGGTCGATCTCCGGGTTACCCACCCAGTCGCCCATCATCATGGTGCGCTCGGAGGCGAGGAAGCGCTCCGTCTCGTCGGCGGTACGCACGGCCCGGCTCAGGGTGGCGAAGCCGGTGACCGCGTCGCCGAAGTCGTGGCCGTAGCGCAGCAGCCCCCCCACGTTGTCCTCGGTCTGCTCGTCGGCGGTGGTGCCGTAGTGGCGCTGGTAGAGGTCGTCGGGGCTGGTGCCGGAGGCGGTGGCCTCGTCGGCCCGGCCCGCGTCGGTGGTGACCCGGTCGTAGCGCAGGCCCACCCGCACCCGGTCCGCGGACCCCAGCTCGTGGTCCACCTGTGTGAAAACGCCCAGCTGGTCCTGGCTGATGTCGGGCCACATGAGCGACTGCACCGCGTTCACGTTGTCGGCGCTCATGCCCTGGTAGCGGATGGCCTCGCGCTCCCGGCCCTGGTAATCCACGCCCACCGTCCAGTGGGAGCTCGCCCCGGCGAACACCTCGCCGAGCACCCGGCCGCCGTAGGTGGTGGAGTCCGACGGCGTGCGCATGAACATCATGGGGTCGTCGCGCAGGGAGTAGTTGTCCATGAGGTGGTAGACGTCGTTGTAGTAGGCCTCCACCGTCAGACCGTCCAGGCCGCCCACCGGGGCCTCGCGCTCGAAGCTGAGCCGGGCGCCGTCCTTCTCCGACTCCGGCGAATCCATCATGCCCGCGTAGAGGGTGTCCTCGGCGCGGAAGGCCTCGGCGCCCAGCTCGAGGGTGGTGTGGTCGTCGGGGGTGTAGCCGAGCAGCAGGTTGCCGTCGCGGTGGGTGTAGGCGCTGCGCACCTCGTTGCCGTCGCCGTCCTCGTAGCTGTCGGCGTCGCTGTAGCTGCCGATGAGGCGGGCGTACCCCGTGGGCGTGCCGGCGGCCACGTCCGCATAGCCTTCCTTGGCGTCGGCGTTGGAGCGGTAGCCGCCGCCCACCTCGGCGCGCAGACCCTCGCCCTCCCGGAAGGGCGGCGTGTCGCGCTCGAACCGCACGGTGCCACCGCTGCCCCCGCCCCCGTAGAGGACGGTCTGGCTGCCCTTGATCACCTCCACTCGGTCAAAGGTCTCCGGCACCGCGTAGGCGGTGGGCGGGTCCATGCGGTTGGGGCAGCCGCCGTGGGTGTAGCCGCCGTCGGTGAGGACATTGAGCTGGGTCTCGTCCTGGCCACGGATCGTGGGGTCCGTGCCCGCGCCCCCGAAGCGGCTGCCCCAGACCCCGGGCACGCTGCGCAGCAGCTCCCCGCCGTCCGCGGCCGGCGCTTCGGAGAGCTCCTCCGGCGCGGCGCTCTCCAGGGAGGGCGGGGTGATGCGCGTGGCCTCCACCACCGTCTCGGGCAGGATCACGTCCTGCGCCAGGGCGGGCTGGACGGCCAGGGTGCTCAATACGGCGGTTGCAAGGCCCCGTTTCGACAAGGTGACTCCCCTCCTGGGTGTGGGTGCGAGGACGCCCACCGGGAGGCAAGACCCGTGCCTATGAGGGGTTTCCCGTAAAAACAGCGGGTTAGTGCTAATAGGGGCGGGGCGGGGGTGTGGCAAATGCCACAGGGGTGCGGGAAATCCCTTACCGCAGGTCGCGGCTGATAGCCGCTCCTACAGAGGCTATCGGCTGGAGCCGGGGGTCCTTCGGGGAGGAATCCTGGGGCGATTGTAGGAGCGGCCAGTGGCCGCGACATTCAAGGAGGCCCGGAGGAGGCAGCGGCGGTCGCGGCTAGTAGCCGCTCCTACAGGGGCCCGCATGGGCTGCAATGCCCTTGTGGGAGCGGCCAGTGGCCGCGACTGGGAAGGGGAGGGGAATACCCGGTCAGGGCTCCGGCGCCTCGGTCCGAAAGGCGATGCGCTCCACGCCGGCGCCGCGCACCCGGGAGAGCAATTGCGCCATCTTGCCGTAGGGCACGGAGCGGTCGGCGCTCAGGCGCACCACCAGGTCGGGATCCTCCTCCAGGCGTGCCTTGAGGCGGTCGGTCAGCTCCGCCGCGGAGACGGTCCGGTTGTCCAGCGCCAGGGTGCCGTCGGCCGCCACGCTCAGGTCGGCCACCACCGGCTCGGCGGAGGGCGGCGCCTCCGCCTCGGGCAGGTCCACCCGCAGGGCCTGGGCGAACATGGGCGCCAGGATGATGAAGATCACCAGCAGGACCAGCATCACGTCCACCAGGGGGGTGACGTTGATGTCCGAGATGGGCTCGTCGGCGTCGCCGGCGTGCTGTCCGAAGGCCATGGTTCGGCTCCTTGGGTCTATCAGCGGGGGCCGTTTCGCCCCGTAGGAGCGGCGTCCTCGCCGCGATTCAGCCAAGGCAAAACGGCGGTCGCGGCGGGGACGCCGCTCCTACAAGTTCCGGGAAACCGTTAGCTGCCCCCCAGCACCCGGTCCAGGACCCGCTCGGCGTTGGCGGCCACCCTGGCCATGATGCGGTTCTGCCAGCGCACCAGGAGGTTGTAGCCGATCACCGCCGGGATGGCGGTGAACAGGCCGGCGGCGGTGGCCACCAGGGCCTCGCCCACCGGCCCGGCCACCGCGTCGATGCTCAGGGCCTCGGCGGAGCCCAGGGCCTGGAGGGCGTGCATGATGCCCCACACCGTGCCGAACAGGCCGATGAAGGGGGCGGAGTTGCCGATGGTGGCCAGCAGCGTGAGGTTGTTGCCCAGCACCAGCCGCTGCTCGCCCAGCCAGCGCTCCAGGTGGGCGGCGAGGGTGGCGCGGTCGGCTACCGGGGCGGTGGGCCGCTCAGTGATGTGCAGGCCGGCCTTCAGCAGGGCCCGGGTGGGCAGGTGCGGGCGCAGCTCCCCCAGGAGGTCCCCGTTGTCCCGATTGCTGTCCAGCAGGGACGTGGCCGCCCGCTCCGCGCGTAGGATGCCGGCGAAGCGGGCCAGCTTGGCCAGGATCACCGTCCAGCTCAGCACCGACAGCGTCACCAGCAGCAGGAAGACCGCCCGGACCACCCAGTCGGCCTCCAGCCACCAGCCCGTCCAAATGCCTTCCGCCAAGGTGCTTTCCTCTTTCTCGTAGGTTGTTCGGTCGCGGTCACGGACCGCTCCCACGCCGTTGTGGGCGGGCCTATCCTTCCGACAGCCGGAACCGCACGGGTACCCGCACGGTGCCCTCCACCGCCCTTCCGCCGCGGCGGGCCGGCTCGAACGCCCAGTCCCGCACCGTCTCCCGGGCGGTGCGGTCGAGGATGCCGTGGCCCGAGCTCTCGTCCACGCGGACCGCCACGGGCTCCCCCTCCGGGCTCACGCGGACCTGCAGTAACACGGTCCCCTCCAGGCCCCGGCGGCGGGCGCGCAGGGGATAGCTCGGGGGCGGGTTGCTCTTGTAGCCGGAATGGGTGCTGGGGGGCTGGTAGCGGCCCGCGCCGCTGGAGGTCTCGGTCTCCTCCTCCGGCTCGGGCTCCTGCTCGGCGGGCTCCGCGGCGCGCTCGCCGGCCTCGCCGGCGGCGTCCTCCGGCCGGGCAGGCTCTGGCTGTTCCGCCTCCGGTTCGGGCTCCGCCTCGGGGGCCCGGGCGACCCTTTCCCGGTCCGGTTCCTCCGTTCGGCGCGGCTCTTCGGGGGCGGTCCGGCGCTTGACGAGCCCGTCCGGGGACTTGGTCCCCGGGACGGGGTCGGAAGGGGAGTCGGCGGGCTCCGCCCGCGCTTCGGGGTCCGGCCGGGACGCTTCCGGCTGCTCGGCGGGCTCGGGATCCGGTTCGGGGGGCTCGGGGGTGGACTCGGTCGGGGCCTCCTCCGGCTCTGGCTCGGGGGCCTCGGTCCGCTCCGGTGCGGACTCCTCCCCGGGCACACTGACCACCTGGAACCCATCCGGACCGGAGCGCGGCCGCGGGGCCTCCCCGGAGACGCCCACCATCCCGGCCGCCAGGGCCACGTGCAGGGCCACGGCGCCGGCGAAGGCCGCTACCAGGGGAAGGTAGCGCCGCCCGGCGCGGTGGGGAATGGGGTCGGGAAGTGCGCGGCTCATGGAACGGGCCCGGCCTCGCGCTGGAGGCTTCCGGAGGTTCGAAGGAGAGCTATTCTACCAGAGGCCCCGCCCCGGCCGGCTACCAGCCGATGCGGTAGAGGAATTCCCCGGTCTGCACCACCACCTGCTCGGTGTACTCGCCCTCGAAGAAGTGCCCGGCCCCCTCCAGGACCCGCCGCGTGACGTCGGCGTTGCCGGGCAGGGTCTCGGTGCGTTCCGCGAGGTCCGGGACGTTCTCGTCCTCGGTGCCCACCATCAGCTTCACCGGGCGCTTGGCGTCGGGAAGGATGGAGGGGGTGTCCAGGGCCTCGTCCCCGCCGTAGTAGCTCAGGAAGCTGGCGACCTTGACCCGGGCATCCGGGCAGTAGAGGAAGGGCACATGGTTCATCCAGGCGTCTTGGTAGCCCTCCTCGGCCATGGCTTGTGCCCGGGAAAGGGGCTTCTCCAGGGGGGTGTCGAAGCGTTGCTCGAAGGCCGCGGCGACCGACTCCTCGTCCCAGGTGGCGGGGGCCAGAAGCACCGCCCCGCGCACCGCCTCGGCGGGCTCCTCGGCGAGGTAGCGGGCCACCTGGTTGCCGCCCCGGGAATGGCCCAGCAGGGCAAGCCGCTCCACGCCCTGCTCTTTGGCCCAGCCGATCCAGGCGCCCATCTCCGCCAGGGCCTCGGCGTTGGTGTAGTCGTGGGCCGGCTCGCACTTGCGGATGCCGTGGCGGTCGTCCACCCCGAGGCTGAGGTTGATGGCCAGGGAGGCGATGCCGCGCTTCGCCAGGCCCTCCTGGATGTTGCGGAGCAGGTCCATGCCGAAATGGCCGCGGGTGCCGTGCACCATCAGGAGCAGCCGGTCGGTGTCGGATACGGCCTCCGCTCCGGCCTCCGCTCCGGCCAGATTGGCGTTCAGGGTCGTGCCGTCGTGCTCGATCTGGAGCTCGCCGGCAGAGGCGGGAAGTGGCAGGAGGAAGAGCAGCAGGACCAGGCAGGCGGCGATGCGCAAGGTTTTCTCCAGGGGTGGACGTTTCCGGGCCAGTGTACACAAGGAGGGCGCGCCGGGCGTAGGGGGTGCCAGGGCTCTGGCGGAAGGCGCCCCGGGAGACCGTTGATTTCCAAGAGGCCCGCCGTATGCTAGCTTCCTGTGCTTGTGGGAAGGGCGCCGCCCTTCCCCGATGGGGAACCGGTCCAGTTTTCAAAAGGGGTAGGCATGGCCGAAGAGGACAGACGGGAGGACCCGCAATACCGCGCCGACGATGAGATCGACCTTGCCGATCTCGTCGGGGTGCTCTACCGGCAGCGCTGGCTAATCCTGGGGGGGACGGCGGCGGTGTTCCTGCTGGCCCTGGCGTTCTCCCTGCTCCAGCCCGCCAAGTACCAGGTGGAGTCCTACCTCCGCGTGGGGACGGTCGGGGAGGACTATCTGGTGGAACCGAAGGCCGTGGCCGCGCAGATGAAATCCCTGGGTCGGGTCGTGGGGGAGGACGTCTTCCAACCGAACGACCGGGAGATCGACTACGACAACGGCTGGTCCGTAACGGCCCAGGGCGGCGGCGTGGTCCGCGCGCGCATCCCGGAGGTTGCCCGCGCCGACGTCTACACCGAGTTCCTCGAGGCGGTGAATCAGCAGGTCATCGAGGAGCACAACCAGCGCCTGGAGGGTCGGCGTTCCTGGGTCGAGGAGGAAGCGGCGCGCGTCGAGGCCACCCTGGAAAACCTGCGGGAGCGCCGTTCCGAGCTGGCGGACCGCATGGACCAGCGGCTCCAGGGGGACGGCACCGGCCCGGGCGGCGACCAGCAGCTCATGGCGCTGCGCGACCTCTACGCGGACGTGGGCACCCAGATTTCGGAACGGGAGTCCCGGCTCTCCGAGCTGCAAGCGGAGCTGAGCAACCTCCAGCCCACCAAGATGCTGCTCCCCCCGCGCTTCTCCGAGAACCCAGTCTCGCCCAACACCCGCCTGAACCTCGCCCTCGGCCTAGTGCTGGGGCTGTTCCTTTCCGTGTTCCTGGCCTTCCTTCGGGAGTTCTGGCGCAACAACCGCCAGCGGATCGTCCAGGGCGAGGAAAGCTAAACGGGCCGGCCGTAGGCCCTTCCGGCGTTCGCCCACAGGACAGAAACCGGCACCCTACGGTCCAAGAACCAGGCAATGCGAGGGAAAGGCCATGGGAGCCCGCTGGCCTGCGGCGGCCCTGATCGGTCTCGGCCTGGTCCTGGCCGGGCCGGTTGCCGCCCAATCCACCGATGACGCCGGACTGTTCCGGGAGCTGGCCGAGGAGGGCAGCGCCGAGGCCCAGTTCGTCCTCGGCCAGAGCTACGACTACGGCGAGGGTGTGCCCCGGGACCGTGAGCGGGCCGCCCGCTGGTACCGCCGGGCCGCCGAACAGGGCCACGCCGAGGCCCAGAACAACCTCGCCTTCCTCTACGCCAACGGCACCGGCGTCCCCGAAGACCTCGCTACCGCCTACATGTGGTTCCTGATCTCCGCGGAGGGCGGCTGTGTACGCGCCGAGAACGCCCTGGAGGCCTTCCGCGACCGCCTGAGCCCCGAAGAGAAGGCCGAGGCCCGCCGCCGGGCCCGGGAGCGTGGCTGGGAAAACGCCGAATAGCCGTTTGCCCCCCTGCGCTCCCCGTGGTGCAATGCCAAGCATGCATTCAACGGATGAACAAGCCGTGGCCAGCGAAGACACCCACTACCATCTCCTGCGGATCCTGGAAGCCAACCCCGAGGCCACCCAGCGCGAGCTGGCCGAGGCCATGGGCGTTTCCGTGGGCAAGATGCACTACGTCCTGCGGGGCCTCATCGACAAGGGCCTGGTGAAGGCCCACAACTTCCGCCGCTCCGACAACAAGCGCGCCTACCTCTACCAGCTCACCCCCGCCGGCGTGGCCGAGAAGGTCCGCATCACCCGCCGCTATTTGGCCCGACGCCGGGAGGAATACGAGCGGATTCAGGATGAAATCGAGGTCCTGGAGGCGGAGCTGAAAGACCGGGGGGCGGAGGGCAGGGAGCAGTGATCAGACGTAAAGCCCTTCATCACTCGCCTGACCGGAAGCCCCCTGTGGGAGCGGCCAGTGGCCGCGACACCGTCCTGAATATCGAGGCGATCCAATGCGCCTGACCGAGCAACAACGCCAGACAATCCGGGAAGAGGTGGCCAACACCTTCGGCCCGAACGCCTCCGTTCGCCTGTTTGGATCGCGCCTGGATGACGAGCGGCGGGGCGGGGACATCGATCTGTACATCGAGGCCGATAGCACCCCCGAAGAGCTCCTGGGCCAAGAGCTCAAGCTGTACGCAAGGTTGCAACGGCGTCTGGGCGAGCGGCGGATCGATATCGTTGTGCATGGGCAGGGTCGGCCCCTCCGTCCCATTGACCGGCATGCACGGGAGAGCGGAGTGGCCCTGTGAGCCGGGAGCTCGCTCCGGCCCTGGAGGCCGCCTGTCGGTTCACGGACCGTATGCACACCGCCTTTCAGGCCATTGCGCATTACGCCAGGCATCGCTTGTTGAACCGGTGACGTAGAGTGACCCCCCGCAACCTCGTCTTCTGCTGCGACGGCACCGCCAACGAAGACGGCACGGTGAACACCAACGTCGTCCACCTCTACCAGCGCCTGGCGGACGACCCCGGTGCGCAGATCAGCTGCTACGAGCCCGGCGTGGGCACCTTCTCGCCGCTGGGGATCATGGACGGCGGCAAGGTGGGCATGGCCCTGGGCAAGCTCTTCGGCCACGGCCTCACCGAGAACATCGAGAACGGCTACCGCTTCCTCATGCGGCACTACCACGAGGGCGACCGCGTCTTCCTGTTCGGCTTCAGCCGCGGCGCCTACGCCGTGCGGGCCCTGTCCGGGATGCTCGCCAAAGTGGGCCTCCTGTATGCGGAACAGGACAACCTCGTCCGCTACGCCACCCGCCTCTACAACCGCAAGGGCAACGACGAGGAGGCGAGCGGCTTCGCCCGCACCTACGGGCGCCCCTGTCCCGTTCACCTCATCGGCGTCTGGGACACCGTCGCCTCCCTGGGCTACCTCTACCGCAACCGCCGCTTCTTCAACGCCAAGCTGAGCCGCGAGGTCACCCACGGCTACCACGCCCTCGCCATCGACGAGCGCCGGCCCAAGTTCGGGCACCTGCCCTGGGACGAGGCGCGCGTCGAGCCCCACCAGACCGTGGAGCAGGTCTGGTTCCCCGGGGCGCACGCCGACGTGGGCGGCGGGTACAAGGAGCGCGGCCTGGCCGAGATCAGCCTGCAATGGCTCACCGAGCGCGCCCGCGCCGCCGGCCTGCGCCTGCGCGAGGACGTGGAGCCGCCCCAGCCGCCGGACCCCGCCGGCACCCTCCACGAGCCCTGGAATACCTGGACAGGCTGGGCCCTCAAGATCGCCTACCTAGGCGAGCAGCCGCGGGAGATTTCCGAGGGAGCCCTGGTGCACGGCAGCGTTGCCGCCCGCCGCGAAGCCACCGGCTACCGGCCGGAGGTGCTGCCGGAGGAATACCGGCTTGTCGGGTGGGGGCAATGATGGAAGAATGACTGTTCAATGATTGAACGGACATCGGGACAGTAGCTGTCCCGAACGGGCTGATAAAAAGGGCCAAAGCTTGGTATCAATCCTCCCCGGTTAGGGGGTAGGAGGGTACCCTTCGCTTATTCCGGCCCTGTGCGCTGGGATGAATATTGTGGTGCGGAAAAGAACGGAAGCGGAATGAACTGGCTGATTACCGGCGGCTGTGGGTTTCTGGGGACGAATCTTATCCGGTCTCTGGTGGAGGAGGGCGGACATGCCATCCGCGTGGTCGACAACCTCTCCGTGGGTACCCGCGAGGACCTGGGCCGGGCGGCCGATTTCCAAGAGGTGAGTGATCCCGGTCCCCAGGGGCCAGCAGCCCCGGTGGAGCTGGCGGTGGGGGATATCGGGGACACCGGCCTGGCGGAACGGGCCGCGGCGGGGATGGATGTGATCGTCCATTTCGCCGCCAACACCGGCGTCGGCCCTTCCGTTGAGGACCCCCGCCTGGATTGCGAGAAGAACGTCCTGGGCACCTTCAACTACCTGGAGGCAGCCCGGGCCCAGGGCGTCCCCCGCTTCGTGTTCGCTTCCAGCGGGGCGCCCGCCGGGGAAGTGGAGCCCCCCATCCACGAGGAGCTGGCTCCGCACCCTGTCTCCCCCTACGGCGCCAGCAAGCTTGCCGGGGAGGGGTACTGCTCGGCCTATTGGGGCACCTTCGGTATTGAAACCGTGGCATTGCGCTTCGGCAATGTTTACGGGCCAGGCTCTACGCATAAGGGCAGCGTGGTGGCCAAGTTCCTCAAGGATGCTTTGTACGGAGAAGGCTTGGAGATCTACGGGGACGGGACCCAGACGCGAGACTTCATCTATGTCGATGACCTGATCCGGGCGGTTCAGCTGGCCGCTAAAGTTCCGGGCATCGGCGGCGAGACCTTTCAGATCGCCGCCAACACCGAGACGACCGTTGGCGAGTTGGCAGAGCGCATACTGGCGGAGCTGGCGAAGAATGGCGTGAGCGACATCCCCGTGATTCATGGGGAGCCCCGTGTTGGCGACGTCAAGCGCAACTACTCGGATACCCGCAAGGCCGCCGAGCGCCTTGGCTGGACTCCGGGCTACACCCTTGATCAGGGCTTGGCCCGAACGGTTTCCTACTTCCTGGAAGCGACCTTTGCGGAGGCCCTCTGACCATGCCCCAGTTCGAAGGAAAGCGCATTCTGGTGACCGGGGCATGCGGCACGGTGGGCACTGAGCTGGTCCATCAGCTGCTCACCGATCCTGGCTACGCCCCCGAAGAGGTCATCGGCATCGACAACAACGAGTCCGACCTCTTTTTTCTGGACCAGGCCTACCTGAACGAGCCCAGGGCCCGCTTCTTCGTCGCCGACGTCCGCGACCGCGACGAGCTGTCCCGCCGCATGAGCGGGGTGGACCTGGTGTTCCACGCTGCCGCCCTGAAGCACGTCATCCTCTCCGAGCGCTCCCCGGACCAGGCGGTTCAGACCAACATCACCGGCGTGCAGAATGTCATCGCCGCCGCCACCGAGAACGGCGTGGGGCGGGTGATCTTTACCAGCTCGGATAAGGCGGTGAACCCCACCAACGTCATGGGCACCTCCAAGCTCATGGGCGAGCGGCTCATGACCGCCGCCAACAGCAGCAAGCGCTTTGATGGCCCCATCTTCGCCTCCACCCGCTTCGGCAATGTCCTGGGCTCGCGGGGCTCGGTGATCCCCATCTTCCATAACCAAATCGCGGCCGGCGGTCCGGTAACCCTGACCGACCCGGACATGACCCGGTTCGTTATGAGCATCGAGGACTCTGTGCGCTTGGTGCTTGACTCCGCCGCCCTGGCCCAGGGCGGCGAGGTGTTCATCACCAAGATGCCGGTGGTGCGCATCGCTGACCTTGCCACGGCTATGATCCGGTCCCTTGCCCCGCGCTACGGCTTTGGTCCGGATGCCATTGAGACCCAAGTAATCGGTACTAAGCCCGGGGAGAAGCTCTACGAGGAGCTCATGAGCGACGAGGAGACCCGGCGCTCGGTGGAGCTGCCGCGTTACTTCGCGGTGCTGCCCGCCTTCCGGGGCATCTACCACGACATTCCCTACGATTACCCCGAGGTGGTCACCGAGGAGGTGACCAACCCCTACGTTTCCGCTCGGGAACCGGCGGAATCTCCGGACTGGATCCAGGGCTTCCTGGAGCGGAACGGCCTGCTCGGCGAGCCCGAAGAAGAAACCGCCCGGCGCTATTGGCCCGGCGACAAGGAGGAGCGGAACTGATGCGCGTGCTGATCCTGGGCGGCGACGGCTACCTCGGTTGGCCCACCGCCATGCACCTGTCCGCCCGCGGCCACGAGGTGATGGTGGTGGACAACTACCTCCGGCGGCGCATCGCCCGCGAGGAGGACGTCGAGCCCCTGCACCCGGTGCCCAACCTCCACGAGCGCACCCGCCTGTGGGAGGCCCACTCAGGCTACGAGATAACCCCCCGCATCGGCGACCTCAACGACTGGGAGTTCATCGCCCGGATCTTCGAAGAGTTCCAGCCCGAGGCGGTTATCCACTACGCGGAGCAGCCCTCGGCGCCGTACTCCATGCTTTCCCGCCGGGCCGGGGACCTCACCCTGCACAACAACCTGGGGGTGACCTTCAACGTCATCTACGCCTTGCGCGAATACGCCCCTGATGCCCACCTCATCAAGCTGGGCACCATGGGCGAGTACGGCACCCCCAACATCGACATCGAGGAGGGATGGCTGGAGGTCGAGCACAAGGGTCGCACCGATACCTTTCTCTATCCCCGTCAGGCCGGTAGCCTGTATCACACCACCAAGATCATGGACACCGATCTGCTGTGGTACTACGTGCGCATGTGGGACCTGGCGGTCACCGACCTCATGCAGGGCCCAGTGTACGGGGTCTACACCGACGAGAACGAGGGTGACGAGCGCCTAGTGCCACACTTCAGCTACGACGAGCTGTTCGGCACGGTCCTGAACCGATTCATTGTTCAAGCGGTGGTGGGGTACCCCTTGACCGTTTATGGCAAGGGAGGTCAGACCCGGGGGTACCTCAATATCAAAGATACCCTCAACTGCGTGAATCTCGCTCTTGAAAATCCCCCAGACATAAGTGACCTCCGGATTTTCAACCAGTTCACGGAAACCTTTAACGTCAATGAACTGGCCGACCAAGTCCAACGGGTTGGGAGCAACCAGGGCTTAACGGTAGAGGTGCAGAACCTGGAAAATCCCCGTAAGGAAGCCGAGGAACATTTTTACAATCCTAAACATACCGGCCTCCTGGATCTAGGGCTTCGGCCTCACTACCTTACTGATGAGGTCCTGGAGGAAATGCTGGTATATGCATTAAGGCACAGGGAGGGAATTGTCCAGAACCGAATTTTCCGAGGAACACGTTGGGTCTGATGAACCTGATCGGGGCGAGTTAATCCATGCCCGTCTTGCAGGAGCGCAGGCCACTTGCCGCAATCGGGCAATTACTAGGTAGCAGTGGCCTCGGAGGACAGCTCGCCCGAGGCGGTATCGGAAGCCTAACGGTAAAGGTGGTAGGAACAGGGGTCGGATTTGTTACAGCCGTAATGCTTGCTCGGATGCTCGGGCCGCAGGGATATGGCATCTATGCCTATGTAACCTCCCTGGTAACTTTGATGGCTATCCCAGCTCAGTTTGGGTTGCCCACCCTTGTGGTTAGGGAGACAGCCCAAGCCCAAGTAAAAGAACAATGGGGAGTAATGCGTGGCCTCTGGCGCTGGGCCTCCTTAACGGCCATCCTCTTTTCCCTGGCAGTTGCGGGAATCGGTCTTTTACTCGCTTGGTTTTTCTTCGGGCACTATTCCAATATCCAGCTCGCTACCTTTTACGGAGGGCTGGCCTTAATACCTCTCATAGCTTTGGGGAAGTTACGCGGCGCGGCCCTTAGAGGCCTTCGCTATGGGGTATGGGGCCAAATACCGGAAAGGGTGCTGCGCCCAATCCTTTTTATAGCTTTTCTCGGAGGCGCTAACATCTTCTTGCCCCAAGGAGCCCTGGGGGCTTCAGAGGCCATGATGTTGAACGTGGTTGCAGTGGCCCTGACCTTCTTGGTTGGGGCCTTATTACTGAACCATAATAAGCCCCGGGAGCTATTGAAGAAGCCCGTCCCTGAATACCGGATAAAGGGTTGGCTAGGTGCAGTTGGGCCTTTCGCTTTATTGAGCGGAACTCAGTTGATCATGAAAAATACGGATATTTTATTGATAGGGGCCCTGGGAACTATCGAAGAGGTTGGTTATTACAGGGTGGCGGTTCAGGGTAGCTTATTACTTGTATTTGCACTTGAAGCAATTAATATGATCATAGCACCCCATTTCACCCATTTATTCCATCGGGGGGACTATCAGAAAATCCAACAATTAGTCACATGGAGCATACGAGCATCACTAGCATTTGCTTTCCCGTTTTTGCTCATCTTCGCGTTTTTGGGGAGGGAGATTTTGGGTTTTGTTTTCGGGTCTCCATATACGGAGGCTTACTCCCCCCTCCTTATTCTAAGTTTTGGGCAGCTAATAAATGCGGCTTTCGGGCCAGTGGGCTCTCTTTTGAATATGACTGGGAATGAAAAGGATACGGCAAAGTGGCTCGGAGTAGCTGCGTTATTAAATGTAGGTCTGAATTTAATCCTCATTCCCTTGTGGGGAATTGTTGGTGCAGCGGTAGGGACGGCAGTGAGTTTTATTTTGTGGAATGTTTTGTTAAGTAGAGTGGTTAGGGAGCGTTTAGGGGTAAAAACTTATGGAGTGAGAGCATAATTAGCAAAGAAGGGCTTATTAATTTTATTTGTTGTAAATTTTGAGGCGAAACCATGATAAAACTTCCTGATTTTTTTATAGTAGGTGCGCCAAAATGTGGCACAACCTCTTTGTATTCCTATCTTTCTGAGCACCCTCAAATTTTCATGTCTCCCCATAAAGAGCCAACTTATTTCGGGAAAGATTTGAAGCCAGAATCTCCTTATTTTGTTAGGGATTGGGAAAGTTACAAAAAACTATTTAAGGGGGCTGAAGGGTTTCTTCGTGTTGGGGAGGCCTCCGTGTACTATATGTTTTCACATTCGGCTGCGAAGGAAATTTATGATTTTAACCCTGATTCAAAAATTGTGATTATAATAAGAAATCCAGTTGATATGATGTATTCCTTGCATGGTCAATTGTTGCTGACTGGCAATGAGGATGTTTCTTCTTTTGAGAGCGCAATAAATTTAGAAGATAGGCGCAGGAAAGGCTGGGATATTCCTAAAGAGGGGGAATTTTTTAAGGTTCTTTTTTATAGGGAAGTAGCTAAAATGTCAGAGCAGATCTATAGATACTACGAATTGTTCGGTAGAGAGCAAGTATATGTAATGGTTCTAGAGGAGTTTAAGGAAAGCCCGGAAACGGAGTTCTCCTCTTTATTGAGATTTTTGGAGGTGGATCCCGGTTTTTCTCCGGATTTTTATGTAAAGAATAAAAATAAATCCGTTCGAATTCCAGCTGTTCAAAATTTTTTAAGAAGCCCACCTCCCGTTTTTAGAAAAATAGTCCATAAGGTTTTCTCCAGCCATTTTAGAGAGAAATATCTGTTCCCACTTCGAAAACGCTTAAAGCGATTCAATCTGAAGGAAGGAGGAAGAGGGCCTATTTCCCCGCAGTTTAGAAAACGGTTAGATGCTGAGTTTGCAGGTGAAGTTGAAAAACTCGAAAAAATGCTAGATCGGCCTATTCCGCTTCTTCGAAGAGGTATTTGAACTTTTATAAGGGGGGGGGCTGGGTGCGCCCCTATTGGGAAAGGCGGAATATTAAGTCCCCAAAAAATATGTCCCTTTACGAAAGTTGTTACCCTAAAAAACGGTTCATTTTAGGAAAAATGGAGAAGGAATGGGCGCCCGTAAAATGTTGGACAAATTGTTCTTCCGGTTCACCCGGAATAAGAATCTTATAAACCAGTCTATTTATAAGGTTTGCCTTTCATATATTAAAGCCTATGAGAATGTTAATTATGATTATAGAGTGAATGGAGAAAAATACCTAATCAAGATTTTAAAAGAGTTCTCCCCGCAGACCGTTTTCGATGTCGGGGCCAACCGCGGGGAGTGGACCCGGATGGCCAAGGAGTTCCTTCCTATCGCGGAAGTGCATGCCTTCGAGGTGGTTTCCGGTACCTTTGCTCGATTGAATGAAAATCTAAAAGATCAGCAGGGGGTATACCTGAATAATTTTGGCCTAAGCGCGAAAACGGGCAATTCCCGCATTTTTATGGATGCAGAAAAAGATACGCATTCCACCATGATTACCAATGAGCTTGGCCGGGAATATTTTCATTTAGAGGAAGTACAGACCAAAAGAGGGGAGGAATATTGTGCCGAAAACGGGATTGAGTTTATAGATTTGCTGAAGGTTGATGTGGAGGGTGCTGAGAATCTTGTTTTGGATGGATTTTCTGACATGCTTGATGAAGGAAGGATCTCAGTAATTCAGTTCGAATATACCCCTTTAAATATCTATAGCCGGTTCTTGCTGAAAGATTTCTACGGGCTTCTGTCCGCCAAGGGGTATTCGGTTGGAAAATTGTACCCCTATGGGGTTGCTTTCAAAAAATATACACCTTCCGATGAAGATTTCAAGGGTCCAAACTACGTTGCGGTTCATGAAAGTCGGCCCGAAACTATAAAGCGATTACAGCTCCCCAATTAGTGGCATTTTCTCCTGAGGGAGATGGAACTCAATGGATTCGGGGCACGGTTAGGGCAAACCTAGAAATCATGAATATCTATCCCGAACAAACGTTGGTGTCGGTGGTTATCACCTCCTTCAACTCTTCTCCCGAAACCCTTGCTAGGGCTATTCAAAGTGTCCTCGACCAGTCCTATCGAGCCCTGGAGGTCCTGGTTGTGGATGACGGAAGCTCACTTCCTTTTGGCGGGGTGGAAGGAAATTTTTCCGAAGAGCACATTCGATGGATCGGGCTAATTACTAATCACGGGGTAGGGGCGGCCCGTAATGTGGGGCTGGAAGCTGCTGAAGGGGAGTACGTGGCTTTTCTAGACCACGATGATTGGTGGGAATTCGAAAAGGTGGAAAAGCAAGTGGCCCTGTTAGAAGGCAGCCAAATGGAATGGGTTTATTGCGGGATAACCCGGCATGAAGGACAAAACCGCTCTCGTACCGTCCTTCCCACTGTCTCAGGAGATGTTTCCACGGACATTTTAAAAAATCAAGTAATCGTGGGATCTGTGTCGACGGTAATGGCGAGCAAGTCATTGCTGCAATCGGTGGGGGGGTTTTCGGAAAGCCGGGTCTTAATTGAAGATTGGGACCTCTGGATAAGGGTAGGGGCCGTTTCCCCTGTTTCTTTTGTTTCCGAACCTTTAGTGCACCTGGGTCGGGTTGTGGGAAAGAGCCGCAGCCAGAACGTGGAGGGACGACTAGGCCGCCTGGCTGGATTGATGCGCGCCCATGAGCAGCGTTATCGGGATGCTGGGCTAAGCCGTTATATGCATGCTCGTTACCGGCGTGTGGAAGGGATGCTGTATCAACAGGCCAATGATTTTCCACGCTGTATCAAGGCTTGGGCCAAGATTGCCTTGTCGTTTCCTGGTCTGCTTCCGAAAAGGGGGATGGTTGTCTGCTTCGGAAAAACCCTTCCCTCCTGGATAGCTCGTAAAAGTCGGTCCCTGCTCCTAACTCGGCCGGGCGGCAGCTAATGAGCCCCGACACCCTTTCCCAGAATGGAGTAAGGGGGACTAGTTTCATGGGAAATATTAGCCTGTTGGGGCTTCCCCGGCGCATCTGGCTGAAGGGCTGCCGCCAGTGGGGGTTCCACCAGTACCTTTCACCCCTAGTTCCTGCGCCCCAAGGGCGCAAATGGGTTTTTTTGGTGGGAGCTTACAACTCCGGAACCACTCTCTTGAATACCCTTCTCGGTCAGCATCCCTCAATCAGCACCCTCCCTTACGAAGGGGTTGCCTTGGCGAGCAAGTTGGACCGCCCCGAAGACTATGGCTGGCCCCGAATGTGGCACAAATGCATTGAACACCTGGGTCCCCGCCCGGGAGAGGGAGCGCAAGTGGCCCAACGGTCTCTGCGGGAGTGGGGCATGTGCTTCGATCGCTCCAAGCTAGTCTTCGTCGAAAAATCCATCGTGAATGCAGTCCGCATCCCCTGGCTTATCCAGCATTTCCAGCCAGCCTACTTTATTCACATGGTACGCAATGGCTATGCGGTGGCCGAAGGCATCCAACGCCGAACGAATGGTCAAGCGCCTGGGGGACAATATTCCATTGCGGATTGTGCGTACCAGTGGGCGGAAGCGAACAGAATAGTCCGGGAATCCCTGGTCGAGTATCCCCGAGCCCTTACAGTCTATTATGAAGACTTGGCAGAGGATCCCCTGGCCCAGCTAGCGCGGATTGCGGCTTTTTTAGAATTGGATAACGAATGGACCTCTAATATTTCGGAATTAAAGGTGCATGGGGTAACTGCGCCCCTTAATAACCAGAACCCCCGTAGGCTAGCCCGCCTTTGTCAGGGGGATCTCGAGGCCATTGAAGCCGCTGCGGGGGAGGAGTTGGCCCGTTACGGCTATGGTCGTCCGATTCCGACGGGCAAGAGGGAAGAATGACCCGATTAATCCATGTTTGCGGGGCTGCCCGCACTGGCACCACCTCCGTGGGATTGGCCCTCGGCCAAGCGCCCGAGGCCTTCTATGGAGGTGAAGTGCATGCCTACTATCGCCCTTTTCGACCGCATCATTGGAATCCGGAGTGTAGTTGCCTGGAGCATCCTTGTCCCGTTTGGGAGAAGCTGGGTGGTGGAAAAGCGTCCGGTTTCGTGCAAGAGGCGGCCGAAAGCTTGGGTGTGGATTACATAATTGACTCCTCAGGGGATCTTCCTTGGTTGCTCGACCATCACTCTGGGGCCGCAGACGGGGTTACGAGGTCCTGAATATTTTTACCTGGAAGGAGCCCCTGGACCTGGCTTATTCCCAGTGGAAGAGAGGTCGGCCAGTAGAGCGCGCCCTCCAAGTCTTTGAAAGCCATTATGGGCGCCTGTTGGGTTTGGGAGTGCCCTTCGTGAGCCTAGAGATCGGGGCCTGCGGCCAAGCGCCCCAGGATTACCTAAAGCGCCTGTGCGCCATTACCGGAGTGCCCTATAGAGAGGGCATGGAAGAACTTAATGGTGAGGCCCATTTCCTCTTCGGCAGTGGCATTGTAAAAAAGCGCCTTAAAGATCCAGGCTTCTTTCTGGGGGGGTGGGCGGGAGTTGGGCCTACCCTTCGGAATTCGAGGAAGTTGCCCAGGCCCTAGAGCGCCGAATCTATTCCAGCTCCCGCCTGCGGACCATCCTCCAGGCCCTTCGCGAACGCGACCTCTTTTTCGTCTCGCCGGACCAGGTGGGTTGTCGATCCTTTGCCCCGCGCTTACGCCCCCTTTGGTATTACAAACTCAAAGGGTACCTGGCTTTTCGTCGGATTGTTCCGGAGCGGTATTAGCGTGCTTATTACCTTGCCCATACTCATGTACCATTCCACCGCAGCGGACCCGGGGCTGCCGGTCAATGTCACCCCCGACCTCCTCTCCGAGCATCTTCGGTTTCTGCAAAGGCGGGGGAAGAGGTGTTGCTCGGTACGAGCCTTGTTGGCGGGAGAGCCAGGGTGTGACTTGGCGCTCACCTTTGATGATGGTTATGCCAATAACCTCGATATCCTTCCTGTGTTGGCGGATTTCCAAGCCGGAGCCACCTTTTTCGTTCTTACGGGCGGGGAGGGGGAAACCCTCTCCCACCATCAGCCGCGCCATGTTCCTCTGATGGGCCGTCGAGGATGGCGAACCCTACATGATGCAGGGTTCGAGGTGGCTGCCCATGGCCACTCCCATAGACGTTTGACCGAGCTGTCTGTGGCAGAACAGGAGCAGGAGATCGCGGGAAGCATTCAAACCTTGCGCGAGACCCTAGGAGTGGCTTCGGTCGGCTACGCCTACCCTTATGGGGCAATGGACCCCTCGAGTCACCTGTTGGCCAAGGAGTATTCCGAGTACGCTTGCGCTACCCGTTATAGGAATCCCCTGAAGGAAGACCGCTGGCGGCTGCGACGCATCAATATTAGCGCTGCCGATGAAGGCCGGCGTTTTGGCCTTAAAACGGGAACCCCCTTCCGCTTGCTTTGTGACCTGGGGTGTTGATTGCATGGAACCCTTATCTAGCCCTTCTCCGGCTCCCGGTACCCGGGTTCTTTTCATACGCCCCGGCAATGGCAATTCGCGGCAGCTGTTTGCCATGGACCATTACGCTCGTGCTGCGCAATTCGCTGGGATGGGGGTGGGCATATTAGGTCCGGTTCCCGACCACCCCGAAGCGGATCGGTTGACCGCCTTGGGGAGCTTTCCCTCCTTTC
Organism: Thiohalorhabdus denitrificans; assembly: GCF_001399755.1. NCBI lineage: Bacteria > Pseudomonadati > Pseudomonadota > Gammaproteobacteria > Thiohalorhabdales > Thiohalorhabdaceae > Thiohalorhabdus > Thiohalorhabdus denitrificans. Next base: position 45,544 of record NZ_LJCP01000014.1, on the reverse strand, counting down.
GGCCGAGTTCTCCGTGGAGCCTCGTCACCCGGTTGCGTGCCTTTCATGCCGCCGTTCGCGATTTCCAGCCAGATCTCGTCCACGTCCGCAGCCATTTGGGCGGAGGCCTGCTCCCCGGGCTGCGCCGCTTGTTGTCTCCCAGAACCAAGATGATCCTTGACATCCGGACCATGGCCCCCAATACCCACAAGCACCGGCTGGCTCGGGCGTTGCGGTCCGTGAATGGAAAAGGGTATGACCATGTTTTCGCCCTTAATCAACCCATTTTGGACGCTTACATTGGCTCGGGGGTGGAAACCTCACTTTTGCCTTTAGGGTTTGATGACGGGCTTTTCCGGCCCGGTATGGACAATGTGCAATACGAGCCAGGGTGCCGGCTTCGGTGTATCTACTATGGTTCCATGAACGGGGTGCGGGGCCTGGAGACCCTCCTGCAAGGCCTAGTCCGGGCCCTGCAGGCTGGTGTGGACCTGGAAGCGAACCTGGTGGGGGAGGGAGATGACAAGCAGCGTTTGGTATCCCTGGTTCCCCCTGCCTACGCAGACCGGATCCGCTTCCATCCTTTCTCCGGCCAGCAGGCCCTCGCGGCCACCCTGCGTGAGCACCACTTGGGTTTGGCCTACGTTCCCCAGCAGCCCGTCTTCGACCCTAATCTCCCCCTTAAAACTGTGGAGATGCTCGCCAGCGGGCTTCCTGTCCTGGCAACCCGTACTCGGGGTAATCGCCAAGTCGTCCAGGAAGGGGTAGGAGGGATTTTCGTGGAGGATGATCCTCAAGTGATCTGTGAAGGGCTAATCCAAGCCGCCCGGGGTGCCGGGGCAATGGCAGCGCAGCCCCACGAGCGGGCGTCCACAGTGCGAGATTATGCGTGGTCGGGCCTGGCGAAGGCCTATCTGTTTCCGATCTACGCCGCATTGCTGAATGACTGAAGGCCATCCCGCACATCCCTGGTCCAAGGCCCCAATTGGGATTCCCCTAATTTCTCTGGGTCTTGCGCTTTTATTTTTGGCTGATTGGCTGCATAGCGCCCCTCTGGTAGCGGATTTCAATCTGACCAAACTGACCGGGCTGCTCCTAGCCTCATTGGGTGTGGTCAACGTGCTGCAACAGGGAAAATTTCGTATGTTCCCGGGCATGTTCCCGCTCCTCGGCCTGGCTGCATTACCGCTCCTAACACATGGTTACCTTAATGCCGGGTTGGTGTTTCAGGTCCTGCTCGTAATAATTATATTGTCTGCCGCACCCAGCCTGCAGATAGTGGCCAAAGCGGGCGTCCTATTCCTTGGTGTTTTGCTCGTATTCGTCCTCCTTGGTGCGGTGCTTACCGGAAATTTATTTTTTCTCCGTGGGGAGAATTTTCCATTCAGCTTCTATCTTGCTACCCCCTTATCCAACCCCAACGTGGTCGCACGGACAATAGTTATTGTCCTTCCACTGTTGTTACTGGCCCGACTTCAGGGCGTCTTGAGGACCAAGGCCTGGTGGTTGCTCTTGGTCGGCGGGATTCTGACCATCGCCGTGGTCGCTATGTCTCGGGCGAATATTCTGGCTCTTGTGGTTATGTTTCTGTATTGGGTTTTGGTCGGTCGAGGCGGGGTTTCCGTCGGGCGCCTGCTTCAGTATGGGGCCCTCATCCTTCTCGTGGCCGGGTTGGCCTTTGCTGTCTCCCCGCTACAGGAGAAGTTCGAACGGGCGGCGGTGTTAGTAGGGGGAACCTACCAACTCCTGCAGCAGGCTGAAGGCAACCATTTGGTTTATGAGCATGCCCCCGCCCGTGCCAAAACCTGGGCAGCCTCCCTGCTGCTTTTGCAGCAGAAACCACTGTTCGGCGCCGGGCCGTCGGCCAAAGAGTGGCTGGGACAAGCGGGGGCACAAAAAGGCGGGAAAACCATCGCCGTCCATGGTGCCTTCCTGAATATCCTAACCTCCAATGGCTTCGTGGGGCTGAGCTTGTTCTTGGTGGCCCTGTACCGGCTCTTCCGGGGGCTCGGTAGCGTCGGCCGCATGTTCCTCCTGGGGGCCCTGGTTTCTCAGATTGGGGCCGACATCTATGCCCATACGTTGTTTTGGGCAGTCCTGGGTTTGCTCCTCCTGTTTGACCAGAATAGACGTAATCATCCCAGATCTTCTTACCAGGTTGGGGGTACCCTTCCGGATGAACGGGCGATTGCATGATCCTTCTGTATGCCAATCAGCCTCTGGAGAAATTCCAGGGGCGCTATTTTACCCAGAATCAGAATTTCGTGGATTTTCTTGCCCGGCTGGCGGCCTTTTCGCCCGAATTTCTACTGGCGGTTCCCTGCTGGGAGCGGGCTGAGGAGGAGGTGGCCGGGCTGATCGAGGTCCCTATCCCTTCTCGGTTGTTGGAAGTCAAGGCCTATGATGGGCACTGGGGGGCCATCCGGGCCTCCTTCCGCAATCTACCTCGCCTGTTGGCGGCCATCAGGGTCTCCCGGAAGCGGCAGGAGCGGGTTGTGGTAGGAGGGCCCGGGCCCAACTCCATGCTGTTCTTGCTTTCGCTGCTTGCTCCGCGAACGGTCCGGTTTGCCTTCTTTATAAGGGGGGATACCGTCGAGACGCTGCGCCAGATTTATGCTGGGCGGCGGTTGGGCGGCTGGTTCGCTCCCTGGCTGGCCGGGCGGTTCCAGCGCCGCATCCAGAAGCTGCTTCAGCAGGGGCGGGCCTGGGTATTTCCTTACGGATCCAAATTGGCGGAACGGTACCGGCCTTGGGGTGAGGCCGTTTATCCTATTGCTCCCCTAATCGATCGGGATGTGCTGGCACCGTACCGACCGCCCCGATTCAAGGAAGATGGCCCCCGGCGCTTCCTGTTTATTGGCAGGTTCTCTGCTGAGAAAGGGATCCTCCGGCTGCTTGAAGCCCTAGTAGAAGTACGTGAACAGGGGTATGACGCGGAGCTGACCCTGGTAGGGTATGGCCCGCAGGAAGGGGCGATCCGGGATGCGGTGGAGCGGTGGGGGCTAACCGGGGTGGTTCGATTACAAGGGTTCGTTCCTCACGGTCAGCCCTTGATGGAGGTGATCGAGGCCCACGATGTCCTGTGCCTCCCTTCTCGGACAGAGGGCACTCCCCGGGTGGTGGTCGAGGCTTTTGCTCGGAGCGTGCCGGTTCTGGCCACCCCTGTGGGCAGTATTCCGTTCATGTTCCCTAACTCCGTGGTCCTGACGGAGGGACTCGAGCCCAAGGATCTATCCGTCAAGATGGCTTGGTGCATGGACCATCCGGAGGAGCTCAAGGCGATGATAGAAAAGGGCTGGCAGCGGGTAGAGGATTATCTGATCGATACCTACGTTCAAGATATCGCCGAACGTCTACGTGCTTTTTCTGGCGTAAGCCAGGGAACGTGATTCTTTAATCGGGTTTTGAAAAAGGGTTTTCTTATGAAAATTGTAGTGCTTGGCGGGGATGGTTTTTGCGGTTGGCCGACTGCTCTCCATCTATCCAAATTGGGGCACGAGGTTCTGATTGTTGACAATCTCGTTCGGCGCAAAACGGACGTGGAGCTGGAGGTGGATTCCCTGACGCCCATCCAGCCCCTGTCCAGGCGATTGGATGCCTGGCAGGAGGTCACCGGGAACACTATTCGGCATCTCTATTTCGATGTCGCCGAGCACTATCACCGCCTTCTGACCCTGCTTCAGGAAGAGGAGCCCGACGCGGTGGTTCATTTCGCCGAGCAGCGGGCGGCCCCGTATTCCATGAAATCCTCCTGGCACAAGCGCTACACCGTCGAGAACAACCTTAGCGCCAGTAACAATCTCCTTGCCGCCATCGTGGAGGCCGGACTCGAAACCCACGTGGTTCACCTTGGAACCATGGGGGTTTACGGCTACGGGACCGCAGGGATGAAGATCCCCGAAGGGTACCTGCAGGTGAAGGTGGAGACTGAGGAAGGTGAGGAGATCCATCAGGAGATTCTCTACCCGCCGAGTCCGGGGTCCATCTACCACATGACCAAGACGCAGGACCAGCTGCTGTTCGCATTCTACAACCAGAACGACCGGGTCCGGGTAACCGATCTGCACCAGGGCATTGTATGGGGTACGCAGACCGAGGACACCAAACAGCACCCGGATCTTATCAATCGTTTCGACTATGACGGTGATTATGGAACGGTTCTGAATCGGTTCCTGATGCAGGGGGCGATCGGTTATCCCCTTACGGTCCACGGAACTGGGGGCCAGACCAGGGCTTTTATCCATATCCAAGACACGGTCAAGTGCATCCAGCTGGCCATTGAGAACCCACCGGCTGAGGGTGAACGGGTCAAGATCCTCAATCAGATGACCGAGACCCACAAGGTGCGGGATCTAGCGGAGATGGCGGCCGGGCTAACCGGGTCCGAAATAAGCTACCTGGACAACCCGCGCAATGAGGCCCCTGAAAACGAGCTTCACGTCTCCAATGACACCTTCATCGATCTGGGTCTGAGCCCAATCACCCTGGAAAGTGGTTTGATGGAGGAGGTCCGGGATATCGCGCACGAGTTCGCCCATCGGTGCGATAAGACCAAAATTCCTTGCGTGTCCCGCTGGAACTAAGCCAACAAGGGCCGGTGCATGGACTATGGGGTTTGGCTACGGCATTCGGTGGGCGGGACAGGGTAGTTTACCTCTGGGGTGGGTACCTTTGACACCTACAGGGGTTTGAAGCGGTTGGCTTGGCCAAGCCCCCCGGGAGGGACGACCTAGTGGCCCCTTCCAAACTTCCAGTGACGGTTTTGCTGACCGTTCACAACGAAGCCGGAAAAGCTTCTGGCCGAATCGAAAACCTATTGGACTAAGAGTACCCCGCGAGCAACGGGAAATCTCGGTCGCTCCCGATAATTCGGACGACGGAACCGTTGCCTAGCTGGAAGAAATCGCCAGGCAGGGGGCGCCAGTGACTCTGCTGCCCTTTGACCGGGTAGGCAAATCCGTCGCCCAGAACCGCTCGGCTCCTTACCCCGGAGGGGGTGGTCATTTTTACCGCCTGAACACTCGCTTTTGGGGACGGCTTCCTCAGGCGGGTGTTAAGCCCTTCGCGGATTCTCAAGTGGGTTGCGTGACTCCCGAACTTCGCTAGGAGGAAGGACCGGGGGCTTTGATGGACTTTCGAGATCCCCCTCCGTGAGCTGGAGGGCCCAGCTAGGTATCCTGGCGGAGGAAGCCGTCAGGCCAAGGCGGTTCGGAAGGAGATCTGGGGTAAAAGGAGAGGTCGGTTTGGGTGGCCCTTACTTGTTCCGTTCCTATAGGTAGGGTGTTTTCAGTACGGTTTCTGGAAAGTCTTTTTGTGTATGTATGGGGTTGTTCAGCTATCCAAGGAATAAACCCTCCTTATTTGTCGGCTATCTTAAATATTACAATCCCTTAAAGAGGTTCGGCAATTGGGTTCTCCAGCAGTTTCCGTAATTGTGCCTTGTCATAATGACAGCAAATTTCTTGCAGATTCTCTTGGCTCCGTCGTTTCCCAATCGTTTACTGATTTTGAGGTAATTGTTGTTGAGAATGGATCAACAGATAATACCTGCGAGGTTGCGAAAGAAATTTCCTTTAAAGACTCGAGAATTAGGGTTATCTGTTTTAATGAGGGGTTGGGTGCCGCAAGAGCTAGAAATTTAGGGATTGAAGAGGCAAGAGGCAGGTTTATTGCCTTCCTGGACGGGGATGACTTGTGGGATCCAACAAAATTAGAGAAACAGATTGAATTTATGAATAAATTCGGGCTCCCATTAACCTATACGTGGTATAGGAAGATTGAGATGAATGGACAAAAGCGGGGTCTCGTAAAAGCTCCTGCTACTCTTACCTATAACCACTTCCGGAAAACCAATTTTATGGGTTGCTCCACGGTTGTTATGGATTCTTCCCAGCTTGGGAAAAGATTTTTTCCAGAAGTTAAGCGGGAGGACTGGATTTTATGGTTGGCTATCACGAGGGAGGGGTATACAGCCCACGCGGTTCCCGAATGTTTAGCCCTTTACCGGGTCCCTGATTTTAAAAAAGGCATCAGGAAAAGGTTTAAGCTGATCAAGGACCAGTGGATATTTTATAGGCATTATGCATGTGAGGGTCCTTTTTCTAGTATTTTTCTTTTTGGATGGCATGTGTTTTATGGAAGCCTACGTTTTATAAAATAAGAACAATGAAAATCTGTGTCACCGGTTCTAATGGGTTCGTAGGGTCTGCATTACTGCCGGCCCTTACTGGCCGTGGTCATGAAGTTGTTGCGGTTACGCGAGCCAGCGGAGAGGGAGTCAACCGGTCGGACCACATTGAATGGGTGCATTGCGACCTGGAGCAATCCTCCCTAAGGGCTGATCAGCTCGTTGGCGTTGACGTGGTCGTCCATTTGGCTGGTCGTGCCCATGTTCTAAGGGAGCAGGGAAAGGACCCGTTGGCCGCCTTTCGGCGGGCAAACGTTGAAGCGACCCGAAAGTTTGCCGAAGCCTCTGCGCAAGCGGGAGTGAAACGATTCGTTTTTGTAAGCTCTATTGGGGTGCATGGCTCCTCTTTGGCTAATGGCGAAACGGTTACCGAGGCTTCTTCTGCCGTTCCAATGGAGCCTTACGGGATTTCGAAGTTGGAGGCGGAAGAGGCCCTATGGGAGGTTTCAGGATCCAGCGGAATGGACGTGGTTGTCCTCCGTCCCGCCTTGGTTGCCGGCTATGGGGCGCCTGGAAATCTGGCCCGGCTCGGGAAGCTCATTAACCGGGGGGTACCCGTCCCTGTACCCCTCCAGGATAATGCGCGGTCTTTCGTGTCCCTTAACAATTTGAATGGGCTCGTTCTGCGCACCCTTGAGGCTCCAGCCGCTTCTGGAGAGACCTTCCTGGCTGCGGAACAGACATGTCCGAGTACTCTCGAGGTTATGAGTCTTATTGGGGAAGGGCTTGGGCGGCCGGTGCGCTCCGTTCCTCTTCCGGGTCCTTTTCTGCGGCTCGGGGCAAAGGCGGTAGGGAAATCCGATTTATATGACAAGATTTTCGGCGATCTCCGGGTGGATGCTACTAAAGCCCGCCAACAGTTGGGTTGGGATGTCGTTGAACCGCTTGGAGAGGCTCTCAGGGATGTCGGGCGGGGACTTCGTTCTTAATTCCTAGATGAACGAGGCTTCAAGGGCTTTTTAAGTTCCTACAAGGCTCGCTCCTAGAACAGTTGTGCTTCTGCTAGCACGTGTTTAATGCTTAGGGAACGCAATGGTGGTTTTTTTGTTTTTTGGAGCGGCCTTTTTGGCCGCTCTTTTTCTGACCGGCGGAATGCGCCGCTATGCACTTGCCGCCGAGCTGATGGATATTCCCAATGCCCGGAGCTCCCATGACGTGCCTACCCCCCGAGGCGGTGGGCTTGCGGTGGTAGCGGTGACGCTAGTGGGGCTCCCGGCTTCAACCCTTTTGGTCCCCTTTTCTTTTTCCAGCTTGGCGGCATTGTGGATTGGCGGGGCTGCCGTAGCGGCCATCGGATGGCTAGACGATCGCCAGGACCTCCCCGCCAGGTGGCGGCTTCTTGTGCATCTCTTGGCCGGGGCCTGGGTGGTGGCCTGGGCCGGGGGGGCGCCGGCCTTGCCTTTGCCCGGCCTGGAGTGGGATTGGGGCGTGCTGGGTTCCGTCGTTTTGGTCCTGTTCATCGGGTGGGTACTGAACCTCTACAACTTCATGGACGGCATCGACGGCATCGCCGGGGTGGAGGCGCTAACCGTGGCCGGGACGGCGGCGGTCCTCCTGGGGTGGCTTGGGGCCCCGGGCTGGGCATCAGTGTCGGGCCTGATCGCCGCCGCCAGCTTGGGCTTTCTGCTTTGGAACTGGCCGCCGGCAAAGATTTTCATGGGGGACGCGGGGAGCGGTTTCCTCGGCTTTGCCCTGGCGGCCCTGGCGGTGCTTACCTGGGCCGAGGCCGGTTTGACCTTCTGGGCCTGGCTGATCCTCCTTGGGGCGTTCATCGTGGATGCTAGCCTTACCCTGGCCCGTCGGATGCTGCGGGGGGAGCGGTTCTACGAGGCCCACCGTTCCCACGCCTACCAGCATGCCGCCCGACAATTCGGTAGCCATCAACCCGTTACGGTGGCGGTTGGGGTTATCAATCTGTTGTGGCTTGCTCCCCTGGCTTGGGCGGCGGCAGCCTGGCCGGAGTGGGGCTTGGTGGTCATGCTGACGGCCTGGGCCCCGATCCTGATAATCTGCTTGTATTTCCGGGCCGGATTGCGGGAATGAGGTGGAAGTCCGGAGGAATGACCGGAAGGATTTCGGTGGACTTGGAAGGTAGGTTCCCGCCGAGCGCCTGCCCGTGGCCCGGGAGCTGGGGGAGACCAGCATTATGCTTCCGGTGCATCCGACGCTGACGGACGAGGAGGTGGCGGGGTTCTGTGAGGGGATCCGGGCGGTGATGGGGGAGGCGTGTGCCGGGGATTGGGGAAATTGACCGCGCCCGGCCATACGGACTAAGCTTGATGAACTAGGTTTTGGCTGGGGGGCAGCTGATGGAGGTGGTGAACATACACGACGCCAAGACCCGGTTGTCCCGGCTTCTGGAGGAGGTTCAGGAAGGCAAGCCCTTTATTATAGCCAAGTCCGGTAAGCCCATTGCGCGGGTGACCAGTGTGGAGGCCCCGGAACCAGGGAAGACGCGGCGGATAGGGTTCCTTGCTGGCCAGATCAAGGTGCCGGAGGACTTCGACCGGATGGGGGAAGCGGAAATCCTGTCCATGTTCGGCGAGGATGATGCACCTTCTCCTTGATACCCATGTGCTGCTCTGGGCGGCCGGAGCTCCGGAAAGGCTCTCCGACCAAGCCAAGTCCCTTATCGAGGATCCGGAGAACCAGCCGCTATTCAGTGCGGCCAGCTTGTGGGAAATCACCATCAAGCGGGGCCTTCAGCGTCCCGATTTCCAGGTGGAGCCGGAGATCCTTCGGCGCGGGCTGGTGGAAAACGGCCACGACGAGGTGCCCATTACCAGCACCCATGCGATGGCGGTTGGCTATCTTCCCCCTATCCACAAGGACCCCTTCGACCGGATCCTCGTCGCCCAGGCGGAGACGGAAGGGGCGCTCCTCCTCACCGCGGACGATGTGGTTGCCAAGTATCCCGGGCCTATCCGAAGGGTCTGAGGGAATGTGGCCCGACTAGCCGTACGCCGGAGGGGTCGCGGCTGGTAGCCGCTCCTACAGGGGCTTGATCAGCCTTCGGCCGTGCGCAGAGAAACCACCTTGCCTTCCGCGGCCTGGGCTTCCTGCTCTGGTTGCTGCGGCTGGTATTCGGGGGCGAGCTGGCGCACCAGCTCTCGGAGGTCGGCGCCTTCCCGGTCGCAGGCCTCGGCCATGGTGGCCAGGGTCTCCTGCAGGCGCTCCCAGTCCACCTCGCGGTACTGGGCCCGCAGGACCTTGTGGTGGGCGGTGGGCTGCAGCGACTCCGCGTCGTGGAAGAGTTCCTCGTAGAGCTTCTCCCCCGGGCGCAGCCCGGTGAAGGTGATCTCGATGTCCCGCCCCGGCTCCTTCCCGGAGAGCCGGATCATCTGCTCGGCCAGGTAGCGGATGGGCACCGGCTCGCCCATCTCCAGCACGAAGATCTCCCCGCCCTCGCCCATGGACTCCGCCTGCAGGATGAGCTGGCAGGCCTCGGGGATGGTCATGAAGTAGCGGGTGATGTCCGGGTGGGTGACGGTCACCGGCCCGCCCCGGGCGATCTGCTCCCGGAACACGGGGACCACGCTGCCGGCGGAGTCCAGCACGTTGCCGAAGCGGACGGTGACGAAGCGGGTGTCCGAGCGGGCGTCGAGGTTCTGGCAGAAGATCTCCGCCACCCGCTTGCTGGCGCCCATGATGTTGGTGGGGTTCACCGCCTTGTCGGTGGAGATGAGGACGAACTTGTCCGCGCCGAAGTCGGCCGCCGCGCAGGCCATGTTGCGGGTGCCGAAGACGTTGTTGCGGATGGCCTCCCGGGACTGGGCCTCCAGCAGGGGGACGTGCTTGTACGCGGCGGCGTGGAAGACGGTATCCGGCCGATATGCGGTGAACAGCGCTTCCACGGCCGCCTCGTCGCGGACGTCGGTGAGCGTGGGCACCAGCTCCAGCCCGGGGTAGGCGCAGCTCAGCTCGCGCTCGATGCCGTAGAGGTTGAACTCGCACGCCTCCAGCAGCACCAGCCGGCGGGGGCCGTAGGCGGCGATCTGCCGGCACAGCTCGCCGCCGATGGAACCGCCGCCGCCGCTGATGAAGACGGTCTTGCCGGTGAGGCCCGCGCCGATGGCTTGCTGGTCAAGCTGCACCGGATCGCGGCCCAGGAGGTCCTCGATGGCCACCTCCTGGAGGTCGGTGAAGCGGGCCTTGCCGGTGATCAGGTCCTGCATGCGGGGGAGGGTGCGGAAGCGGACGCCGCTGCGCTCGCATAGCTCCACGGCCCGCTGCATCTCCTGGTTGGAGGCGGAGGGCATGGCGATGATGATGAGGTCCACGCCCTGGCGGGCCACCACCTGGAGTAGGTCCTCTACCCGGCCCAGCACGGGGTGGCCGCGGATCTTGGCGCCCTGCAGAGAGGGCTTGTCGTCCAGGAAGCCCACGACGTCGTAGGGTCCCTCCGTCTTCAGATCCCGGGCCAGCATCTCCCCCGAGGCGCCGGCGCCGAGGATAAGGACGCGGTCGCCCCGGGAGCCGTGGGTGAGGTTCGGCCAGTTGTCCCGCATGAGGCGGAAGAACAGCCGGGGGCCGCTCAGCAGGAGGATGAGGAACAGAGGGTAGAGGACCAGGGTGGTGCGGGGGACGCCCTCCAGGCGGTTGATCAGGAACAGGGCCGTGGCCACGGCCAGGGCGCCGAGCAGGGCGGCGCGGACGATGTTCCAGGCGTCCGGGACGCTCGCGAAGCGCCAGACGCCGCGGTACAGCCCCGTCCGCCAGAGCAGCAGACCCTGGATGCCCATCACCAGAGGCAAGGCCTTGAAGGCCGGGTCCGTGGGGAACCCCGTGATGTGGAAGTCCGTCCGGACCAGGAAGCTCAACAGCCAGGCCATCCCGACCATCAGGAGGTCGTGGGTCACGACAAGCTGACGCCGGGATAGGATGCCGGGGCCTTGGGCCATGGGTGCTGCCTTCGGATGTTGGTAATCGGCGACAGTCTACTTGGAAAGCGTCTTTGTTTCCATCCAGTGTACTGTCCGGCCTACAAAAAATGGCGATATAGGCGTCGCAATTTCCGCCCCCGGACCCGAGTACAGGGTGGTGTCCCGACGATCACCGGGTGCGGCTTCCTCAAGGGGCGGGCGGCTCGCCGGCGGCGTAGAAGCGGTGCCCGCCCAGCTTGGTGCGCAGGGTCAGCGCCCGGGCCCACGGGGGCTCCACGCCCTGGGCGTGGTAGTGGTCGCTGCCGAAGGTGGGGTCCTGGACGGCGCCTTCCAGGACCTGCGCCACCACCCGCCGGGCCTGCTTCCAGGCTCGCTGGTCGGCGGGGGCCGGATAGGCGGCCGGGTCGTTGGGGCGGCCGTCGTCCACCCAGGAGAACTGGGCGCTGTCTCGGATGACCCGGCAGGCCTCGTCCGGGAACCGGGACGCGCGCAGGCGGTTCAGGACCACCATGGTCACGGCTACCTGTCCGGCCACGGACTCCCCGCGCGCCTCGAAGAAGGCGTTGCGCGCCAGGCACTCCCGCTCCGCCCGGGACAGGGGCCGCACGCGGGCCTCCCAGGAAAGCCCGGAGGGCCGGCGGGTGGCGCCGGACGGCAGGGGTATGGGCTCCGGCGCGAAGGAGCGGGCGTCCGGCTTTCGCAGTTCGGGGCTGATGGCGGTGCCGCCGTTGCCGTGGCTGGCGGGGGAGTCCATCACCGCCAGCGCCCAGAAGAGCCCGGCGCCCAGGGTGAAGCTTGCCCCGCCGAGATGGAAGGGGAAGGGCATAACCGCTCCCGGGTAACGTCGTAAGGGGACCTCCCTCCATCCCTTACAGACCCCGGGTGGCGCGTCCAGGACCGGGCGCCCGGAAGTTGACCGGCCACCAGCGTGTGCTTCCCTGGTATTGGTTACACCTGGTAGGGAACCCGGATGCCGGGGGATTCCGGGGCAAACGCCTTGGTGTCCCGGGTTACCAGGAGGGCCTGCTCGCATTCCGCCGTTCCCAGGATGATGGCGTCGGGGAGCTTGAGGCCGTTGGCCCGCCGAAGAACCACGGCGGCCTCGGCGACTTTCCCGTCGAGAGGGATCACGTCGAAGGTCTCCAGGAATTCCCGGACGGTTTGCTCCTCCTTTTCGTCGCGGCATCCCACCAGTACCTCCATCCAGGTGATCTGGCTGATCTGGCGACTGGTGTAGCGTTGGAGCTCCTCGGCGGATTGGTCCACGCCGTTTAGGTAGTCCACGAGGATGTTGGTGTCGAATACCGCCTTCATTCGGCCCACTCGTCGCGGAGTGCGCGCTGATAGCGCAAGCCTTCATCGCGGTCCTGCCACATGCCGAACGCGGGGGATTTCCGGTCCGGTGCCGGGCGGGTGGTCAGGTAGGCGTGGACGGCCCGGCGGATGGCCTCCGCCTGGGAGATGTTCTCCCGTTTGGCCAGCGCCTTGATAGCCTTGAGCTGTTCCTCGGGAAGGTCGACGACCGTGCGCATGGGTGCCTCCAGGTGATATCAGATGACGACATCATGGCGCAGTAGGGAGATCCGGGCAACTCTTCCGGGGTTCCGGCCGTCCCGGGTTTTCCACCCCGAGGAGTCGCGGTCTCGGACCGCTCCCACAAGGGGCCGGCACAGGGCCCTTTCTGGGTCCCACGTACTAAGGCGCGCTCCGGTTCCATCGGGCTTCCGCGGGGCCATGCGCGCCGGTTGGGTATCCCGTACAATGCGCTGCTCCTAGAACACACATTCGGTATCCCGGAGAGGCATGGATGGACCGCGAATTCTGGCTGGATAGGTGGAAGAATAACCGGATCAACTGGCACCTGGAGAAGGTGAACCCGCATCTCCTGGATTTCTGGCCGGAGATGCCGGTGCCGGCGGGAGGCCGGGTCTTCGTGCCCCTGTGCGGGAAGACGGTGGACATGCACTGGCTGGCCGCCGAGCGCGGCCACACCGTGGTGGGGGTGGAGCTCTCCGAGCAGGCCTGCCGGGATTTCTACGCCGAGAACGGGATGGAGCCGGAGGTGACGGAGGACGGGCCCTTCCTGCGCTTCCACGCCGGCGGGGTGACCATCCTGTGCGGGGACTTCTTCGACCTGGACGCGGACCGCCTGGGGCCGGTGGACGGGGTGTTCGACCGGGCCTCCTTCATTGCCCTGCCGCCGGAGATGCGCGAGCGCTATGGCCGGGCTATGCACGATCTGCTCCCTAGCCGGCCGCCCATCCTGTTCTGGACCCTGGAGTACCCGCAGGAGCAGATGTCCGGCCCGCCCTTCGCGGTGCACGAGCCGGAGCTGGAGACCCTGTACGGTTCGACCTACGAGCTGGAGACCCTGCGGCTCTGGGATGTGCTGGAGGAGAGCCCGGGGTTCCGGGAGGCGGGGGTGACGGAGCTGCGGGAGCACGTGTATCGGCTCACCGCTCGGGAGTGAACGGCGGTCGCGGTCACGGACCGCTCCTACAGGGGCCTTGTCGCCCGCTATGGGAAATAGCCTCTTGTGGGAGCGGCTATCAGCCGCGACAGGCCGGGGCGTGAACGGCGGTCGCGGTCTATGGACCGCTCCCACAGGAGCCTTGGCCCGCTATCGGGAATAGCTCCTTGTGGGAGCGGCCATTGGCCGCGACAGACAAGGGCGGGAAGGGGGTCGCGGCCACTGGCCGCTCCTACAGGGGGCCTGTTCCTACAGGCCCCTTCCCCTTACATGCCGCCGAACTGCAGGCGGTCGCTGACCGCGTCGATGCCCGCCTGGGCGCAGCTGCGGTCGATGTCCCCGCCGGGGGCGCCGCTGACGCCCACGGCCCCGACGATCTGGCCGCCGCCGGTCTCGACGATGAGGCCGCCGTCGGCGAACAGCAGGTCGTCCATGTGGTTGAGGGTGGCGCCGACGCCTTCCCGGTTCTGGATCAGCTGGTGGGTGTCCACGGAGAAGGAAACGGCGGTGAAGGCCTTCTCCTTGGCGATGCGGTAGCTCACCTCGGGGGCGTAGACGTCGCGCATGACCACCTGCGGGTTGCCCTCGCGGTCCACCACCGCCGCGGTGACCTGGTAGCCCTTCTCCCGGCAGGCCTCCACGGCGCCTTCGGCGATGTCCCGGGAGATTTCCATGGACATGCGGGTCACCTCCATGAAGTCGCCGCCGCCCGCGTCGTCCTGCGCGGTGGCGGGCAAGCTGACGAGGGAGCCGGCCAGGAGGCCGGCGGCCGCCTTGGCGATGCTCCGCGGTTGGATGGACATAAGCGCAGCCCTTTCCGTTTGTAGGGTGTTGCGTTGAAAGGCGATTGCCCCGGATTTTGTACTGCATGGGCGGGGGGCTGTCCACCGGGACCGGGAGTGTCAGGCGAGGGGTGAGGGCGTGTCCCGGGGGAGGGTGAAGCGGAAGGTGGCGCCGCCCCAGCTGTTCGCCTCCGCCCAGAGCTTGCCGCCATGGGTCTCGACGATGGACTGGCTGATGCGCAGGCCCAGCCCCATGCCGTGCGGCTTGGAGGTGAAGAAGGGCTCGAAGACCTGGTCCAGCTCGGTCCCGGATAGGCCCGGCCCGTTGTCGTGTACCGAGATCAGGGCCTCGCCCTCCTCCTGCGCCTCGATGGTCACCAGGATCAGGGCCTTCTCCCCCCGGCCCGCCTGCTCGCTCACGGCCTCGGCGGCGTTGCGGACCAGGTTCATGGCCACCTGCTCCACCAGGGATGGATCGCCGTGGAAGCGCGGCAGGTCGGGGGCGGGCACGTTGTGGAGCTGGATGCCCCGGCCTTCCGTCTCCAGCCGGGCGAGGCTCAGCACGTTCTCCAGGACCACGTTGAGGTCCATCTCCTGCCAGCGGGACTGGCCCCGCCCAACGAAGGAGCGCAGCTGCCGGATGATCCGGCCCGCCCGCTGCGATTGGGCCTGGAGGTCCTGGAGGATGGCCCGGATCTTGTCCAGGTCCGGCTCCGGGCGCTCGAAGTAGTTGAGGCAGGCCTGGCTGTTGGCGCTGATGGCGGCCAGGGGCTGGTTGAGCTCGTGGGCGAGCTGGGTGGCCATCTCCCCGGCGGTGCTCAGCCGCGAGGCGTGGGCGAGCTCGTTGAGGTGCCGCCGGGCGAGCCCCTCGGCCTCCTTGTGCTTGGTGAGGTCGCGGGCGATGGTGGAGAACCAGGCCACCCGCCCCGATTCGTCGTGGTGGGCGAGGATGGTCTGGGCCATGGGCACCTCGGTGCCGTCCTGGCGCAGGAACCGCATCTCTCCCTCCCAGGAGCCGTGCTCGGCCGCTTGGAGCAGGGCCTCCCGGGCCAGCCGTCGCGCCTCCTCCTCCGGATGGCTGTCCCAGGCCCACCGCTCCTGCCCCTTGGGGTTTCCGAGCAGCTGCTTGGCCGCCGGGTTGTGGTACAGGATCCGGCCCTCGGGGTCGGCGATGCCGACGAAGTCCGGGGCGGCCTCGATGATCTCGGAGAGCTGCTCGCGCTCGGTTTCCAGGGCCTTGCGCGCGGAGAGGTCGTAGCCGAATCCCACCAGGTACTGGCTGCCGGCGATGGTGACCAGGTGGCAGGCGAAGCCGTAGGGAATGCGTCGGCCCTCCGGGTCGGCCAGCTCCAGATCCAGGGTGCCGTGGCCCTTCTGCAGGGTCTGGCGGAGGGCGGTCTGGAGGCCGGGGTGCTGGTCCTTCGGGAACAGGTCGATGGTGCGGGCCCCTTCCAGCTCCTCGGGACGGCGTCCGGTGAGCCTCTCCAGATTGCGGTTCCAGCGCACCAGCCGGCCCTCGGGCGTGATCACCCCGAACAGGCCGGGCATGTTCTCCACCATCATGTGGATGAAGTCCCGCTCGCGGGCTACGGAGGCCTCCCGAGCGCGGCCGGTGATCCGCTGGCAGACGGACGCCGCCAGCCCGCCGAGCAGCAGGCCGCCGAAGGCGGAGATCGTCGCTGTCCACCAGAAGGAATCCTGGAGGGCTTCCATGGCTCGCCCTCAACGGTTGCGCCGGGGCCGTACCGCCGACCGTTACTTGGAAGTGGCGCCATTTTCGCCCACCGAAGGAAGGGTTGGTCAGCCGGGAGGCTCCGAGAGGTAGGCGCCGCGCCGCCGTGGCGGTCTTATTCGGAAATCTCATATTGATATAGGGGTGTACCCATTAAGACAATTAGGGGGGACCCTTAGTCGGCTTTCCCCGCCCGTCTGGACCCCGGGGCCGAACTTCCCGATCCGCCCTCGATTCCAAAGGGATAAGGGCTGGAAGGAAGGGTCCGGAAGCTCCCCGATGCACGCCCGGAGGTGCTGCCATGTGCGGCCGATACGGTCTGTTCACCCCCCAGGAGGACCTCGCCGAGCTCCTCCGCGCCCGGATCCGGGATCGCGCCTGGGAGGGGTCCTACAATCTGGCCCCCACCCAGAAGGGGCTGGTATGCCGGGAGGCCGAGCCGGGGGAGCGCGAGCTGGTCGGGCTGGAGTGGGGGCTGATCCCCTTCTGGGCCAAGGACCCCGGGGAGACCCGTTCCAAATACAGCCTGATCAACGCGCGGGCCGAGTCGGTGGCGGAGAAGCCGGCCTTCCGGGCCGCCTTCCGGCGGCGGCGCTGCCTGGTTCCCGCCGATGGCTTCTACGAATGGCACGCGGTGGAGGGCGGGCCGAAGCAGCCCTACTGGATCCGGCTGAAGAGCGGCGAGCCCATGACCTTCGCCGGGCTCTGGGAGCGCTGGGAAGGGGAGGTGGAGGGGCAGCCGCGGGTTCTGGAGAGCTACACCATCATCATGGGCGAGCCCAACGAGCTGCTGGGCCGGATCCACAACCGCATGCCGGTGGTGCTGGGGTCCGGGGACCGCGACCTGTGGCTGGACCCGGGGGTGGGCGATCCGGAAGCGCTGCGAGGACTCCTGCGGCCGTATCCGGCGGAGGAGATGGAGGCCCATCCCGTGTCCCGGGGGGTGAACAACCCCCGGAACGACGGGCCGGAGCTCCTGGAGGAGGTGGCGGAGTAGGGCCTCCTGTGAGGCCAGGCCGTTTGTGGGGGCGGCCATTGGCCGCGCCCCCCTTCAAGCCCCGGTTTGTCGCGGCTGATAGCCGCTCCCACAATTGCGCCGCAGGAACAGACCCCTGTAGGAGCGGCCAGTGGCCGCGACAAGCAGGAGTCCGCTCCCACAGACCCTCCTATCGAACGCTTTGCCTACTTCGACAACCAGAAGGTCCAGGTCTCCGGGGTCTCGCCCTCCTCGGCGTTCTCGTCCTCCTTGGCCAGGAACACGTACACGCCGGTCTCGGGGTCCCGCGCCAGGGTGTCCCATTTGGCGTGGGCGTTCATGGGGCCGTCCCCCGCCAGCTCGAACTCGGACCAGGCGTTGGCCCGGGGGTCGTAGGTCCACATGCGCAGCTGCCCGTCGAGGCGTTTGGCCACCAGGGCCTTGCCCAGCTCCGGGGCCCACTCGATGGAGAAGGAGGCCCCCACGCGCTCGCCGTTGTGCCGGAGCTGGGCCATCTCCTTCACCTCCCCGGTGCCGAAGTTCATCCGCTGCCAGCGGTTCTGGGCGAAGACGATGTGCCAGCCGGATTCCGGGTTGTAGGCGCTGTGCACCTCCGTGTAGGCGTCTCCGGTGGAGCCGGCGGTGACGACCGTCCGCCAGGTTCCGGTCTGGGCGTCGAAGGCCCAGGCCCGCTCGTTGTGGCCGCTTCCGGCCACCGTCACCACCGTGTCCAGCCCCGGATCGTAGGTGAGGTTCCAGATGGCGATCTGGCCCGTATTGTCGAAGGGGAACGGGTCCTCGGCCAGGTCCTGCCAAGCCCCGTCGCTATCGCCCATGGCGGGGTCGTAGCACCAAAGGCGCTGCTTGAGCAGGCAGTAGCCGTGCCCGGGCCACCAGGCCATCTGGGCGTAGGAGTGCTTGGTCACAGGCCGGCCGCGCGGCGAGAGGAGGTCCACCTCCCAGCCGGCGTTGTTCGAATCCTTGATGTCCTGCTTTTCCTGCGCGGTCAGGTGGTCCCAGTCGTCCACGTCGGTCCAGTCCTCCTCCTCGGTGAGCTGGACCCACTCGTTGTCGCGGATGTCGTAGGCGTCGATGTCGTTGCCGTCGTGGGTCTTGTGGCCGCCCCCCCAGTAGTAGACGCGGCCGTCGCCGGCGGTCACACCGGCGTAGGGCCGGTACTCCGGCTCCCCACCGGCGTCGTCCTCGTTGAACCGCTCACCCACCGCCGGATCCTGCCGGACCCAGGTGTCGGCGGGCCATTCCGGGGTGTAGGCGCGCGGCTCGGCCTCCTCTTGCTCTTCCTGCCCGGGATTCCCCGCGCCGTTCCGGTCTCCAGAGGCGCCGGAGTCGTCGTTTCCCGAGTTTTCCCCGCAGGCGGCCAGGAACAGCACGGGGAGCAAGGCTGCTCCCAGCGGGAGGGGCACGCTGGCCCGGTTGCGGGGGTGTTGGCTCGTTCCCTCGCGCATATGGCTGTGTTGCACGGTTTTCCCCGTTCGAATGTATTTGCCAGGAAGCGAAGTAGTTTGAAAGGCGTTCTGGTGGCGGAGGGCTTTTGTAAAACCTTTATACAAAAGGCATTCCGCCGTTTTCTGCATCCCTTTGCCAATGAAGCCCTATATCCGGGGGCCTTGCTACCCGGGGTGATCGCGGCTTTTTCTATATGCGGGTACCTAGGGAGGGGTGACTAGAAAACGGTGCATTCCCTTTAGCGGAAGGCCCGGTTGCGCGGGTAAGAGATTGAAATTACAGGGGGCTGGATAAGAAAAGGGGCCACCGGCGTCCGCCGGTGGCCCCGTGGCTTCCTTCCCGTACGGGCTATGGGGAAGGGCTATTGCTCCTGCGAGGTCTCCTCTTCCGTGCCCTGTTCCCCGGACTGGCTTCCGTCCTCCCCTTCCTGGGCTTCCTCTTGGGCCTCGATCCGGAAGGTCCAGGTGGTGGGGGTCTGGTGGGCGTTCTCGTCCGCCTTGGCAAGGAAGACGTAGACGCCGGTCAGGGGATCCCGGGCCAGCGTGTCCCACTTGGCGTGGGCGTTGACGGGACCCTCGTTCTCCAGCTGGTAGCGCTCCCAGGCGTCCGCCTCAGGGTCGTAGGCCCAGAGCTGGAGCTGGCCTTCAATGCTGATGGCCACCAAGGCCTTGTCCAGCTCGGGAGACCATTCCATGGAGAAGGAGCGGATCACCGGGCCGTAGGGGCCTTGCTCCAGCTTGCCCTCCATGTCCGGGTGGTTCCGGAGCTGGGCCATCTCGCGGGCTTCCCCGGTGTCGAGGTCCACCCGCTGCCACTGCTGCCCGGCGTAGACGATGTGCTCGTCGGCGTTGGGGTTGTAGGCGGAATAGACCTGGCTCCAGGAGCCGTCCGTGCGCATGTACCGCCGGGGCTTGGAGACCCAGGGCCCGTTTCCGGAGGCGGCGTCGGGATCGTAGATGTAGGCCCCCGAGCGTCCGAAGCCGGCGCCGTAGAAGGTCACCAGCGTGTCCAGTTCCGGATCGTAGGCCAGGTTCCAGACGTGGATGCTCCCCGCGTTGTTGAAATCGTCGGTATAGGGATTTTGGGCCAGCTCCTGCCAGGCATCGTCCTCATCGCCCTTCTCGGGGTCGTAGCACCACAGGCGTTGCTTGAGGAGGCAGAACCCGTGCCCCGGCCACCAGGCCGTCTGGCCGTAGGAGTGCTTGGAGAGCGGCCGGTCGCGCGGGGTGAGGATGTCCACCTCGTGCCCACCGCCCTGGGAGTACTTGATCTGCGCGATCTCGTTGATGACGTCCCGTTCCTCCTGACTCAGCTCGTGGCCGAAGAAGAACTCCTCGTCGTTCTGGTCCCGGTCCGAGGCCAGCCAGTCGCGGGCCCAGGTGGAGCCGATCTGGGATTCGGCGTGGCTCACCTCGGTGCTCATGTCCGGCTCGTACCAGCTGACGACGTCGTTGGTATTCTCCTCCTCGGTCAGCTGTTCCCAGCGGGTGTCGACGATCTCGTAGGCATCGATGTCGTTGCCGTCATGGGACTTGTGGCCTCCTCCCCAGTAGAAGACGCGCCCGTCGCCGGCCGTTACCCCCGAGTAGGGGCGGTATTCCGGCTCGCCAGAGTCCGCCTGGGGATCCTGCTGGACCCAGGTACCGGCGATGATATCCACGCCGGAGGTGTTGTCCCCGTTGCTTCCGTCGTCAGTGCCATCGTTGCTACCGCCGCTGCTACCATCGCCCCCGCAGGAGGCTATCAGCGCCGTGGCCAGGAGCGGCCCGAGCAGGTAAAGGGTTGGCCTGAGTTTGTGCCGTATCATGCAGCTGTCTCCTTGCGATCCATTCTTGGTTTTTTGTGGTGTTTCCGCGCAGTATGGAATTAGTGCGGCGTCCCCCCGTCCGTTGTCCTTGGCAAGCCTTCCTGCTTGAATAGACTTTCTGTAAAGTTTGCTTGACAGCTTTTATGTGGAACTTGATGTTTTAGGGGTGTTAGTGGTCTCCCTTATGCATAAATATTGTTCAAATTTTTTGCTGTAATTTTTTGTGCACGTTTTTCTCCCTACGACACATTAAAGTTTTGCTTGTGGCTACTCCGGGAGACACCTTACCCGGGACAGAAAGGTCTTCCGTCCGCGGTTGCAGATGCGGGGCGGGGACGGCGGGCGGGGACAGTCAAGGGGATGGGCCTACGGCCCGGCGGGACACTTCCTGAGGAGGTGGGGGCGTTCAGAGGGCGGACGGCGGGGGAACCGCCGTCCGAGGAGGCGGAGGGAGAGGGATCGATTGAGGAGGCCGGCGGTGCCGGGGTCAGGTGGTGTGGCGGGGGATGGGCGGCAGGCTGTCGAGCAGATCCCGGCCGTAGGGTTTGGTGACGACGCGGGGGTCGAGGATGGTGACGGTGCCCCAGTCGTCCTCGCTGCGGATCAGCCGCCCGACGGCCTGGATCAGGCGCAGGCTGGCGTCGGGCAGGCTGATCTCGAAGAAGGGCTTGCCGCCACGGGATTCCACCCACTCGTGGGTGGTGGCCTCCACCGGGGTGGTAGGCACGGAGAAGGGGATGCGGGCGATGACCACGTGCCGGCACAGGGCGCCCGGCAGGTCCACGCCCTCGGCGAAGGAGGCCAGTCCGAACAGGACGCTGCCCCGGCCGGCCTCGATCTCCGCCTCGTGGTCGGCGAGCAGCCGCTCCCGGCTCACCGCGCCCTGGCACCGGGTGCGCTTTCGCCAGTCCTCCGGCAGGCGCTCGTGCACCGCCTCCATCTGGCGGCGGCTGGTGAACAGCACCAGGCTGCCCTGGTCCGGGTCCAGGCGCTCGGGGAGCAGCTCGGCGATGGCTTGCGTGTGGGCCTCGGTGTCGCGGGGGTCGGGCAGGCGTTCCCGGGGCACGTGGAGGGCGGCCTGGCCGTAGTCGAAGGGGGAGGGCAGGCGGTGGCACTTGGCCCGGCCCTCCTCGGCGAGGCCGAGCTTTCCCAGCAGGCGGTCGAAACGGCCGAGGGAGGTGAGGGTGGCGCTGGTGATCAGCGCCCCGGCGCAGCGGTCCCAGAGGCTCTCGCGCAGCTCGTCGGCGGCGGAGATGGGGGAGACGGAGACGCGGTAGTCCCCGCCGTCGCCCTGCTGGTCCGGGACCGCCTCGATCCAGCGGGCCAGGGGCGGGCGGCCCTCTGGGTCCGGCTCGGCCATGCCGGACCAGGCCGCCTCCAGGTTCTCGCAGCGCTCGCGGACCAGGCCCAGCCGGGGAAGGACCTTGTTCAGGGCGTCCTGTTCGGTTTCGTCCTGGCGGGAACGGGCCTCCTCCAGGGCCTTGTCCGCCTTGTTGCCCAGCTCGCGGAAACGCGCCGCCAGCTCGCGCGCCGGGCCGGCCACCCGGGCCGCCAGGGCGCGGAGGTCCTCGGGCACCTCGCCGCGGGGGAAGCGCCATTCCTGCTCCGCCTCTCCGGCCGGCCAATTGGCGGCGAGGGTCTGGCGGGCCTCCTGGAGCAGGGCGTCCAGGCCTTCGCTGCGCTCCTGGACGCTGCCGGCCAGCTCCGTGAGCCCGCTGTCGTCCCCCAGGGCGGCCACCGCCTCGGTCACGGCCTTGGGCAGCTCCGCCACCCAGGAGCGGGCCGCCTCGCAGCCCGCGGCGGCGTGGAACTGGTCCACCGCCCGTCCGGGCAGGTGGTGGCCCTCGTCGAAGACGTACAGGCACTTTTCCGGCGGCGGCAGCACCACGCCGCCACCCAGGGCCAGGTCCGCCAGCACCAGGTTGTGGTTGGTGACCACCACGTCCGCGCCCCACACCCGGTCGCGGTCGCGGTAGTAGGGGCAATGCTCGCGGTGGGCGCAGGCGCCGCCCGTGCAGCCGTGGCGGTTGGTGGTTACCAGGGAGCGCACGGCCCCGGACAGGGCGTCGGGCCAGGCGTCCAGGTCGCCGTCCCAGTCGTCGGCGCTCCAGGCGCGGTGCATGGCGGCCACCGTCTCGGCGTCGTCCCGGGAGGGCCGCTGCGCCCAGAGGGCGCCGTCCAGGGCCATCTGGTCGCCCTCGTCGTCCACCGCCGCCCGCTCCAGGTCCCGGATGCAGGCGTAACGCCCGCGGCCCTTGGCCAGCTGGGAGCGGAACTCCAGCCCCCCGTATTGCGCCACCAGCGGCAGGTCCTTGTGCAGCAGCTGCTCCTGCAGCGCCACCGTGCCGGTGGAGACCACCAGGGTCCGCTGCTCCTCCTGGGCCACCACGATGCCCGGCAGCAGGTAGCCCAGGGACTTGCCCGTCCCCGTGCCCGCCTCCAGGGCGAGGATGCCCGGGCCGTCGTCCTCCGCCGAGAGGGTCCGGCCCACCTCCGCGATCATCCACCGCTGCACCTTGCGGTCCCGGAACTCCGGCAGGGTCTGCTTGATGCGCTCGAAGGCGGCGCGTATGCGGGTCTTGGCTTCTTCGGTAGGCATGGGGGCCGAGGCTTCCGGGTTGCGTTTGAGCGCCTCATTCTAACCCGGCTGTCGAGCACCAAGGTTTAAGGCGACGCGCATCCGGATGAATCCCCTCCGGGCGCGGGCTGAACCCGCAGATCGTTGCAGAGCCGGTGCGCGGGGGTGATAACGATAAGAATAGTTATTCTTCTGCAGGGAGGTTCTGCCATGAACAACCCACCCAGGATCCTGATGGTGGTAACCAGCCATGACCGCATCGACGAGGAGCACGCCACCGGCCTCTGGTACGAGGAGTTCGCCGTCCCGTACCGGCTCTTCCGCGACCAGGGCGCGGAGGTGGTGGTGGCCAGCCCCAGGGGCGGCCCGGCCCCCATCGATCCGCGCAGCGCCCCGGAGGACACCAGCGGGGACGAGGCCTGGCCCGTTATCCAGGCCACCAGGCCCCTGGAGGAGGTGGCGCAGGAGGACTTCGACGCGATCTTCCTGCCCGGCGGCCACGGCACCATGTTCGACTTCCCGGATAACGCCGAGCTGATCCGGGTCATCGAGCGCATGAACGCCGACGACAAGGTTATCTCCGGGGTCTGTCACGGCCCCGCCGCCCTGGTGCACGCCAACGGCCCCGACGGCCGTCCCATCGTGGAAGGCCACACCTTGACCGTTTTCACCAACGGCGAGGAGGAGGCCGTCCAGCTAAAAGCCCTGATGCCGTTTCTCCTCGAGAGCCGCCTGCGGGAGGCCGGCGGCAAGGTGGTGGCCGCCGACGACTGGGAGGACCACGTGGAGGTGGACGGAAACCTGATCACGGGTCAGAACCCGCAGTCCAGCCGCCACGCCGCCCAGACGGTGATGGAGGCGCTGGCCTCCTGAACGTTCGCCCCTCCGGCCGGCTCCCCCTGGAGCGGCCCACCTGTCGCGGCACCCTGGCTGGCTGGTCGCGGCGGGGGCCGCCGCTCCTACCGGCCCCTTTGCCGTTGTAGGAGCGGCGGCCGCGCCGCGACCGCTTCAATTCTTGTTATGCCCTTTTCGGCGAATCCTGCCGGAGAGGCGCGCCTACCAGAGGCTTGTAAGCCGGTGTAGGAGCGAGCTCCAGCTCGCGACCCGCCGTCCGGGGCGCAATTGTCGCGACCTGGAGGCCGTTCCTACACCGGCCAATGGGCCTCTCCGATCTTTTGTAGGAGCGGCGGCCCCCGCCGCGACCAGTGAGCCGCCCCACCGCGGTCCCCTCCACCCTTTGCCATACCGACACCCCACCGCCCCACACCCCCAGCCCTCTCGCCAAGGGCCGGGTCCGCCGGCACCCGATCGTGGTTGGTGACCACCACGTCCGCGCCCCGCCCCGGAATGGCCTCTCCCTACCCGCATTGCAAATTTCAGCCGGCTCCCCGGCGTAAGCGGGGGCGAGTGAAATTTGCGATGGCGCGGGAAGGGGTTCAATGAAGAAAAAACATTAAAAAACAAAGATATGTAAGGTTGGCACGGAGCCTGCTTAATAGAGGGCGGAAAATCCGGTCACGATGTCCTCGGCACGCGGTTCTGCCGGTTAACAAGGGGAGAGGAAATGGCGAACGGAACGAACGCGGGCGCGTCGGCGGAGGCGGGCGCCCAGGTCGCGAAGGCGCAGGAGAACCGGGGCCCCCTCTACGCCCTGGGGGTGCTCGGGGCGGCGACCGTGGCCTCCATGTGGGCGCTGTCCGTGGACCAGCGCTGGATCTACCTGATCTCCTACCTCTGGTTCGGCCTGGTGTACGGCATCCTGCTGCAGTACGGCCGGTTCTGCATGGCCTCCGCGGTGCGGGACCTGTTCAGCATGAACGTCCCGCGCATGGCGGTGGGGGTGATGATCGCGGTGGTGCTGTACTCCCTGACGGCCGCGGCGGTCACCGCCGCGGGGATCAGCCCGTTCCACCCGCATCCCCTGGGCTGGCACATCCTGATCGGGGCGGCCATCTTCGGGTTCGGCATCGTCTTCACCGGCGGCTGCGCCTCCGGCTCTCTGTACAAGGCCGGGGAGGGCAACGGCGGCTCCATGCTGGTGCTGGTGGCCATCTCCTTCTCCCAGGCCTGGTTCGTGGCCACCGGCACCTGGACGGACGGCCTGGTGCCCGAGTCCTGGTCGGAGAACGCCGCGGCCACCGGGATGCCGGAAAGCCTGTCCGTGACCGAGGGCTGGTTCGACCAGTTCATGGCCGGCTACATCTGGGAGCTTTCCGGCGGCACCGTGGCCGGCCTGCTCGGCATGGAGGGCACCGTGGCGGGGGCCTTCCTGGGCAACGCCCTGCTGGGCGCCATCCTGCCCGCCCTGGCCATCGTGCTGGTGCTCTACGCTTTCTATTTCCGCAAGGGCTATCTGCGCCGCGAGGGCCTCACCGAGGGCCCCGTGGGTTTGCGCAACGAGCTGCGCGGCATCTGGGCCCTGCTCACCTCCTCCAAGAAGACGGCCCTGGCCGGCCTGGGGCTGGGCGTGTTCGCCGGCCTGCAGATGTGGGTGATCGGCGGGCTCCGGGAGAAGTACGACATCTTCAACTTCGGCGAGCTCATGGGCCGCATGGGCCATGACACCGGCCTCTCCATCCAGAACACGGTGTTCGATCCGGGCTACTGGTACATCACCACCCAGGAGGCCCAGCTGGGCGGCTGGGTGATGGAGCGGATGGGCTTCAATTACATGGACAACATCTACTTCGGCCTGGAGAACGGGCTGCCCAACCCGTTCCTGAACGCCCCGCTGCTCATGTCCATCGGCATCATCCTGGGCGCCATGATGATTGCCCTGGTCAACCGGGAGTTCAAATGGAAGAAGCCCAACCTGGAGACCGCCATCTTCGCCCTGGTGGGCGGCACGCTCATGGGCATCGGCGCCCGCCTGGCCATGGGCTGCAACATCGGTGCCTTCTTCGCCGCCGTCACCAACGGCGACCTCAGCGGCTGGATCTTCCTGGCCGGCATGGCGATCGGCGCCTACGCCGCTGTGCAGGTCTTTAACTGGTGGGTGGACCGCAAGGCCGCGAAAGAGATGGACTTCGACCTGTAAACGACGGGAGTGGGCCGGCCCCGGGCCGGCCCCGCGTATCGATAGGAGAACGATCATGGCGGTGAAGTTCGAGAAGACCGGCGAAGGCGAGTACCAGCTGGACGTCACGGGCTACGTCTGCCCCCACCCGCAGATGTATACCAAGAAGGCCCTGGGCAAGATGGGTTCCGGGGAGATCCTGGCGCTGATCTTCGACAACCCCTCCTCGGGGGAGTCCATCGAGTCCATGTGCGAATCCGAGGGCAACGAGCTGCTGGAGAAGCAGGACAGCGGCGGCAGCTTCTGCTGGAAGATCCGGAAACTGTAGGAGAGGGGGAATGCAAGCCATGAACCGGCCATTGGCGGCGATCTGGGCAGTCTGTCTTGTATTCATCGGCTATTCCATCTGGGTAGCCAACTTTTAGCCAGCGGACCGCGCGGCCGGGATCCGCGCGGCAAAGGGGAGGAAAAGGCATTGAGCAAGATCGGAGTCCTGGTGGCCACGGACGAATTCCCCGGCTGCGCCACCGGCCTTCTGCGGCAGGCGGCGGCCAACGGGGCGGAGGCGGCCTGCTTCCTCACCGACGCCGGCGTTAAGGTGCTGCAGGACCCCGAGTTCCGCGCCGCCGCCGAGGAGGCCGGCGCCGGGGTCACCGTCTGCGAGCACAGCTGGGAGCGCTTCAAGCTCGGGGAGCCGCTGCCGGGCTACCAGTACGCCAGCCAGTACCAGAACGCCCTGATGATGGGCTGGGCCGAGAAGGTCCTGGTGCTTTGATCGAGACCCCGCCCCGCCCGGGGCGGGCACGAGAACGAGGGAGCCGGCCCGAGCCGTCGGGCCTGCGCAAGGAGGAGCCCATGACGGAGAAGCAGGTTGCGGTTTTGGTCCGCCACAACCAGGCGGAGGCCCTCCGGGTGGCCGGGGGCATGACGCTGACGGACCACGCGGTGGACGTCTATGTCCTCGACGAGCCGCTGGCCGACACGCCGGCCGTGGAGGAGCAGATGGAGGTGCTGGAGTTCGCCGACGTGGAGCCGGTGTCCGCCGTGCCCGGCCACGAGGCCCCGGGCGGAAGCGTGGCCCCCGCCGCCCTGGCCGAGCGCCTGCCCGGCTACGACGCGGTGCTGGCCCTGTAGATTCCGAGAACCGGGAGGAGCCCGACCATGGAGATACTGCACGTGGTCCGCAGACGGGAGGACCTCAGCGAGGGAGTGAACAGCGTCCTCGACGCCCTGGACGACGCCCACTCCTGTCGCACGGTCTGCCTCGCCGAGCGCGAGGCCGGCCCCGAGGAGTTCGACGCCGAGCTGTTCAGTGCCCTGACCGAGGCGGACCGGGTGTTCTGCTGGTAGGGAGCTGTGAAGCAGGGCAGCCATGCCCTTCGGGAAGCCAAGCCGCCTTCGGGCGGCTTTTTTGTTGTTCGGTCCGGCGAAAGAAACCTGCTTTAGCAGGTCGACCAATCGCCCACTGAAGTGGGCTCCTACAACCCATTGCCGCTACCTGTAGGAGCTTGCTTCAGCGGGCGAATCTGAAACCGTTCACACTGTATCGGACAGCCCGGGATGTCCGTATTGCATTTGGCAAGATTCTCTGCCCTCGGCTTGGTTCTGCAATCCGGGCCCCTACGGGGGAATCTTTTTAGTGTTCTGAATTTTTGGGGTTTTTGTGTTTGGCACGCCCCCTGCAAAGAGGTGGACGGGCACAACTTCAATCCTCGGCCC
Organism: Thiohalorhabdus denitrificans; assembly: GCF_001399755.1. Lineage (NCBI taxonomy): Bacteria > Pseudomonadati > Pseudomonadota > Gammaproteobacteria > Thiohalorhabdales > Thiohalorhabdaceae > Thiohalorhabdus > Thiohalorhabdus denitrificans. Next base: position 17,948 of record NZ_LJCP01000014.1, on the reverse strand, counting down.
GGAAACCGACAAGCCATGAGGGGGAAACGCGATGGCTTCACACACCAATCCGGCCATTCGCCGGTTCTTCGGAACCGGAGCACGGGCGGGCGCACTGACGGTGGCGGGCGTCCTCGCCCTGAGCGGCTGCGGCGACGAAGCGGACAACAAGACCGTCACCGAGTACATGAACGGGACCTCGGACCCGGTGAACTACAACGACCCGTCCACGGTGGATCGGCCCACGGGGGTGGACTCCTACGCCGAGAGTGCCTCCGTGATCCCGGACACGGACTTTGCGGCGAAGAGCGGCTCGCCGTCGCTGCAGTCCCCGGCGGACATCGCTCAGGAGTCGGATGCCGACTACAGCAACAACACCAACGGGTTGATCACGGCGGGGACCCTGGAAGCCTGGATGAACGACTGGCCGGCGGGAAATAAGCCCTCCGGCTTCAGCGGCGATTTGGTGATCCTGGAGGTGGCCGATGGCGGAAACTACGACGACGACGGCAATTGGACCGGCGGCGGGACCTACTTCCAGCAGAACACCGGTAATGGAGACGGAAACAACGTCCGCACCTATGTGGTGAGCCACATGGATGTGCGGGAGAACCGGAACAACGGGGTCATGGACTCCGTGGCCATGGTCCCCAGCGAGTCCGGCATCAATAACTTCATGGCCAAGTACAATATCGATCCCACCAGTGACATGGTGGTGGTGGCCATGGGCAAGGGCGGCGGTTTCGCCAATATGCAGATGGGTCGTGTCTGGTATGCGCTGCGCTACTGGGGGGCACCGGCCGAGAATCTGGCCATGCTGAACGGTGGGGCTCAATACCACGCCAGCCAGGGAGACCTATCCAGCGTTCAGGAAAATACGGATCCATCCACCGTGGTTACCGGCCATTACAACCCCTCCATTGCTGATGGTTCAGTGGCTACTGCACCAACCCCAGCTGCGGATCTCCCCGAAGCCAACATGGACCTCATGATCAGCTACGAGGGACTGCTGAAGATGGTGGCTGAGAGCGAGGGCGTGCCTTCCGGCGGCTATCTCCTCTGGGACGCCCGCTCCGCCGAGGAGTACTACGGCCTGGAGAACCAGGGTCGCGGCTACGCCTTCGAGGGCCACGTGCGTACCGCGGAGAACCTGCCCTACGGCGAGCTGCTGGTGGCTGATGAGGGCTACCGGTATCTGAGCAAGCCCGCCCTGCAATCCAAGCTGGACGGCCTGGGCTACGAGGACGGCCAGACGGTGATCACCTACTGTGTGACTACCTACCGCGCCATGATCACCGGCATTGCCAGCGGTGTGGTGCTGGGCAAGCCCACCCGCTTCTACGACGGCGCCTGGATGCAGTGGGGCAAAATGGCCTACCACCAGAACAAGGAAGGCACCTACAACCTAGCGTCGGACTCCCCCTGGCGGGCGGACATCCCCGAGGCCAGCCGCTGGATCAACTACGATCCGGACGCGGATGATTCCGGTGGGTCCTCGGGCGGCGATGACGGCGACGTGGCCGTCCCCGAGCAGGGCTGCGGCTGAGCGTTCTTCCTCCCGCGGCAAGCGGAGCCCCGGCCACTGCGGTGGCCGGGGCTCTTTTGCTGGTTGGCTGAAACGAGGCCTGTGGGAGCGGTCCGGGACCGCGACGGGCTGTGGGCCCAGGTAACGGGTCGGGGTCGCGGACCCCTCCCACGGCTTCCTCAGGTAGGGTGACCTCACTTCCGGTCTTGTTGGTGGGTGATAGGGTGCCGTGGGGCGGGCAGGGCGCATTGTAGGTTTTCGGGTTGTGCCCTCTTTGCTATGAGGGGGCAACGGCAGAGAAAGGAGCCGCCATGGGCGGGCGTGGATTCGCGATGCTGGGGATTTTGGTCGTGGCCGTGGCGGGCGGGTCCCTGGCCTGGTGGGCCCTGCAGCCGGGCGCGGCGGAGGAGAAAGCTACCGCTGCCTTCCTGGACCGCTTCTGGACCCATCCCATCCCCGCCCAGGGGCAGCCGCCCGAGGGCTTCACGCCTTTGGAGGCCTCCCTGGACCCCGGCGCGTGCCGCTCCTGCCATCCAGACCGCTTCGCGGAATGGGACGCCAGCCTGCATAGCCAGGCCATGGGCGCCGGGATCTGGTGGCAGTTCCGGGTCAAGAGCCCCGAGCAGGTGAAGGAGTGCGCCCGCTGCCACGCCCCCATGGCCGAGCAGCTCGCCCTGATGGGGCGGGACCTGGGCTGGGAGGACACCGGCGGGGCGCCGCCGGAGCATGTCCCCGCCGATCTGCACCGCGAGGGGCTGGTGTGCGCCGCCTGCCACGTGCGCGGCCACAAGCGCTTCGGCCCGCCAGCCGAGGATCCCCTGCCCGCCGAGCGCGCCCCGCACGACGGCTTCGTGGCCACCGAGGCCTACCGCTCCAGCCGCTTCTGCGCCGAGTGCCACCAGTTCCCCGAGGACGGCCCCAAGCTGAACGGCAAACTGCGGGAGAACACCTACGAGGAGTGGCGGGCCAGCCGCTACGCCGAGGAGGGGGTGACCTGCCAGTCCTGCCACATGCCGGGCCAGAAGCATCGGTGGAAGGGGATCCACGACCCCGGGATGGTACGGGAGGCCGTCACGGTGGAATTGGACGCCGAGCCTGCGGGGGAAGGGGCGTACCGCGTTGCCGGGGAGGTGGCCAACACAGGGGCCGGCCACAAGTTCCCCACCTATCTGACCCCCAAGGTGTACGCCCGCCTGGTGCTGGAGGACGGCCAGGGAAAGGTCCGGGAGGAGCTGGACCGGGCGGTGATCGGCTGGGGGGCGGACGTGGAGATGACGGAGGAGCTCTACGATACCCGGCTGTCCCCGGGCGAGGCCGTGCGTTTGCAATCGGAGGCCCGTCTCCCGGATCAGGCGGCGGGCTGGCGGGTGGCCCTGCACCTGGACGTGGCGCCCCAGGAGCATTACGAGCGCCTGTTCCGCTACATGTTCCAGCAAGCGGACAAGATGAGCGCGGAGACGGTGCGTACCTTGGAGCAGGCCCTGAAGGAGGCGGTGGCCACCCGCTTCCGGGCGTTGAGCGAGCGGGTGGCGCTGGACGGGGAGGGCTGAAGCTGGTCGGGCTCTTTGGGCTGGACCCGGGACGCGGGGCAAGCCCTCCAGGCTCCAAGGGGCCCGGCCCTGCGGGCATCCCTTCAGTCGCCTTTCGGGCTTACCCCGCATCCCGGGGAGTCCATTTTGGGTACGAATTGCTGTGACAGGACACTACGGGGGCGGTCGTTCATTGCACGGCTACGGCTACCCTCCCGTAGAAGCCCGCTTTACCGGGCGAATGGCCGGTTTCGCACGGTGGCCATGATGGGCTCCCCCTGTTTCGCCCACTAAAGTGGGCTTCTATGCAGGCTCCAACGGTGGGCTGCCGCATTGGGGACTCGTGGTGGATCCCTGGCGGCGCCGGTTTTTCCCCTCCCTTACCATCCATTCCCCTTTCCCCTTGGTCCTTTCCAGCTCGACCTGTCCTGTCCCATTGCAAAAAACGTCCGGGCCCGGGGGCTGTGGCCTTGTGCAATGGACCTGTTTGTCGCGAACAATTTTATGTTTCTGTTTTTAAATAAAAATTGCCATTGGCACGGAAGGTGCTTTCTAGGGGGACAAACAGGCGGGACTGCACGGCGGAGGCGGAAATGGCGGGGCTGCGGATCTTGGCTGTGACGATGCTGCCCCTGGCCCTCCTGGCCGGATGCGCGGCCAACGGGGGGCCGGAAGGTGCCTCGGCGGAAGAGGGGCTGCGCTACAAGGGCCAGGGGCCGCCCTGCATGTGCAACTCGGGCCTTAGCGAGGCCGAGGTCCAGGAAGCCGAGCGGTCCGGCGAAGAGTAGTCCCAACGGAAACGGGAAAACCCAAGGGAAGGGGGTCGTCCATGAAACGTTTGCTTCGTGCTGCAACGAGTCGGCTGGGCGTGACCAGCGGTGCGCTGGCCGTGGTGGCGGCGGTCACGGCGCTGAGCTTGTCGGGCGTGGAACAGAACCGGGAAGAGGCTGCCCTCGATGAGCTCGCCGCCACGGAACGGGCGGAGCAGGGCTGGGGGGATCGGGTCCTGTCCTCCATCCACCACGGCGTCCTGGAGCAGGCGCCCGTCAACGTGGCCAACGCCTGCGGCCTGGGCGCCACCTCCTGCTTCAAGTGCCACAACGAGGGCCGGCGGGGTCCTGCTCCGGCCATGGATGCCGAGTCGGATCCCTGGCACCCCGATCACATGGAGGTGAACCACTCCTGCGACGGCTGCCACCAGGGCAACCAACGGCTGATGGTCAAGGGCATCGCCCACAAAGAAATGCTCCCGGACCCGCGTGAGCATCCGGAGACCGCTTGCGCCGAGTGCCACGAGGGCGGCGAGGTGGACGGCTTGCTGGAGACCTATAAGGCGGTGGACGACTAACGGGCGGAATTGCCAGGAACGGAAGGGGGAATGCAAATGCATTCACAGCGTACGACCGAGCGGGGCGCTCCCATGCGGGGGCATTGCGGAAGCGGGATCCTGAAACGGGCCGGCTGGGGGGGACTCCTCTTCGCGGCCGGCCTGGGAACGGCCCAGGCGGGGCCGACGGCGAACTTCGGCGAGCAGGGTTTCGTAACCTTCAACTACGCCGGCCAGTTCTGGGCACAGTATCAGGACTTCACCTCGGCCACTGACAACGGCTCGCAGACGGACTTCTTCCTGCGCCGCAACCGGCTGACCTTCAAGGGGCAGTGGTCCGATTACATCGGCTTCTACGCGCAGCTGGAGGCGACCTCCGATGGCCGGGACGAGACGATGAGCACCGGCCGCTCCATCTATTACCGGGATGCCTACCTCACCATGGACTTCTCCGACCCGTTGCGCTTCATCGTCGGTAAGTTCAAGAACACCTTCACCCGCGAGAACCTCGAGGCCTGCCTGGAGCCCCTGACCCTGGACCGGGCGGAAACCATCGCCTACACGCCCTTCGGGCGCAGCCGGGACGTGGGCGTGGCCATGTGGGGCAACCTGCTCGACGCCCAGGTGCAGTACCGGGTGATGGTGGCCGACGGGCGCGAGGCCGACGAGGTGGTGCAGGATTCCCCTCGGGTGACCGGACGGATCCACTGGTCCCTGCTCGATCCCGAGTACCAGTACGGGTACCGGGGCACCTATCTGGGCACCCAGCGGGTCCTGACCATCGGTGCCTCCTACGATTACCAGGCGGACGTGGCCTACGGCGATGCCCCGAACCTGTCGGACAGCAAGGACTACGACGCCTGGACCGCGGACATCTTCTTCGAGTACCCGTTCAGCTGGGGCACGCCCACGCTATCCGGTGCCTACATGGATTACAGCGTGGGTGACGCCATCAACATGAACCCGGACGACGAGCTACCCATCACCAGCGAGCTGGATGCCTACTACGCCAAGGCGGGCTACCTGGTGCCCGGCAAGGTGGGGCCCGGCCGGCTGCAGCTCTTCTACCGCTACGAGAACTCCGACTACAACGTCGACACCGGCTTCTATGACCAGACCTGGAACAGTGCGGGATTCAACTATTACATTGACGGACAGAGACTGAAGTTCACGTTCGAGTACGCCATGGTGGACTTCGATCAGCCCATGGACGGTGTGCCGCCCCTGGAGGACTACGACCAGGCCACGGCCGGGCTGCAGCTGATTTTCTAGCGGCCGCGGCAGCACGTCCCCACAACAGGCAGGATTGCGCCATGAAGGAGCTTTTCTCCCGGTACGCCGGGCTTCGCGCATGGTGGCAGGAGGGCGATTCACGCAGGCGCATTTCTGCGGGGGTCCTGCTTCTCCTGGGAGTAGGGCTATGGGCGGCGACGGAGGTCCGGGCGGATGGCCTCGCCGGGGCCTCCTTGCTTTCCGTCCTGGGACTCGCCATCCTCGTTACCTCACGCACGCGGAGTGACGAGGTGCATCGGGAGGCCCGCGACGAGGCGCTGCGGGCCCTTCACGATAAAATCGCCGAGGCCAAGGAGGGTTGCCTCCAGCCGGTGGAGGTGGGCACCCTCGGGGACCTCGACCCTCGAATGTCCAGGATGGTCAGCGACTACAACCGAATGATCGAGAACTTGCGGTCGACGTTCAACTATGTAGAAGAATGCCAAAACAAGGTGCTCGCCGAGCGCAACAAGACCGACGCCCTGCTGCAGAGCCTGCCGGGGGCGCTGATCAGCGTCGACGAGAACCTGGTCATCACCACGGTGAACAAGCAGGCCGAGGAGATCATGGAGGGCCCGGCGGAGGCCCTGATCGGCCAGAACCTGTTCGAGCTTCTCGACCTCAACGAGGCGGACCGCTGCATCCTGCGGGACGCCTTCCTCTACAAACGCCCCGTGCGCAACCAGGAGATCGCCCTGACCATCGGTCAGGAGCCGCGCGCGGTCTCCATCAACCTGTCCTTCCTCTCCCGGGAGGACACGGACATGGCGGCGGTGGTCACCCTCCAGGACATCACCGAGTACAAGCGCCTGCAGGAAAGCGTGTACACCCGGGAGAAGCTGGTGGCCATGGGCCAGCTGGCGGCCGGGGTGGCCCATGAGCTGAACACGCCCCTGGGCAACATCCTCGGCTATTCCCAGCTGATGCAGGAGTCCCTGGACGACCCGGAGCGCCTCGCCCACTACTCCGGTGTGGTGGTGGAGGAGGCCAAGCAGTGCTCCCGCATCGTCCAGGACCTGCTCAACTACGCCCGCAAGGACCAGTGCGTCGGCGAGACCTGCGGCCTCAACGCCCTGATCGGGGAGGTCAACGACACCTTCCTGAACTGTCGGCTGAAGCGGTTCAAGGTGGATCTGGAAACCGAGCTGGACCCCGGGATCCCGGAGGTGGAGGGCGGCTGCGGCGAGCTCGACATCGTCTTCACCAACCTGATCCTCAACGCCATCCAGGCCCTGAAGGGGGTCGATAACCCCCAGGTGCGGATCCGGACCTGGGAGGAGCCCAACGGCATGGTGGGTGCCAGCGTGGAGGACAACGGCCCGGGCATCCCACCCGAGATCCGCAGTCGCGTCTTCGACCCCTTCTTCACCACGAAGGATGTGGGTGCCGGGAGCGGCCTGGGGCTCGCCATATCCCAGGCCATGCTTTCCAAGCGGGGCGGCTACATCATGTACGACGCCGACTACGCCGACGGCGCTCGGTTCATCCTCCGTCTACCCTCGGCCAAGGCCCATGAAGCTAGCGATTGATCCGGAAAGCGGGGAGGGCACCGAGGAGGCTCCGGAGGATCTCGACCGCCTCCCGCGGGTCCTCGTGTGCGAGGACGACCCCAAGATGTGCGAGCTGGTGGCCAGCGTGCTGAAGCCGCTGGAGGCGGAGGTGGTCGGCCTCACCGATTCCCAGGAGGCCCTGGACTACCTGGAGCGCAGCCGGGTGGAGGTGGTGGTCACCGACCTCAAGATGCCCCGGGTGGACGGCCTGGACGTGCTGCGCTTCGCCAAGCAGCAGGATTCCTCGGTCCAGGTGGTGATGATCACGGGGTACGGCACGGTGGAGTCCGCCGTGGAGGCCCTGAAGAGCGGCGCCTACGACTACATCCGCAAGCCTTTCGACAATGCCGAGCTCTACCACACGGTGGAGCGGGCCCTGGAGCACAACCGCCTGAGCATGGAGAACCGCCGGCTGCGGGCGGAGCAGCGGCTGTTCGGCAGCTCGGCCCTGATCGGCCAGTCCGCCGGGATGGTGGCCGTGCAGCGGCTGGTGGACGCCGCGGCCGCTTACGACTGCAGCGTGCTCATCGGCGGGCAGTCGGGCTCGGGCAAGGAGCTGGTGGCGCGCCAGATCCACAAACAGAGTCCGCGGGCCGATTACGCCTTCGTGGCTGTGAACTGCGCCGCCATCCCCGAGGACCTCATCGAGAGCGAGCTGTTCGGCTACCGGCGGGGCGCCTTCACCGGGGCCGATCGCGACAAGCCGGGCCTGTTCGAGGCGGCCAACGGCGGGACCATCTTTCTCGACGAGATCAATAACGCCTCCCTGTCTCTGCAGGCCAAGCTCCTGCGGGTCCTCCAGGACGGGGCCTACTACGCCATGGGCGACACCCAGCCCCGGACCACCGACGTCCGCGTGCTGGCCGCCAGCAATCGGGGCATCCCGGAGCTGATCGAGGCCGGCCACTTCCGGGAGGACCTGTTCTACCGCCTCAAGGTCATCGAGATCGACGTGCCCCCGCTCCGGGACCGGCGGGACGACATTCCCCTGCTGACGCAATACTTCCTCCACAAGTACACCCGGAAGTACGGCAAGAGCCTGAAGGGCGTCACCACGCCGGTGCTGGGCGCGCTCATGCGCTACGACTGGCCCGGCAACGTGCGCGAGCTGGAGAACCTGGTCCAGCGCATGGTGATCCTCGCCGAGGGGGAGAAGATCGACACCGACGTGCTGCCCCCGGAGCTCCAGCAGCCCGGGGAGGTGGCCGGCAAGGCGCTGGACTACATCCCCCCGCAGAGCCTTGAGGAGGTGGAGGCCTACTTCATCAAGAAGACCCTTCACGAGACGGAGGGGGACCGGGCCCTGACCGCCGAGATCCTGGGGATCAACAAGTCCACCCTCTGGCGGAAGATCAAGAAGTACCAGCTCGAGGGCGGGGCGGAAGGCGGGGCCTGACCCCGGACCGGACCCCGTGCGGCGACCCCGTAACCGCTGCTCCCGGAGCGCCCTTGGGCGCTCTCCCGCCTCCTCGCTGGCGGGTTGCCTCAACCCGATTTCCCGCCTCTCCCGACCTCCCGAATCCCGGGAACCGTCCCGCCTCCAGGGCGGTTGCCCCTTTCCCGCAGGGGGTTCGCCGGGGCCGGTACCGGGCCCGCCGGTGCGGAAGGCCCCCAGACTCCCGCGGCTGAACCCCCAGCCCATTGCAGAGCGCGGATCCACCGTCCATAAGGATAAGAATGGTTTCCTTATCCGCCCTTCCCGACGGGGAGGGCCTGTGATTCGGGTGGAGGCACGTGATCCAGGGTCTGAGCCGGAGGGCAAGGGCGCTTGCGGGGCTGTGGGGCCTGGAACGGGCCTCCCTAGTGGCCCCGCGGGTGGACATGCTCTCCCGGGGGTTCCTGTCCAAGCGCCGGCGCATGTACCCCTTCCACGCCTACCCCCGCGACCGCTTCCTGAGCGACTGGGAGGTGGAGCTGCGCTTTCCGGCCATCAACCCCGCTTTCGTGAAGGAGCTTCTGGGCAACAAGCTCGCCTTCCACCTGTTTCTGCGGGATTTCGGCCTGGACGGCCACTCCTGCGGGCTCGTGGGGCTGCTCGCCGACGGCGCCTTCGTCCCCACCGAGGGGGCGGCGGACCTTGGGGAGGCCCTGCAGAGGAGCCGGCGGCTGTTCCTGAAGCCGGTTTCCGGGGGTGGAGGGCGGCGGTGCCGGGTGGTGGAGGACGTCGGGGAGCTTCCCGGGGAGGGGCTGTGGCTGCTGGAGCGGGAAGGGGTCCCCCATCCCTACGCCTCGTCCATTTTCCCGGGCGCCCTGAACACCCTGCGGGTGCTGGTGCTGAAGGACGCGCGGGGGGCCTTCCTGGCCGGGGCCGCCCATCGTTTCGGCGCCTCGCGGGAGGTGCCGGTGGACAACTTCTCCCGGGGCGGGGTGGCCTGCGGGGTGGACCCGGAGCGCGGCGTGCTGGGCCGGGGAGTCACGGAGCCGGGGCTCTACGCCCGGGACGTTCACGACCGCCATCCGGTAACGGGGAAGCGCCTGGAGGGGGTCCGGGTGCCCTTCTGGGAGGATCTCAAGGAATTGACTGTGGAATTGACAGAGGCGGTCCCGGGTCTGCGGTACGCCGGCTGGGATATTTTTGTATCCCCCGAGGGACCGAAGGTCATCGAGGGGAACGGGGATGTGGCCAACCCCAACAACCTACTGCAGCCGCACCGGCCGTTGCTTACCTGTCCGAGAACCGTGGCGTTTTTCCGGGACCATCATGTGCTCTCCGAGGGTCGGGCCGAGGCCCTGATCCGGAACCTGGGCGCGGCCTGAATGGGCGTCGGTCCCCCTGGTCCCTGTGGGAAGAGGACGGTCATGCATCTCCAATGGCTCCCCGATGGACTGGCGCAGGCTTGCCGGCGCGTGGGGCTGGGGCTCCGACGCCGGATCGATTGGGGGTCGCGGGCCAAGCGGCTGCTCATCGACGCCATCCTCTACCCCTCGGACCTGTACACCTCCGTGACCACCCATCGGGAGAAGATCGGCCCGGTACCGCGCCTCTGGGCGCCACGGACCTTCAACGAGCACATCCAGGCCCGGAAGCTGTTCGACCGCAGGCCGGTCTACACCCGGCTGGCCGACAAGCTCGCGGTGCGGGACTACGTGGCCCGGGAGGCGGGAAGCGTCTATCTGCCCGAGCTGTACTGGCAGGGCAAGGACATCCGGGAGGCCCCGCGGGCGGACCTGCCGTCGCGCTTCGTCATCAAGTCCAACCACGCGGTGGGCACGGTGATCCTGGTGGAGAGCCCGGCGGAGGTGGACTGGGCGGAGGTGGGGCGACAGACCCGCGGCTGGCTGGAGATGGACATCTCCACGATCATGGGGGAGTGGCACTACCGGTGGATTCCACCGCGGCTCTATATCGAGGAGCTCCTGCCGGCCCCGGCGGGGCAATCCGCCCCCGTGGATTACAAGATCTTCTGCTTCGGCGGGCAGCCGGTCTTCATCGAGGTGATGCTGGGGCGGGGGCGGGACCCCCGGATCCTGATGGTGGATGCGGAGTTCCGCCCGCTCCCGGTGCGGGGCAAGGCCCCGGCCCCGGAGGAGTCCCTGGAGAAGCCCGCCAACCTGGCGGAGATGCTCTGGGTTGCAGAGCGCCTCTCCCGCCGCTTCCGGTTCGTGCGCGTGGACCTCTACAACATCGAAGGTCGGGTGGTCTTTGGGGAGATGACCTTCACCCCGGCGGGAGGCGCCATGCAGCTGGACCCCGGCGACTGGGACTACTGGCTGGGGGAGCATTTCCGGACCGCCGCACCGCCACCCGTGCCCAAGCCCGCCAAGCCCCGGGCCGGAAGGCGCCGGTGGGTAGGAACCGTCCTATAGACGGCTCTTCACCACCTCCTTGGGCACCTGTTTGCCCCGGCTGCCGCGGGTTCGCACGTACTCTTTAAGGGCCTCCGGGGAGAGAGTCACGGTCTTGCCGCCCTTGCCGGGAAGGGTCAGCCCCGCCTCGTCCACCCGGTCCACCCGCGCCAGGGCCTCGCCTTCCTTCAGCTCCATGAGCTTGACGCCCTTGCCGGAGGTCATCTCCTTGACTTCACCGGCGGGGAAGACGGCCAGGTGGCCGCTGTCGCTGACCGTGGCCACCTGGTTGCCGTGGGCAGCCAGGGGCAGGGGCGGCAGTACGTTGGCACCGTTCAGGGACTTGAGCACCGCCTTGCCATTCCGGGTGCGGCCCAGCAGGTCGCCGAAGGTGGTGATGAAGCCGTAGCCAGTGGTGGTGGCCAGTAGGAAGCGGTCCCCGGGATCGCCGATGACCATGCCCGCCACGCCCGCACCCTGCAGGTCCACCAGGGAGGACAGCGGGGTGCCGTAGCCGCGTCCGCCGGGGGCCTCGTTGGCCGACACGGTGTAGGCACGGCCATTGGTGGCGAGGACCACCACCGACTTGGTGGTGCGGGTCTCCACGGCGGCCAGGGGGCCGTCGCCGTCCTTGTGGGGCACGGAGGTGAGGTCCAGGCCGTGCCCCTGGCGCGCGCGGAACCAGCCCTTGCGCGACAGCAGCACCGTGACCGGCTCGTCCATCACCGGGGCCTCCATGGCTACCGGCTCGGAGTCCTCGATCAGGGTGCGGCGGTCGTCGCCGTAGGTGGCGATGTCCGCTTGCAGCTCCTCCACGATCTTGTCCGTCATGGCGTCGTGGTCGGCCAGCAGGTGCTCCAGGTTTTCCTTCTCGCCCCGCAGGTCGGAGAGCTCCTGGTCCACCTTGATGGAGTCCATGCGCGTAAGCCGGCCCAGGGGGATGGCAAGCACGTCGTCGGCCTGGGCCTCGGTAAGGGCGAACTGCTCCATGACCCCGGCCTTGGCTTCGGCGTAGTCCTCGGCGTTGCGCACGATGGCGATCACCGCGTCGATGTCGAGCAGGACCGCGCGGCGGCCCTCCAGGATGTGGATGCGGTTGTCCACCTTCTCCAGGCGGGCGCGGCTGCGCCGGGTGACCACTTCGCGCCGGAAGGTGGTCCAGCCCGCCAGCACCTCCTTGAGGGCCAGCTCCTTGGGGCGGCCGTCCAGGTCGATGAAGGTGAGGCTCACCTTCTGGCGCACCTCCAGGGAGGTGAGGCCCATGAGGAAGCCCATGAGCTCCTCGGGCTTCTGGCGCTTGGACTTGGGCTCGATCACCAGCCGCACCGGGCCGGTGTCCTGGCCGGCCTGGTTGGACATGCCGCCCACCTGGGCCAGGACCGCCTGCTTCTTGGCCTTCTGATCGCTGGTGATGTCCTTCTTGCCCTTCTTGGGCTGCGGATTGGCCAGCGCGTCGATCTCGGCGAGGATCTGCTCGGCCGAGCTGCCGGGGGGGAGCTCGGTGACCGCCACCTGCCAGTCGCCGCCGGCCAGCTTCTCCACCTCCCACCGCGCGCGCAGGGTGAGGGAACCGCGCCCCTTCTCGTAGAGCGCCGCCAGCTCCTCCCGGGAGGCGCACACCTGCCCGCCGCCGGGGAAGTCGGGGCCCTGGATGTGCTCCAGCAGGTCGGCCGTGGTGGCGTCGGGGTTGCGGTAGAGGGCAACGGCCGCTTGCCCCACCTCCCGCAGGTTGTGGGAGGGGACGTCGGTGGCCAGGCCCACGGCCACGCCGGGCTGGGCGTTGAGCAGGGCCATGGGCACGCGCGCCGGCAGCACCTCCGGCTCCTGCTCGGCGCCGTCGTAGTTGTCGATGAAGTCCACCGTGCCGCGGTCGGTCTCGCCGAGCAGCACGTCGGAGAAGGGGGTCAGCCGCGCCTCGGTGTAGCGCATGGCGGCGGCGTTGTCGCCGTCGGGGGAGCCGAAGTTGCCCTGGCCGTCCACCAGCGGGTAGCGGAAGGTGAAGTCCTGGGCCATGCGCACCATGGCGTCGTAGGCGGCCTGGTCGCCGTGGGGGTGGTACTTGCCGATCACCTCGCCCACCACCCGGGCCGACTTCTTGTGGTCGGTGTCGGCGCGCAGGCCCAGCCGGTGCATGGCGTAGAGGGTGCGGCGCTGGACGGGCTTCAGCCCGTCGCGCACGTCGGGAATGGCGCGCCCCTTGACCACCGACAGGGAGTAGGCCAGGTAGGAGCGGCCCAGGTGCTCGCGCAGGTCCAGCCAGTCCTCGCCCCGCTCGCCGTCGCGGGCGCCGGCGAAGGTGGTCATGTCAGCCATGGAAATCCCTCATTGATGCCTTTTCTGGGAATGCGCCAGGAATCCAATCGTTTGTAGGAGCGGCGTCCTCGCCGCGACCCGCAGGGGCGACCGAAGGAGGTCGCGGCCGGGAGGCCGCTCCTACGGGCCTTCCAGTGCCTGGGGGAACAGTCTCCAGCCCCAGGTGGTCGCGGTGGGCGCCACCGCTCCTACCGGCCCGTCCCCGGTTCAAATGTCGGCTTCCACCTGGTCGCCGTTGGCCTCGATCCAGGCCCGGCGTGCCGCCGCCTCGCGCTTGCCGAGGCAGCGGTTCACCTCGTTCCAGGTCTCCTCCTCCTCGTCCTCGGGGACGAACAGCGGCAGAAGCCGCCGCGTATCCGGGGAGAGGACGGTCTCCCAGAGCTGCTCGGCGTTCATCTCGCCGAGGCCCTTGAAGCGGTAGGCCTTCACCTTTTCCGGGTCGATGCCCTCGTCGGCCAGCTTCTCCAGGGTGGCGGCCTTCTCCGGCTCGTCGAGCACGTAGATCTTGCGCGCGGGCTTGCCCTTGCCCTGGCCGGGGACATCGAGGCGGAACAGCGGCGGATGGGCGACGAACAGGTGGCCGCGCTCGATGAGCTTGGGGAAGTGGCGCAGGAACAGGCCGATGAGCAAGGCCTGGATGTGGGCGCCGTCCACGTCCGCGTCGGCGAGGATGACGATCTTGCCGTAGCGCAGCCCGGAGAGGTCGGCCTCCTCGTCGAGGCCGTGGGGGTCCACGCCGATGGAGACGGCGATGTCGTGCACCTCGCGGTTGCCGTAGAGCTCGCCGCTGTCCACCTCCCAGGTGTTCAGCACCTTGCCGCGCAGGGGCAGCACCGCCTGGGTGTCGCGGTCGCGGGCCTGCTTGGCGCTGCCCCCGGCGGAGTCCCCCTCGACGATGAACAGCTCGGTGCGGGCCGGGTCGTCGGACTCGCAGTCGGTGAGCTTGCCGGGCAGGGTGGCCAGGGCTCCGCCGCGCTTCTTGGCGGACTTCTTGTTGGCCTGCTGGCGCTCCCGGGCCGCGGCGATGGCCAGCTCGGTGATGGCCTTGCCGGCTTCCGGATGCTCGTTGAGCCACAGCTCGAAGCGGTCGCGGAACAGGGTGGTCACCAGCTTGGCCGCCTCGCGGGAGGTGAGCTTCTCCTTCACCTGGCCCTGGAACTGGGGGTCGAGGAGCTTGGCGGAGAGCAGGAAGCAGGCCCGGCTCCAGATGTCCTCGGGAGCGAGCTTCACGCCCCGGGGCAGGAGCTGGTGGTGCTCGGCGAAGGCCCGGATGGCCTCGGTGGCGCCGGTGCGCAGGCCGTTGACGTGGGTGCCGCCCTGGGCGGTGGGGATGAGGTTGACGAAGGACTCGCCCAGCCCGGCCCCCTCGGCCACCCAGGTGATGGCCCAGTCCACGCCCTCGCCGGGCTGGAAGTCGCCGGCGCCCGTGTCCGGGTCGTAGAAGCGGCCGGCGGCGTAGACGGGGCAGACGGTCTCGCGGCCGTCGAGCAGTTCCTCCAGGTACTGGGCCATCCCGTTCTCGTAGGCCCAGGCCTCCACCATGGGGTCGCCTTCCTCCTGCTGCCGGACCAGCTCCACGCGCAGGCCCGGCAGCAGGATGGCCTTGGTGCGCAGCAGGCGGCGGAGGGGGTCCAGGAGGATGCGTCCGTCGTCGAAGTAGCGCTCGTCGGGCCAGGCGCGGATGGTGGTGCCGGTGGAGCGCTTGGCCACGGTGCCGGTCTGGGCGAGGGGCTCGTCCACCTCGCCGCCGGCGAAGGCCATGCGGTGCTCGGCGCCGTCGCGCCGGACGGTAACCTCCAGGCGGCGGGAGAGGGCGTTGGTTACCGCCACGCCCACCCCGTGCAGGCCGCCGGAGATGCCGTAGACGCTGTCGCCGCCCTTCTGGAACTTGCCGCCGGCGTGGAGGGTGGTGAGGATCACCTCCACCGCGGGCTTGTTCTGCGCCTTGTGGTGCTCCACCGGGATGCCGCGCCCGTCGTCCTCCACGGAGACGGAGCCGTCAGGGTGCAGGGTGACCCGGATCAGGGTGGCGTGGCCGCCGAGCGCCTCGTCGGCGGCGTTGTCCACCACCTCCTGGATGATGTGGTTGGGGGCGGAGGTCTCCGTGTACATGCCCGGGCGCTTACGCACCGGATCCAGCCCCTCGAGGACGGTGATATCCTCGGCGGAGTAGCCGCCTTCCTTGCCCATGAACCGTGTCTCCGCGGCGTTTTCGGGAATAGGGTTTGGCCGCCCCGGCGACGATGCCCGCAGTCCGGCGGGCGCCGTTGCCGGGACGGCGGGACACTCTAACGGAATCGGGCGGAAAAGTAAGGGAAAGAGCCGCGGTTGAAAATATCCCCGAAGGTTGGCCCGCGCTGGGAGGGCTCGCGGAGGGGGCTTCCAAGGGGGGGTGGCCAAGCAAAAAGCCCGGGTGCTCGCACCCGGGCCCTTGCATCGCCTCGCGTCGGGCCGGGGCCTGTGCCCCGGTGCCGTGCGGCTGCCTACGGCTCTTCGGAGAGGTGGAAGGTCCAGGTCTCCGGGGTTTGCCCTTCGTTGGCGTTCTCGTCCTCCTTGGCCAGGAAGACGTAGGTCCCGGTCTTGGGGTCCCGCGCCAGGGTATCCCACTTGCCGTGGGCGTTCATCGGCCCCTCCCCCGCCAGCTCGAAGTCGGACCAGCGGTCCGTGGTGGGGTCGTAGGTCCACATGCGCAGGCGCCCGTCCACCTTCTTGGCCACCAGCGCCTTGCCCAGCTCCGGAGCCCACTCGATGGAGAGGGAGGCGCCCACTGCCTGGCCGTTGTGGCGCAGCTGGGCCATCTGCTTCACCTCGCCGGTTTGGAAGTTCATCTGCTGCCAGCGTTGCTGGGCGTAGACGGTGCTCCAGCCGGTCTCCGGGTTCATGGCGCTGTACACCTCGGTGTAGTTCCCGCCCGTGGAGCCATCGGTTACCACCGTATCCCAGCCCCCGGTCTCCGGATTGTAGGCCCAGGCCCGCTCGGAGTAGCCGCTCCCGGCGACCGTGACCACCGTGTCCAGCCCGGGGTCGTAGGAGAGGTCCCAGATGGCGATCTGCCCCGTGTTGTTGAAGGGGAACGGGTCCTTGGCCAGGTCGGTCCAGGCGCCGTCGGCGTCGCCCATCTTGGGGTCGTAGCACCACAGGCGCTGCTTGAGCAGGCAGTAGCCGTGCCCGGGCCACCAGGTCATCTGGGCGTAGGAGTGCTTGGTCACCGGACGGCCCCGCGGCGAGAGCAAGTCCACCTCCCAGCCGCCACGACGGCTGGCGTCCATGGCCTCCTTCTCGTCCTGGGTGAGGTGGTCCCATTCCCAGACGTTCTCCCAGTTCTCCTCCTCGGTGAGCTGGACCCAGCGGTTGTTGGCGATGTCGTAGGCGTCCACGTCGTTGCCGGGGTGGGTCTTGTGGCCGCCTCCCCAGTAGTAGACGAAGCCGTTGCCCGCGGTCACCCCGGAGTAGGGGCGGTAGTCCGGTTGGCCGGCACCCGCCTCGGGGTCCTGCTTGATCCAGGTTCCCGCCGCACCCTCGGCGGGGTCGCTCTTCGGGGGATCCTGGTCGGTGGAGCCGGAGTCGTCCCCGGTCTGGTCCCCGGAGTCCGAGCCCCCGTCGGTGGAGTCCCCGGAATCAGTGCCGTCCTGCTCGCCGGAGTCCGGGCTCCCGTCGCCGGAATCCCCGGAATCCGTTCCCCCTCCGCCCGAAGTCCCGGATCCTCCCGTGCCCTGGTCGGTGTCCGATCCCTCCTGGCCGGATTCGTCAGCACCGGTCCCTTCCGACCCGGTGGACTCGCCGGAATCGCTCCCATTGCCGTCGGAGGTTTCCTCCGTCTGCTCGGTCCCGTCGTCCGCGCTGGGGAGGCCGTCGACGTTTTCCAGCTCCTCCCCGCAGGCGGTCACCAGCAGGGCGGCGCATACCGCCGCGCTGGCGGGAAGAAAGCGGTTCCCCCCGTTTCCTTGAGCCATGTGCGTCTCTCCTGATTTCCGGTTATCCCCGCGCCGGGCGGGGCGTTCGACAAAAGAGGGGCCCGGGGCTAGAGCCCGGGCCCCTCGCGTCGCTACGGTTCAGCCATGCGGCCTCGGCCTCGGCATCCGCTCACTGCGAGATGCTGTAGGCGCCCATGTTGTAGGCGTTATCCCGAGGCTCCGTGGCCATGGGGTGCCGGTACTGCTCCGTGGGCTCGTGCGCCGAGTCCACGGCCGAGGGGGCCGATTCCACGTGGAGCTGGTCATCCAGGTACTGGTCCGCCGCGTAGCTCTGGTTCTTGCCGTTCCAGTCGCCGGGGTACCAGTAGACGCCCTGGGTGGTGCCGTCCTTCACCAGGCGGGCCCCCGTCACCAGGTTGTTCTCGATGGTCATGCTGTCCATGTCGTACACATCGAGCAGCAGGGAGGACCACAGGGTCTCGCCCTTCTTCAGGAAGCTGTTGTAGGCGATGGTGATGTCGGCGTTATTCACCGGGCAGGGCTTCACATCGCCGTAGCGCTTGCGCACGGTCACGTCCATGGCCTGTACCGCGCCGTCCCGGTTCTCCGAGACGATGGCGTTGCCGACCACCCGGTTGGTGCCGCAGCCCCAGATGTTGATGAGGTTGGCGGTGGTGCCGTAGTTGTCGAGCAGGTAGTTGTTCTCGATGTCCACGTTCACCGATTTGGCCTTGATCATGTGGCCGTTGCGGG